>CALVZA010000036.1 GCA_944372415.1 uncultured Bacilli bacterium
GGGATGATATGGCAGAAATGTTATTAAAAGCATTAATATATTACTTAATGGCAACAAGACCAGAGGAAGAACAAAACTTAGCAAGTTGTTCAGAATTAGTTAGAGCAGCTAACAGCAATGGAGGAAACAACCTATTAACAGAATTAATGAATCAATTACCATATGACCATCCAGCAAGAATGAACTATAAATCAATTGAAATAGCGCCAGAAAAAACATATGGCTCTATACTAAGCTCATTACAATCAAAACTTGGAAAATTTGACTCTAAAGAAATTGCAGAAGTCACTTCAACAGATACAATTAATTTTGAAGATATAGGAAGTAAAAAAACAGCTGTATATGTTATATCTTCAGATACACATAAAGCATATGACTTCTTATTAACAATATTCTTTGCCCAAATGATTCAACAATTATATAATTTTGCAGATGAAAATGGCGGAAGATTAAAAGTACCAACATATTTTATATTAGATGAGTTTGCTAACATTGGTCAAATACCAGACTTCGATAAGAAAATCTCAACAAGTAGAAGTAGAGGAATATCTTTTAGTGTTATTTTACAAAACTTAGACCAATTAGAAGCAGTATATGAAAAATCATACGAAACAATAATGGGTAACTGTGATACACACGTATTTTTAGGAAGTAACTCATTTAAAACAGTAGAATATTTCTCTAAAGCATTGGGAGAAAAAACCGTATTTAGAGATAGCAAATCAATAAACAGAGATAAGCATTATCATAAACAAGGACTAAGCGAATCAGACCAATCTGTAGCAAGAGCGCTTATGACACCAGATGAATTAAGAAGGATGGATAATGACTTGTGTATAATTTTTGAAAAGGGATTAAAACCAGTAAAAGCAAGAAAATATTATTACTTTGAAAAGCCTATGGCAAGAAAATTGCAAGAACATACGTTAAATCACTTAGAATTTGATGTTGGAGTTAGAGGAAAATGGAGAAAATACAATCCATATAATCCATATGTAGACGAAAATGATAAAAACCAACCTCAAAAAGACTTAAAAGTTGAGTCTTTAGATGACTTATTTGAAGATACTCCAAACGAAGCAAAAAATGATAATAATAAACAGGAACAAAGTGTAGAAAATAAGCCAATAGTGGAAAATGTAAACAACAATAATCAAGACAAAATTCAGACTCAACAAAATAATACCTCTGAAATAGACTCAGTAATTTTACCACAAGGTGACGAAGAAAATGATGACGAATTATTTACAATAGATGTACAAAAAGAAATAGAAGCAAAATTTGATGAGTTATTTGGAGATATTACAGAAAATAATAATGATGATACTAAAAATTAGTTAGTATATAAAAGTAATAATACATAATTTAAATAATTAATAAAAAATATCAAATATATTAAATAAATAATATTTTTGATATTTTTTTATTATCTAATTAAATTGACAATAAAATTTAAAAATGATAAATTAATTTAAGAAATAATTATAAGAAGGGAGTTTCATATAATATTGTTTTAATTATATTATATTTATTTTAATAAAAATAATATGTTATAAAAAAATAAAATGTAATATTATAAAATAAATTAACAAAAAAATATTATATGAGTTTAAAATATGAAATTTATACATATGGCAGATATGCATTTTGATGCACCATTTACAAATTTAAGTGATAAAGAAAATTTTGGTAATATAAGGAGAATGGACCAAAGAGCAGTATTTAAGAAATTAATAGATTATATTAAAAACAATAATATTAATTATTTATTTATATCTGGAGACTTATATGAGCACCAGTATATAAGAGAAACAACTATAGAATATATAAATAATTTATTTAAAGAAATACCAGATACAAAAATATTTATTTCGCCAGGAAACCATGATCCATACATAAATAATTCTATGTATGCAAATTTTAATTGGAATAATAATGTAATAATATTTAATTCTAATGTAAAAAAATATTCGTATGAAGATGCCGATATATATGGATATGGATTCACAGATTTTTATAGTGAAAATTCAATAATAAATGAGCTTAAAATAGAAAATCAAAATAAAATAAATATATTAGTAATGCATGCAAATTTAGACCAAGTTGGTGAAAAGAAATACAATGAAGTAAAAACAAAAGAATTAGAAGAGCTAGGATTTAATTATATAGCATTAGGACATATACATAAAAGTAACTATGAAAAAATATCAGAAACTTCAAATAATACTAAAGCTATAAACAATATTATATATCCAGGTTCTACAGTAGCAATAGGGTTTGACGAGCAAGGAGAGCATGGTGTTATAGAAGGAGAATTTAATAATAAAGAATTAACTTTAAAATTCATACCTTTAGATGATAAAAAATTTATTGTAATTAATTTAGACGTAACAGATATTATAAGTAAAGAAGAATTAATAGAAAAAATAAACAATTTAGATTTAATAGAAAATAATTATTATGAAATAGTATTTACAGGAAGAAGAAATTTTGAAATAGATAAAAACGAAATAAATAAATTTATTATAAAAAATAATATTATAAAATTAAAAGATAATACAAAAATAAATATAGATATAAATAAATTAATAAATGAAAATAGTTTAAAAGGATTATTTGTAAAAGAATTATTTGAAAAAATAAATAATGAGCAAAATGAAGAAAATAAAAAAATATTAGAAAATGCATTAGAAATAGGGTTAAATGTATTAGATAA
>CALVZA010000037.1 GCA_944372415.1 uncultured Bacilli bacterium
ACGTTTATAATTAAATTATACTAAACAAAATTGTGTTTTACCTTATTTTTCAAACAAAAAATCAGAAAATCTTAAAGAAATTCTGATTTTTTTAATTATCCACAAAATTTTACCTCAACTCAAATTATATAAAGAATAATTATAATTGCTATAATCATAGAACAAATAATTAAAGTTATATCTACAAAACCAAGGTTTTTATTTTCTAGTACTAATTCTTTTGTATCTTTCTTTTCTTTATTAATTTTTATTTCTGTTTCTATTTTTAATTTATCAATTATTTCTTTATCTAAATATTGCTCATAATCACTAAAATTATTATATTCTTTTAAATAGTTTGAAAAGTCATCATATATTTTAAATAATTCACTAGGTATATCTTGTTTTGTTGTTAAACATAATATAAAAAATCTATTAATAATTTTTCCTTCTTCTATAGATAATGTTTCTTTATTACCCATTTTATATATTATATAGTTTAATAAATTTATATAGTATTCTGTATTAAACAGCTCTATATTATCTATACTATCAACTATATTATTATGGTTTATGTCATTATTTGAGTCTTCTTGTTTTTCAAATTCTTCTTCTTTATTTTTTTGTTCATTTGTTATTTCATTACCGTTTTCAGATAAAAAATACATTTTCTTTTCCGAACCTACAAACTTTATTATTTTATCTTTGATATAGTAAATTCTTTCTCCTTTTGAATTTAGACTATAATTTAAAAGTTCATTTTGTAAATCATTATTCTTAATATATTCATTTAGTTTAATTCTTTCATTTAACACTTCTTTTATGTTCTTAGTAAAAGCAGTTCTAATTTCGTTATCATATATATTATTAATTTCTTTTATTATAGTATCTTTATCTAAGTTAGTTTTATAATTCATTTCTACTTTATCTAATTCTTTAACATAAGGCTTTATTTTTTCTAATATTTCTTTTTCTGTTAAATTTTGTAATAAATCTTTATTGCTTAATATATTTTCAATATCAATAATATATGCAGGGTCTAATTCAAATATTCTATTAGTATTATTTTTTGATAATTTTAAATAATATATATCATTTCTAAAACCATATATATCTTTATCATTTATTTCTTCTTTAGTTTCAATTATAGAAAAATTACTTATATTAATATTAGTAGTTTTAGCCTCATCTAAAACATTTTTTATATTTTTATTATTAAGTTTATTTAGTCTATTAATTATACAATTTTTTATTTCTTGTATTTCATGACTATTTGCTTTGGAATTATCTATATTTTTTAATGTATTTTTTAATTCTTCTATGTTTGTTGTTTCATTATAATGTTTAATTATTACTTCTTTGTTTTCTATTATTTTTTTTATGTTTTCTTCCATAATACACCTTACTTAAATATTATTATTAGTGATACTATAAGTGTTAATATTAATGAACTTTCTAATATAATAGTTGTTGCAATAAAACCTCTAACATTTATATCTGGTTCTTCTAGGTTATGTTTTCCAATATTATATAAACTTTTTGATAATACTTGAGTTCTAGTTAAGTAATCATTTTCTTTATAGTCCATTGCACTATCATCTATTTTATTTATTAAATTATCTTTTCTATTCATTAAATCATTAACTTGATTATAAAATTCTATTTCTTCATTTTTAAATTCTTGATTATTTTTTTTATTTTCAAATACTCTTTTAAATTTATTAAATAAGTTTTGAATATTTAAATCATTTTGAATACCATTTTCTTCATTTGAAATACAAAAATTTAAAAAATTAATTAGTAAGGTTTGTATTTGTAAATCTAATTTATTAGATATAATTATTAAATTAAAATAATCATTTAAAATATTAATGTTAGTTTTATAAAATTCATTTAATTCTATATAATTTTTTGAAACTTCATTATATTTTTTAAAGAAATCAAGTCTATCTTGTATGGCATCTATAATTTCTTTTACTTCATTAGCACTTACTTTAGTTTGATTATTTAAAGCATTTTTATATTTTAAAAGAATAGTCTCATTTGCATAATATTTTATAAAATTTATTATTTCTTTTTTATTAATAATTTTTGTATTAGTTTCATCACGCTTTATTTTTGGTATTTCCATACGATCACCCTACTATAAAAATTATAAAATACTAAAAAAAATTTATCAAGAAAAAATTTTACTTGAGTTTTGTTTTTTTAGCAATTTATAAAAATAAGCGATATATTATAACTGTGTCTTGAAAAAATTAAACATGTAAAAAATGTGCGTTTCTAATCTTTTTGCGACTAAGTTCCCGTACATTATATAATTAAATGATTTTTATGTCTTGTTTGCCAACGAAAAGGCAGAAAAATAGCATATATTTTCAAGTAACAATTCTCAATAAAATAGAAAAATTATTCAATGATGTCATTTGAGTTTAGAGAAACGTCATCATGTTCGATAAAATATGAATCAAGTCTTTCTATTAATTTTGGAAATTTTTCTTTTGTCAATTAGCACGGTTTTTTTTCACCAAGAATATTTGTTGGAATATTATTAATATTATTTTCTAGTCTTTTTATGTTTTCAGCTGTTAATTTTTCAAAAGAAAGTTTTTTTGGGAAAACATATCTAATGTATTCACGATTTTTTTAGGTTTACTTTTTCCTATGGTGAGTTTAGATGGCAATAATATAATGAACATAATTTTTCTCATGTATCTAAATTATATTCTAAATGATAAGGATCAAAAAATTTGAATCATTATCTGTTGAAATAATATTTATAACTTCTTTTAGTAAGTCTTCGTTGTAAATGTCAAACTTTTGGGTTTTACTTCAATTTAATCATCTTTTATAAAATTATATAATATCATTACCTATTATACTATTTCCTTAGCATGCAAAACTATCCTGTATTTATTATTGCTTGCACAAGTAGAAAGAGTTAAGATATTATCATTTTCATTAATATTAACATTAAAATTATATATACTTCTTTCCTTCATAGTTTTTATAAAATCGTTAAATTCGTTATCTTTAAAATCTGTTTTTAGATAATAATCCTCGCTTTTTATTTCATAAACTGAAAACACTTTATAAATTATATTTTTATTTTCTGTAACAAATGTAATAGTTCTATTTTTTTCTTTTTCTAACCAACTATCATTTAGTATGTTTTTTAAACTACCAAACATTGTTCCATTATGCATATTATGACCATAAATAATAATATTTTTATCATTACCATCTAAATTATTTCTATAATCCATAAAAATCCAACCAGATTTGTTTTTTTCTTTTTTAAAGTCATGCATTAAGTAATAATTGTTATCTTTTGATTTTACAATTACATTTTCTATATTAGTTCCATTAACTTTTAAAAATCCAACTGTATCATAATTTTGTTTTTTTAAATTTTCAAAATTTATTTTATATTCATTGTTATCATTGTTTAAATTTTTATCTTCTATTTTTTCAACTACAATATCTTTTTTTAAATTTTTAGATAAATTTAAAATTTTATAACTGTCTTTTATATACATAGCTATTTCTATGGATGATATAACAAATAAAATTATGAAAGAAAAAAGGAAAATATATAA
>CALVZA010000038.1 GCA_944372415.1 uncultured Bacilli bacterium
TAAACAACAAAATAACTAATTAATGTTAATAGTAAAAATTGACATTCTTTTGAATGCCAATTTTTATTTTGCATTAATTTTTTTGTTATTTTTCAAATTATGAACTTTCCTATAAGATAAAAAAAGAAAGATCAAACTAGATCTTTTTTTAAAACATAATAAAAGGTTTTATTTTTCCCACTTTATATTCTTTATATAAACTTACTAAATTATCTTTATAATAAAATAAAATATATTCACTATTATAAATATTATCTAATATAAGACCATTAGATATTTTTTTATATTCATTATCATTTAAATAAATTTTAGGATACTCACTAAAAATATCTTCAATACTAATTAATTTATAATTACCAGTTTGAATATCTTCTATTTTATAACTATCAATTAAATTATATTTCCCTTGACTTGTTCTTACTAAACTAGTCATTGTTGCATAAGTACCTAGTGTCTCACCAATATCTCTTATTAAACTTCGTATATATGTGCCTTTACTAACCTTACATTTTATTTTTATTTTTTCATTTATTTCTAATATTTCTATATTTTTAATTAAAACTTTTCTACTAGGTAATAATACTTCTTCATTACTTCTTGCATATTCATATAATTTTTTACCATTAATCTTAACAGCACTGTACTTAGGAACAATCTGATTATATTCACCAATAAAACTATTTATAACACTTATTATATTATCGTTTGAAACACATTTTTTACTAGTTTTAACAACATCACCAGTATAATCTAATGTATCTGTTTCATATCCTAAAACAAATTCAGCGATATATTCTTTTTCATTACTAGTTAAATAGTCACATAATTTAGTACATTTACCTATACACACAACTAAAACACCTTCTGCAATAGGGTCTAAAGTACCAGTATGGCCTACTTTTTTAGTATTAAGTATCTTAGAAATAATATTAACAACATCTCTTGAAGTATATCCTTTTTCTTTATTTACAACTATTATTCCATTCATTTATACATAATTCCACTTCTTTAATTAAATCTTCTTTTAACTTTTTATAATTATTTATATCATTTATGGATATTCCAGCAGCGCATTTATGACCTCCACCACCAAATTTACTTGAAATTTTATCCACGTCTACACCATTACTTCTTAAAGAAATTCTAATTTCATTATCATAAATGCGCGTAAATATTGATACCATAACTCCTTCAATTTCTCTACCTATATTAACTAAAATACTACATTCATCATGAGTTCCATTAACACTCTTTATTTCTTCTTCTGTTATATCTGAATATGCAACTTTATTATTACAATAAAATTCTAAATTTTTAATAGCAATTTTTTTTAACTCAAATTGAGATCTAGTTATTGTACCTAAAGATTTTCTAAATACATAAGACGTATTGATGATTTTACTTAAATAAGATGCTGCATCATAATCTTTATAACTAACATTCCCATGAGCAAAGCCTCCACTATCAGTTAGTATTCCTGTATATAAAGCTTCACCAATAGATATATTAATTTCAAAATCTAATTTTTTTATCAAATCATAAATAATTAAAGCACATGATGAAGAATTTTGTACATAATTATAATCTCCATAATAAGTATTACTAATATGATGATCTATTACCAAAATTTTATCTACATTATTTAATATGTTAATTGAATTAATTCTATCTTTAGTTGCTGTATCTACTACTATTGCTAAATCATATTTCTTATTAGAAACACTTTTTATATCATTATATCCATTTAAATAAGAAAATTTCTCTGGAACATCATTAATTATAACATCTACATTTTTATTAATACTTTTTAAAGATAAATACAAAGCTAAACTACTACCTACAGCATCTCCATCAGGATTTATATGAGATAATATAACTATATTATCATTATTCTTTATTTCATTAATAATATCATTCATTATTCTTTTCTCCATGAATTTCTTCTAAAATATCTTCTATATGATTACCATACTCTATAGATTCATCAAATTTAAAAACTAACTTAGGAGTATGCCTAATATCTATTCTTTCTGATAATTCATGTCTTATATATCCACTAGCTTCTTCTAATTCTTTTTCTATTTCTTTTTTATCTATATCTAATACACATGTAAAATAAATTTTAGCATAACTTAAATCACTACTAACATCACATCCAGTTATAGTAATAGTATGCATTAATCTATCTCTAGCTACATTATTTAATATATCACTTACTTCTTTAGCTATTTGACTACCAATTCTTTTTAATTTAATTTGATTCATAAAATCACTCTTTTCCAATAATATTTTACCATCTTACTCATATGTCTACAATATATATAAATTTAAATTTACAATTAACGTAATATAAATATTAAAATGTAACCTATAAAGTGGACTCATAAAAAAAGTGAGAACTACTTTATAGGTTTTTATTATATCTTGATGTATAATGTAAGAAAGTTGGTGGTAATAATGTCAAAAATGTTATTTACAGATGTTCAAATAAAAAAATTAAATAAAAATGAATTGATTAAAAATATTACTAATAAAGTAATCTCTTATAATAATGAATTTAAACATAAATTAGTTAAAGAATGCGAAAATCACAAAAAATTTCCCCAAGAAGCATTTAGAGAATGTGGAATTGATCCTGAAATTGTTGGAAAAAGAAGGGTTGAATATGCTGCTTACAGATGGAGAAAAAAATTAAAATCAACCGGTGATATAACAGATACAAGGACAACTAACTCAGGTAATACATTAAAAAAAGAATTAACTGATAAAGAAAAACTTAAAAGAGCTGAAGCTAAAATAAAATTGCTTGAAGCAGAAAATAAATTATTATAAAAAAACGAACTGATAGAAATGCGAATTTTAACAGATATCAAATCAATATCAAATTTGAAACAATAAAATATATTATTGATAAATATAATTTAAAAAGAATGACTTTATACTTATGTAACTGTATTGGAGTTTCAAAATCAGGTTATTATAATTATTTAAAAAATGAAAATAAAAGAATTGAAAGAAATAATAAAGACCAAAAAGATTTTAATTTGATTTTAAAAGCATATAAATTTAAGAAACGTAAAAAAGGTGCTAGATAAATAATGATGGTTCTCGATAATGAATTTAAAGTCCATTTTAATCTTAAAAAAATAAGAAGGTTAATGAAAAAATTTGGGTTAAAATGTCCAATTAGACAAGCCAATCCATATAGAAGAAAGATGAAAGCTACAAAAAAACATAGTACTTGCGAAAACATTGTTAATCGTGTATTTAAGACTGGTATTCCATATAATGTACTTTTAACTGATATAACATACTTACTTTATGGTAATAATAAAAAATGTTATTTATCAACTATAAAAGATGCTGAAACCCACGAAATACTTGCTTATTATATAAGTGAAAGTATGACTATAGGTATTTCATTAGAAACTGTAAAAAAATTACATCGTAAAAAACATATAGTATTAAACAAAAATGTTATAATGCATTCAGATCAAGGAGTACATTATACTAGTCCAAAATTTCATGATTTATTAAAAAATATAATATAGGTCAATCAATGTCCAGAAGAGGAAACTGTTGGGATAATGCTCCACAGGAATCTTATTTTGGGCATAAGAAAGATGAATTGAATTTAGATACTTGTTTTACTTTTAGAAATGTATGTAACGAAATAAAAGATTATATTGAATATTATAATAATTATAGATATCAACGTAATCTAAAAAAATGACTCCGATACAATACCGAAATCATCTATTTGAAGCTATTACCTAAAACCTCACGCTATTTTATTTAGTCCTTGACATTGGGTACATTTTATATAAAACCTCTCACTTTATATTTTTAAAATGAAAGATTTTATAAATAATAAAATATTTTAAATAAAATATGGAATTAACTAAGTTTCACAGTATAAGGATTTTCTTCTGTACCATCTCCCGCATTTACTGATACACTAGACTTTAAATTAATAACAGGGCGAGTACCAGTTCCTCCATCAAGATAAACTGATCCAAGACTATTACTAGCCGAACTTAAAAATGCATATTCTGGGCCATTATATGGAGTCATTGTCCACCAGGAAATATCATCATATAAATAATAATTTGTATTTTGTATTCCTTTAAATGCTCCTGCCATTACTAATTCATCTGCAGAGAGTAAAGCTATAGGATATGTTAAATCGCCATTTGTCTGCCCTCCACTTGGCGTTATATATTTTTCTACCGTATACCTTGAATAATCATTAGTATCTCCAGTTGCACATTTTAATGTTGGCGTTGCTTCTGTTATACTAGTTGTTCCCGTACTATAATATAATCTTTGTGAAGCAGCATAAAAAGTTGTATTTTTTCCATAACCTAGTTGTAATGAAATTCCTCCTATTCCAGATGAGGCTAAACCTTTATCACCACAAAATATAGTATCTGCCAAATAATTTGAATAGCTATCTTTCAAATATGTTTCATAAAACAAATCTACATTATCTTTTATTGTACTATCATTTATATTATCATGTTCTGCAGCATATGTTGTACTTCCTGGTATTCCATACATATAACCTATATATGCGTTTTGACTATACAATTTACTAAAACCTGTACTTGTACCTGCATAGTTAGATTCTCCTTCTTTTTTTACTTCACTAGTTATTCCATTCAATATTAATCGAATACTGCCGTCTCCATTTATTCTTACTATTCTCCATATAAATCCTGCAAAGCTTACATAATTATTTGTTACATCTCCTCTATAATAATAACTTGTTCCATAATCATCTTCTGCTATACTTAATGTTTTTTCTGCAACATTTTCTTCAATTTGAAAATTTATAATTTGTTCAATTGAATTATAAGATAAAACTTTCTTGACCCAACCTTCTGGAATTGAGTAAACATATTTCCCAACAGTGTCTTCATATGATGTTGCCATTAATCCGCTTGTTGCTTCATATTTAGTATCTCCTACTTCTATTTCATTTCCTACTAATATATTTTCTTTTAATGGTAATGTTGTATATTCTTCTACATCGTTATCACAATTTGTACATGTTAATGTATATACAAAATCATTTGATTCAAATGTTGTTGTAGTACTATTTGATAAATCTTTTATTACTGCATCTTCTACTATTACTACATATTCTGTCTTTTCATTTCCTTCGTTCGTTACTGTAAATGTTTTTGTATCTAATGTTGCACCTGGTTGTATTTTATCTCCAGTTATTACTCCATTTCCATCTCCATATACAACTGCTAAATTAGCAGTTGTTACACTAATACTTTTATCGTTTGTGTTTCCTTGTATACGTGTTAAGAAGTATGCATACGTTAATCCTACTAATATTAATAGTACTATAAATATTCCTGTCACACTTACTATTATTTTTTGTCTTCTATTCATGAAACTCACTCCTTTCAAATAT
>CALVZA010000039.1 GCA_944372415.1 uncultured Bacilli bacterium
TTTAAAATGATAGCGACAGGGAGAATCTCACTCCTGAGAGGGGCCCGGAGCCGAATTTTAAAATTTTTTTAAGATTTATGCTCAATATGGGGAGTACCTCTATTTGTTTTTAAGTCATTTCTTTGAAGTGCAGGCGATTACTAATCGCCCCTACCGCTACTGTAGTCTTAGTTTGTTGTGTTTTTATAGATTCTGTTTTTCTATGCTTATATTTTATATTTTTCTTTTCTCTTTGTCAATATATTTTTTATTTTTAAATGTTTTCGGAACGTGTCCCTTGAAACATTTTTAACATATTATTTTTTCAATATTTCCAATACTATACAATGGTATATTAACAAGCCAGTCTTCTTTTTTATAGTTTGACATTGAAGTTCTAATATTAATTTTTGTATTGTATTTTTCTACAAATACTTTTAAACTTTTAGATTGTAAGTTTTCGTTTGCTTTTACTTCTATTGGAACATTGTTTTTACCGATTTGAGTTATAAAATCAATCTCTGATGTTCCTTTGTCTGCCGACCAATAAAATACATTTAATTCT
This sequence comes from uncultured Bacilli bacterium, assembly GCA_944372415.1. Taxonomy (GTDB): domain Bacteria; phylum Bacillota_I; class Bacilli_A; order RF39; family UBA660; genus UMGS1124. The sequence continues at coordinate 545 of CALVZA010000039.1, forward strand.
GTGCATTGCTTTAATTGGCATAAAACATACTGTTCTGTTAAACTTCCTTTGAATTCTTTGAAAATTTCATTTCCTTCTAAAATTGTTTTAGAATCTAAATCTGCCATTGCTCCTAATAAACCTACATCTAATAAATACAATTTAAATGCACTAAAATCTTGATACGCAGATAATGGAATTTTACAATTAGTTACTCTATTAACTTGATATATAAGTCCACAATCTATAAGCCATGATAATGCAACTTCGTATTCTCTTGCCCTAGCTCCTTCTTTTATTAATCCATATATAAACTTTTTATTTTCTTTTGCAAGCTGTGTAGGAATATTATTCCATAATTGTCTTATTCTTGGTACTACATTATTTGGAGCATGTTTAGAAAAATCTTGTTCATAATTCATTAATAATGTTTTTTGTATATTACGCACTTCTTTTAAATCTTTTTCTTCTATATATGAATTAACTACTTCTGGCATTCCACCTATATAATAATAAAGTTTTAAATAATCTTTATATTTTTCATTAAATACATTAATCATATTAAAATCATTATTTTTAAGTAATTCCAATAAATCTTTTTGTTGCAATGCTTCTAAAAACTCAAAAAAACTTAATGGCATTAAGTCCATAAAGTTCACTTTACCCACTGGAAAAGAAGTTCCTTCATGCATAGCTATTCCTAATAGTGAACCAGCAGCAATAATATGATATTCATTTGCGTTTTCGTAAAAATATTTTAATGCTTTTAATGCTTTTGGAGTTTCTTGAATTTCGTCAAAAATTATTAACGTATTTTCTGGTTCAATATTTATTCCAGATTCAATCTTTAATCCTTGTATTATCCTATCTAAATCAAACTCTTGATTAAACAAAATTTCCATCCTTGAATTGTTATCAAAATTTATATACGCACATTTTTCATAATATAATTTTCCAAATTCTTTCATAAGCCATGTTTTTCCTACTTGTCTTGCTCCTCTAATTATTAAAGGCTTTCTAGTTTTAGATTCTTTCCATTCTTTTAATTTTTCTATTTTTTCTCTATACATACAATCACTCTCCTACTGCATGATATATTTATATTATAGCATTAGTTTACACAAAAATCAAACGACTTTTGTGTAAAACAATCACATTTTCAAAATGACTTTTTGTAATATTAACACATTTTTTGAACAACTTTTCTAATTTATTCTATCGACATAAGCAATAGCAATAAGTGTGTTATACTTTATAAATTAAAAAGAAGTACATTATTGATAATTTATTACCAAAATTGTACTTCTTTTTTGGTTACTGTTCACAGCTATAATAATCATATTAGTAATAACAATAAAAATTAATATTAAAATATGAGTTCGACCTGAGCTCTTATTTTTATAAACACAGTTTAGTGTGTCACTGAAAATCTTTTTGGCAGTTGCTTAAACGCCTTGGAGAACGAAATATGTTTAATATTAATTTTTATTCGTTATTGCTATTTTAAATGCCTACTTACAATAAAACAAAACAAGATGCTTTTAGCATCTTATTTTGTATAAGGGTAATTTTTGTATAAAATTTTTATGGGGTTTATAATAAGTACTTAAGCTTTTTATAGCTCAAGTAAAATTAAATACTTTTTTAAAATTTACAATAATCTATAAACATCACATCCTTTAATTTTATAATTTTTTATCTATATGTCATATTATTTTTTATCTTCTTATACACACATTCCTCCTTTTTTTAATTTTTACTTTGCCTTGCTCATCATAGTTTAGTATATCCCTCCCTTCGTTTATCTTGATGATATTTTATCCATAACTTATGTCTTTTTTGTGAACTTATTTTGATGTTTTGGTAAAATTGGAAATTTTATTAAAACATTAAAATCTAACTGCATAAATTCAATTTGAATTAAGCAATTAGATTTTAATAAAAGCTTCATATACTCTTGCTATTATTTCTCCATATATTTTTTTATTATTTCTATATATTCTTCATATTCTTTCAGAAATGTGTTATAATTTTTTTCGACAATGTATTTTTTGGATTTTTCATAATACATTATTTCTTTTATTTCATTGTCTTTCTTTTTTACTGTTCTTGATATTCCTATTATTAGTATGGTTTTTATATTTATGTCTATTATTTTTGCAAATGTTTCTATTGATATACTATTATTAAATTTATCATTTATTTTTTCTGATAATTTCTTTAATAGCTCTAAATATTTAGGTTTCCCTACTATTTTTAAAAATATTTCATTATAATTAAAATTATTTTTCATCTTTTTCCCCCAAAAAACGACTTTAGTTTCCTCTCTGATAACAGTTTATCATTATTATTATTGTAAAATCAATATATAATATTTTTCTGGAGGTAAATTAAATGAGAAAATACAACGACAAATCTAATGTAATCGGGCACGCTCTAAGGCAACTTAGAAATAATAAAAATTATTCTCAAACTCAATTATGTAAAAAGTTAGAATTATTAGGTATTGTAATGACAAAAGAAGATTTATCTAAAATTGAAACTAATAAGAAAATTGTTAAAGATTTTGAAGTTTGGGGAATTTCTAGAGCATTAAGTATATCTTTGGATACATTGTTTGATGAAATAGATAAAGACTTAGCTAATTAAATTTATTTCTTTTTTTAAGTTTTACTTTTTCTTTACTTTCTTCTAAATTATGCTATAATATAGATTATTATCAATTTAAAGGAGTGTAATTATAGTGAAATTGTCTTCTGATAATGAAACTTTAGCAGAGAATAAAGTTTTAATTTTATATATTTTAAATAAGGTTAACAAACCTTTAAGTAATAACGCTCTTTTAAAACTAGTTATTTCTATTACTGATATGAATTATTTTTACTTTCAGCAATTTTTACTTGATTTAATCGAAAATAAATATATTGTTACATATGAAGTTGATGGGGAAATTTTATATAAAATAACTGATGAAGGTAAAGAAGCCCTTGAATTAACACAAGATATAATTCCTGGTATTATTAAAT
>CALVZA010000040.1 GCA_944372415.1 uncultured Bacilli bacterium
TAGAATCATACAAAATGATAGTATCTCCTTATGAACAAAAAATGAGAAACTTAAAAGATAAATTAGAAGAAATAGAACTTGAAATTTTAAAGAGAAAAAATAGTGCTAATAAAATACCAAATTATACTAAAAAGATAAAAGAATTATTAAATATAGAAAAACCAAATAGAGACTTGTTATTTACCATAATAGATAGAATAGAAGCAGATGAAGATAGAAATATAACAATTAAATTTAAATATAAAATACTAGAAGATTATACTTTTAAATATGTTGATAAAAATCTAATTAGGAATCTTTATGGTAGATGTGGTAAAAAATCAAAAATATGATATAATAAGCATTAAACAAATTAAGGAGGCTTATTATGCAAGATATATTTAACAATATTATTAATATACTTTTGGTTTTAGGAGGTTTTACTGCATTTTTAATATATTATTTTCAATGTAAGGCAAAAAGAAGAGATGCTGCAGCATTAATAGTTACACAAATTGAAGAATTAAAAGAAAAAATGTTGCAAATAAACAATATATCTATTGACAATACTATAAATGAAAAAGCATTTTATGAAACTTTAGATATCATTACAGAAAATCAATGGGAAAAATATAAACATTTATTTATTAAAAAAATGGATTCGAATAGTTTTAAAACAATTAACAATTTTTATGAATCAGTTTTAAGTGTGAGAGAACAACTTGTATTTGTAAAACAATTACAACGTCAACAATATTTTAATATTCAAGGAATGCTAGATACAAATTGCAACTCATTTATTATGGATACTTTAAATTTTTCATTATCATCAACTGGAATTAAAGATTATAAACAATCTATAATTGAAAAAGAAACAAAAAATGAAGCGGAAGAAAAACAAAAAGAATTAATGCTTAAAGTACTTGACGATTTAATGAAAGCAAATCCAAATTTTGATGCTAATCAATTTTGGAAAATATATAATATGAAAAGAGATTTATTAAAAACAATTGTTAATTCTTCACCTTATATTTCTTATGTGCCATTACAAGTGTCTGAAACATTTAATAAGGCAATAAAGAATATTAGTTCAATAGAAGTTATTGGGTGTGAGGGTTTTAGAAAATTAAAGAAAATTGCAAAAATAAAATAACCACTAGAGCCGTCACGAGGTGCCGAAGGTGCTGAAATAATTTACGCCTTGCGAAATAACGATACACTATCAAGCAAAATTCTTAACGCAATTTCAGAAAAAGGACAGACCATAAGAAAATATTATCAACGTCGTTTACCAAGTGATACATCTAAAGATTATTACTATATGATTAGAAATACTCCTAATGCAGAAACAGTAATAGTAGAATACGGATTTTTAGACAATCCAAATGATGCAAAAAGATTAAAAGAAAATTACAAACAATATGCAGATGCAGTTATAGAAGCCGTATTAGATTACAAAAATATACCATACGAACAACCAGGATACTATATAGTAAAAAAAGGTGATTCCTTATGGAGTATAGCGAATAAATATAACACTACAGTAAACGAATTAAAAAAACTAAATAATCTATCATCAAATGCACTTTCAATAGGACAAAAATTGAAGTTACCAACAAACAATTCAAATATAATTCCAGAAATACCATCAACATCAAATACATATACAGTAAAATCAGGAGATACACTATATCAAATTGCAAAAAAATACGACGTAACAGTAGATGAACTTAAAACAACTAATAATTTAACATCAAATACACTTTCAATAGGCCAAATACTAAAAATACCTGGAACCAGCATAGAACAGCCTAATACTCACACAGTTTCAAAAGGTGAAACTTTATATGGTATTGCAAATAAATACGGTATTTCAGTAGATGAACTAAAAAAATTAAATAATTTGACTTCTAATGACTTATCAATAGGGCAAGTATTACTTCTACCAGGAATAACAGAAGAAAATACAATAAATACATATACAGTAAAACAAGGGGATACTCTATATCAAATAGCATCTAAATATAATCTAACAGTAGACGAGTTAAAAAAACTAAACAATCTATCATCAAACACACTTTCAATAGGCCAAACTTTAAAAATAAGAAATACTACAAATGATATAATTTCTGAAGAATATGACTACTATACAGTAAAATCAGGCGATACACTATATTCTATTGCTAATAAATATAATACTACTGTAGACGAATTAAAAAAATTAAATAATTTAACTTCCATTACACTATCTGTCGGTACCTTACTAAAAATACCTATGCCGTATGACAATATTTATACTGTAAAAAAAGGAGATACACTATGGAGCATAGCAAAAGAAAATAATACTTCAGTTGATAAACTAAAAGAAATTAACAATCTTATAAATAATTCATTGACAATTGGACAACAATTATTACTAGAATAAATTGTTAATTATACAAAATTATAATAAAAATTCTTGAAAAATTCACATCTCAATGATATATTCTTAATTGAAGGATGTGATATTATGCCACAATATGATACTGGAAGTAGTACAATTAATACAATAACAAATACAGCAAAATCGTTTTCAATCTCAGAAGTTTGGATAATTATAAGTATTATATTAGCCGTTATAGGAGGAATTTTCTTGTTTACAACGTATCTTGTAAAAGAAAAAGAAAACTCTTATACTGGTTATAAAAAAATAATTTATGATTTCTTTAATTTTAAAATAACTATGATTGAACCAATATTTAGAGTGCTATATCTTATTGTAGCAATAGCAATTACTTTAAGTTCTTTCTCTTATATTACTATTAATTTCTTCAAATTTATAAGTATATTAGTATTTGGTAATGTTGTAGCAAGATTATGTTTTGAACTATTACTATTAACTTTAAAATCATTTAAAGATATTTCAGAAATTAAATCAAAGTTAAAAGATAAAGATGAAAAAAGTAAAAATAAATCAAAGATTGAAAAAGATAAAGATATAGAAAAAAAAGATTAGTTTGATAAATTTCAAATTAATCTTTTTTAGTTTTCCAAATTATTTTCATCATTATTATCAGAATTATTATTGCTATTATTAACATCACCATCATCAGTATTTTCATTATCATCAACAGGAACATCATTTTTAATATCATCATCTTTTTTATCTTCATCACCAACACTATTATCTACATTATTAGTATCACCATTACTAATAACATCATTATTATTTTTTCTATCATCACTTGTTACATTACCATTAACAAGTTGCGATGAAGAAGTTTTATCAACCTTAACAACACTTACCACAATATTACTTACATTAGAAACTAAAGTACCTTTTTGAATATTTTGATTAATAATAATACCATTTTTATTTTCATCATAACCATTCATGCCTTCAGTCACATAATTAACACTTACATTTATATTCCTACTATCAGCCCAAGTATTCAAATAATTTAAACTACTTCCAATAAAACTAGGTAAAGCTTCATTTCTTTTGACACTATAATATTGCTTACCAACTATAGGAACCTCATACGTATAATTAACAGAAAAATTAAACGTTTTTGTAAGTTCTGGCTCTTCCAAACCTAAATTAACTTTCATTGCCTTAATAATTTCATTTAAACTTTCTTCATAATATTGGAAAGTATATACATTGCCTAAACCAGGTATTAACATAGTTAAATCATAACCAGTTAAATATGTTTTTTCAATATTTATAGAAGCATCATTTTCAAATAACATTTTCTTTCCAACATTATAAAGATTTAGCATTTCATCAGTACTTATATTTGTTTCAATATTTTTGCTAACAGCATTCAAAACATCATAAAACATATTTATACTTCTTATTGATTTAGCTTTATTAGCCATTGCTTCAACTACTAACTGTTGATGTTGTACTCTTTGAAAATCGCCTAGAGGTAAAGAATGTCTATGACGCGATAGCGCTAAAGCCTGTTCACCGTTTAAAGTTTGTTCTCCCTTACTTAAACAAATTTCACTTTCACCAAAATTTCTATTAGAATCTTGTTCACAAAAATCTACTGGAACATTAACATCTATTCCTTTTAAGGCTTCAACTAAATCTACAACCCCTTTAAAATTAATTTTTACATAATAATCTATATCAATACCAATTAAATTTTGAATAGTATTTATAACACAAGTAGCACCACCAACAGCACTAGAATTAATTTTATTAGATTTCTTACCATTACACGCAATAGGGACATAAGTATCTCTAGGAATACTAAAAATAGTTGTATTTAAAGTAGTAGGATTAAACGTAATAAGCATCATAGTATCCCCATTAAATACTGCATTGCTACTTAAACCGTCCTTTTCAGAATCCACTCCCAATAACAAAATAGTAAATGGTTCTGTTAAACTTTTATTACTGCTCAACTTAATATCTTGATTCTCCATTTTTTCTTTATAACTAAATACTACTTTAGTTTCACTACCAATATTACTATAATTTTCATATCCAGAATAACTTATAACATAATTGCTACTTATTAAAACTCCATTAATAGCATTTTTATATAAATCACTTAACATTTCTAATGGATTATCATAATACTTAATATCTATTTTATCTAGATTTTTTTTATCTATTAACTTATTCGCTAAGATATTTCCTTCAATATCTTTTTCATCACTTATCATACCAACCACAAAATCTTTATTATTTTTAAATTCAGTATCTTTCATAACAACAAGACTAGTTGAATAAGTAATCATCTTTTTATTCATTTTATCTACAATATTATAAGTTTTATTAATATAAATACTACCAATAATAAATAGTACACTAATTAATAAAATAAAAATACTATTACAAATATAACTCTTATTTTTTTTACTAAATAATAATAATATACTAATAAATAAATAAACAAAATAGCTAATATAAATTAAAATCAAAACAATAACTCTTAAAAAAGTTTCTATATTTTTTAATAATAATAATCCTTGAGTTATAAAAATTATAGAAAATAAAAATAGTATACTAATAATATAAAAAATAATTTTATATTTTATATTTAATTTTTTAAATTTTCTTATAATACTTTTCATATCATCATTCCTATTTTTTAATTATACACTAAATTAAAATGTATGTATAGTTTTATTATCAACAAAAAATCAATAATATATGTTATAATTTTATATAGTAGATATATAATAATTGATTTAAATATAAAATAAGAAGGTTAAATATCATAAATGGAGTAGAAGTATAATGAGTAAAAAGAAATTAAATAAAGTATTAAATAAAATAATTTTTGTATTAATAATATTTATATTTTTAGCGTATGGAAAACAAATATTACTTGATAAAAAGCCTATTAATATAAAAGAAGATATAAATATTAAAGATAAAAATAATAGTGACAAAGATGAAACTAAAGAAAATAATAAAGACAATAAAAAACTAGAAATATATTTCTTTGATGTAGGGCAAGCAGATTCTATCTTAATAAATGAAGAAAATAGTACTGTTTTAATAGATGCTGGTAATAATAAAGACGGTAAAAATTTAGTTGAGTATTTAAAAAACGATTTAAAATTGGAAAAAATAAATATAGTCATAGGTACTCATCCCCACGAAGATCACATAGGAGGTCTAGATGAAGTCATTAATAATTTTGATATAGATAAAGTATATTTGCCAGATGTAATAACTACTACAAAAACTTTTGAAGATGTATTAAACTCAATAGAAAAGAAAAAATATAAAATTATTATACCTAAAATAAATGAAGAATTTAAATTAAACAATATGAATTTTAAAATATTATATACAGGAACTGATGAAAAAAATTTAAACGACTCTTCAATTGTATTAAAGTTAAAATATGATAATACTTCTTATTTATTTATGGAAGATGCATCAAAAAAAACAGAAAAAAAATTATTAAAAAAAGATATTACATCAGATGTTATTAAAATTGGACATCACGGTTCTGAATATAGTACAAGTGAAGATTTTTTAAATAAAGTAAACCCCAAGTATGCAATTATACAAGTAGGAAAAAATAATATTTATAAACATCCAAATAAAGAAACTTTAGAAAAACTTAATAAAAATAATATAAAAATTTATAGAACAGATATAAATGGAACAATAAAAATAATAAGTGACGGAAAAAATATTAGTTTTAAAACAATAAACACAAAAATAGATGGCTAATTAATCTAAAAATTATATTAATTATATATAAAACTACTTTATTTAACACAAAAAATAATTACAATGTAATATTAATATGTATGTTACAAATATAATGAAAGGAAATACTATTATGTATACAGTGGAAAAAATAGAAGATAAAATAGTAATTTTAGAAGATAGAAAAACAAACAAATTAATAGATGTAAAAATAGATAATTTACCTAAAAATATAAAAGAAGGGGACATAATAAATAATTTAAGTGGAAAATATATAATAGATAAAAAAGAAACAAATAAAATAAAAAACAACATAAGAAATAAATTTAATTTATTAAAAAAATAATAATGGAGTTGGTAGTGTGAAAAAAATTATAAGTACAGTAATATTTATAATAATATTATTTATTATTACAACAATTATTATTGCATATTTTATATCAAATAATGGAACATTTTTAACTAATTTTAAATTTAAAAAAGTTACAAATACTGGTTTAAATTTTTATGTATATTTTGAAAAAGTACCAGCAGCAAAAAATTATGATATCCTTGTATATGATAGTGAAAATATAATTATTTATAAAGATGACATAACTACTAATAATACTACAATTAAATTTAATAAATTAAACTTTAATGAAACCTACAAAATAGTAGTTATAGCCAATGATAAAAAAGGTAATAAAAAAAGTATTAAAGAGCCATATACTTTTTTATGGAATGAATTAGGCTTTAGTGATAATAATTTAGTAGTTATGGATAACAATAACGACTATATAGTTGAATTAGTAGGAGACTATAAAGATAAAGATTATAAATTAAATATAAATAAAAATAATTATTTGTTAAAAACTATTGATATTAATAAAGATAATTACATAATAAAAAATAGTGAATTTAAAGACGAACCTTGTTTTTATACTCTTGAAATAGTTGATAATAGTATGGTATTGTCTACTCTTTCAATATATAACTTAACTAGTCCTATATCAGATATAAAAATAAATAACCCTAATAATGGAGATATGATAAATTATGACGATGTTGCCTTATCTTTTACAGGAGGAGACAATGCAAGCAATTATTTGCTAGAATTATATTCTAATAATAAACTTATAAGAAGAAAAGAAATAAAAGATAAATCAGTTATACTATCTAATAACTTATTTGAAAAAGCAGCATCTTATAAAGTAAAAATAACAGCATCATACTACGATTATGTTGACTATTCAAAAACCGCAGAAGTAAATTTTACAATAAATGCTAAAGAAACTTTAAAACCAGTTTATACAAATTATAATACTGAGTTTATTAATAGTGGAACAAAAATAAAACTTTTATCTCCTGATAAAAACGCAACAATATATTATACTACTGACGGAAGTGAACCAACTGAATTAAGTAATATATATAAAGATGAAATAGAAATAAATAAAAATACAGTTATAAAAGCAATTGCAAAAGAAGATAAAAAAAATGATTCAATTATTAGTACTTTTAATTTTAAAATAGGTTCTAAAAATAATTATAAAGTATATTTAAGTGCATCTAATCAATATAATAATCTTGGTATAAGTGAGGTAGGATATACTAGTGAAAAAAAAGAAATGAATGATTTAACAGATAGAATAGAAAAGAAATTAAATGAATTCGGTGTAAAAACATATAGAAACGAATTCGGAGATATTAACAGATGGACAGCAGATAGCACATATCTTGGAGTTGATTTACATTTAGCAATACACTCTAATGCTAGTGAAGAACATAGTGCTTATGGAATTGAAACTTGGGTGCATAATGAAACGTATAAAACTTATTCACTTGCTCAAAATATTCAAAATAATTTATTTAATATTTATTATAATAAAGATGATGAACTTGCAAATAGAGGAGTAAAATATGCAAATGGTTCTCTAGCAGAAGTAAATCCAGCATATACACCTTGTGGAATATTAATTGAAGTTGCACATCACGATTATAAAGACGATGCGAAATGGATTATGGAAAATAAAGATGCCATTGCAAATAACATAGCAGAAACAATATTAAAATACTTTCAAATAAAGTAATGTTTTGTCGAATATATTGTAATAATCTATTATTTTGTTAAAATTGTTTTGAAAGAAGGGATTATTATAAGAATAGATTTCTTAATAGAACAATTAATAAATGAAATAGATTTAGCAAATTTAAAAAAATACAAAACCCATTTATATATAAAATGACAAAGTTAGTTTACTTCTTAGTAATACTATTTATTAATTAACACGATTATTGTAGAAAAACTATTATAATAGTTAAAAAATTACTTGTTTTGCCAATAAATTAATAACGTACATTCAAGTAATAAGCTACTTTTGTTAGTTTGACAAAGCCCAAATATTATGTGAAGATACTCCATACCAATGGGGGTTGGGTATATTTTAAATAACTAGACTCCATTTGGGAGTTTTTTATTTTAAAATATATAAATAAAAATAGAAAAGAGGAAAAAAAAGAAAGAAGTAAATAACAAAGAAAATTTTGACATACAACAAATACTAAATAATACAAAAATAAAGAAAAATATTTTAAAAGGAGTTTCTAAATACACAAGCGTTTATTTAATAATAGAATTTATATTAGCATTCATTATGAAAAATTATCTTATTAACTTTAATAGTTTAATAGAAATAATAAGTTTAATAGTAGGAACTATTTTAGAAACTGTAGTAGTAGAAACAGTAATTATTAAACACGTAAATAAAAAAGAAACAGAAAATAAAATTAGTTCAGAATATATACTAGAAGAGTTTACAAATAATACATTAAAAAATAACATAAACATAACAAAAAAGATTTAAAAAAATGTGAAATAATTAATAGAATAAATGCAAAAGGGATAGAAACATATTCATTTGGTTTAAAAGAAATTAAAAAAAGAAAAGTTGTAGATTATTGTATATTAACTCCAAAACAACAATTAGAAGTAATAAGGCAAGTAACAGATACTTTAAAATCAAAAACAGGAAATAAGTTTAAAAGAGAAACATTTACATTAGACTATCAAGATAAATTAAATGAAAATTACATAAATGAAGATGATTTATTAAATAAATCAAACCCTATTGTAAAAAAATTAATAAAAAAAAAATAGTTAGTTAAATTATTAGAAAGTAAGTAATTAAGTAAGAAAAAGAGAAAATAATTTTAAAGAAATCACTCACTTGACAATACCATTTATTAAGTATAAAATAATACTATAAGAAGGGTGATATTCTATGTATAATGAAAAATTTTACTTAACTACTCAAGATATATTAGATAAAGAATTTAAAATTGATGCAAGAGGTTATAGACCTCAGGAAGTTGATAAATTCTTAGATATGATTATAAGAGATTATACAGAATTTATGAATATCATAAAAAAATTAGAAAAAGAAAATAGAATGTTAACAAGTGATTATAATAAACTAAAATTTGAATATAGAAAATTAAAAGATAATATTGAAACAGCAGGAAGTGGTTTATCAAATCCTAGTAATAATTTAGACCTTCTTAGAAGATTAAGTAATCTTGAAAAAATAGTTTATGGTAAAGACAATTAAAATCTAAGGCAAACGCTGCATATTATAATATGTAGAGGAAAGTCCATGCTCGCACTAACCTGAAATGGTAGTAGTGTTCGTGCTAGAGGAAAAAATAACTCTAGGTAGTTTTTACTAACGGCTTTGAAATAACCTCAAACGGTTAAAGTAAATATAAAAGTGCCAAAGAGACGAGTATATTTGGAAACGAATATAGTGGAACGTGGTAAACCCCGCGAGCGAGAAACCCAAAATTGGTAGGGGAACCTTTACAAAAGAAACAAATGGAGTAAAGGACAGTAATATACTGTAGATAAATGTTTGCCGCCTTATTAAAGGTACAGAACATGGCTTATTAGATTTTATTTTTTATTTTATAAAAGGAGTGAAGAACTTGATAGAAGTTGGTGATACTTTAAGAAATTCTAGAGAAGTATCAGGGGTAACTTTAGAAGAGGTTAGTACAGATTTAGATATACCAGTCATATTACTAGAACAAATTGAAGATGGCAATATGGGAGCATTTAAAGATATATTTAAATTAAAAGAATATATAAGAAAATATGCTAAATATATAGGACTAGATGCTGACGATATAATAGATGTTTTTAATACATTTATGTTCGAAAGAACTAGTAAAATACCTATGGACAAAATTGAAGAAGCAACAATTGAACATTTGAACGAAGAAGAAAAGAGTAATAGGGTAGCTTCTCCTTATACAAAGGCTATACCTAAAATTAAAACAACCCCATACATAATTGCTTTAGTAATTGCAACTATAATTATGTTTATTGCTCTTATATGGAGTATAAGACAAATTACTATAATGAATACAACAGATTTTATATTATTTTTTAGATAGGAGTAGAAATAGATGAATTTACCAAATAAAATAACAATGATTAGAATAGTATTAGCAATAATAGTATTAGTATTACTAATGTTTCCTTTTGGAGCAGTGGGACTAGATGTCCCTATATATAAAATTGGTACTAATGTAACACTTAGTTTAAATTATATTATTGCAGGGATTTTATTTATTGTTGCATCTGTTACAGACTTTTTAGATGGCAACATTGCTAGAAAAAATAACTTAGTAACAGATTTTGGAAAAGTTATGGATGCTATCGCAGATAAAGTATTAGTAAATGGAGTACTAATGATTATGGCATATAATGGTAACATACCTTTAATAATACCAGTTGTAATAATTACAAGAGATACAGTAGTTGATTCAATAAAAATGGTAGCAGGTAAGAAAGGAAATGTAGTTGCAGCCAGTATCTGGGGAAAACTAAAAACAATTTGTATGATGGTAGGACTATCTTTAGTATTTTTCTCCAATATACCATTTGAACTTATAGGTTTAAGATTAGATTATATCTTATTAATAATAGCAACTATATTATCTATTTATTCTGGAATTCAATATTTCGTAGTTAATAAAAAGTATTTTTTAGAAGATAAATAAACAACTAAATAGAAAATAGACAAACCTCTAGTTTTTGCTAGAGTTTTTTTTATATAAAAATTTTTAAGTATATTTTCATTTTTTATGGCAAGTTATAATAACTCAAACACTTATTCCAACAACTGTCTTACAAAAATTTAAAATTAGTAATACATTTGTTCGTAAAAAGTGTTGACAAATACTTTTTAAGTTGCTACAATTATTTTGTAAGAAAAAATGTGGAGGAATTTATGAAAAGTATTAAAGAAGTAACGGACAAAGATAAAGCTTTAGAACAGGTTTTAGCAGATATAGAAAAACAATTTGGAAAAGGCTCTATAATGAAACTTGGTGGAAATGAACATATGGAAATAGAGACAACATCAAGTGGTTCATTAGGATTAGATATTGCACTAGGAGTAGGCGGCTTTCCTAAAGGTAGAATTATAGAAATATATGGACCAGAAAGTAGTGGTAAAACAACAATTGCATTACAAGCAGTAGCAGAGGTACAGAAAAATGGAGGAAGAGCAGCCTTTATTGATGCAGAACATGCCTTAGATCCAGTATATTCTAAACAGTTGGGCGTAAATATTGATGAACTATTATTATCTCAGCCAGATACAGGAGAGCAGGCTTTAGAAATTTGTGAGGCATTAGTTAGAAGTGGAGCAGTTAATATAGTAGTAATAGACTCAGTAGCAGCACTAGTACCCCAAGCAGAAATAGAAGGTGAAATGGGAGATTCACACGTAGGATTACAAGCAAGATTAATGAGCCAAGCATTAAGAAAATTAAGTGGAACAATAAATAAAACAAATACTACAGCAATATTTATTAATCAATTAAGAGAAAAAGTTGGAGTATTATTTGGAAATCCAGAAACAACACCTGGAGGTAGAGCACTAAAATTTTACTCAACAGTAAGATTAGATATAAGACGTGGTGAGCAAATTAAACAAGGAGAAAATATCATTGGTAATAAGACCAATATTAAAGTTGTTAAAAATAAAGTTGCTCCTCCTTTTAAAACTGCAACAGTTGATATAATGTATGGAAAAGGTATTTCAAAATCTGGAGAGATTATAGATATAGGAAGTATCATAGATATTATAGAAAAAAGCGGTGCATGGTATTCTTATAAAGGTGAGAAAATAGGTCAAGGAAGAGAAAATGCAAAATTATATTTAGAAAATAACCAAAATGTAATGAAAGAAATAGAAACTGAAATAAGAAAACATTACGATTTAGAACCTAAAGAAGATACTTCTACTAAAAAGGCTAAATAATTAAAGGCCTTTTTTAAATTTTATATTATTTAAAATATCATTTCTAATTAATCAAAAAAATATATCTAATTAAATAACTAAAAACACCGCTATGTATAAAATGTAAATTTACTATGATAATTGAAAATCTAATAACATTTTTTTAATTGTTTAAATAGTAAACTTAGTTCCCAATACTAAAATATTGGGAAGCAACTATTTCTTTCAGTCCACTTTTTAAATTCCTTGCAAAATATTAAATTTAATTTTATAATAAACATATAAGTAATTATGATGTACAAAATTATTTATAAATAGAAGGAGGAAATTATGGGATTAACAACAACTTCCATAATAACTCTTATAATTGGTTTACTTATAGGCGCTGGAGGAATTTATATTTTAGTAGTTATTACTGGCGCTGGAGCTGGTAAAAAAGCAGAAAAATTATTAAATGATGCTAAAAAAGAAGCAGAAAAATATAAAAGAGATTCAATTTTAGAATTAAAAGAAGAAAGTTATAAAATAAAATCAGATACAGAAAAAGAAATTAAAGAAAAAAAACAAGAAATACTTGCAAGTGAAGAACGTTTATTAACTAGAGAAAAATCTCTAGACAAAAGAGAAGAAATGTTACAAAATAGAGACAATATGCTAGAACAAAAAGATAATAATTTAAATGCTTTACAAAAACATATCCAAGAAAAAGAGTTAAAAATGGATGAACTTTTAAAACAAGAAATGGAAAAGTTAGAAAGTATTGCAAATTTTTCTAAAGAACAAGCACATAAAATGATACTTGATAGAGTAGAATCAGATATGTCAAAAGAAATTGCAATACTAATAAAAGAAAAAGAAGCAGAAGCAAAATTAGAAGTAGATAAAAAAGCAAAAAATTTACTTGTAAATAGTATGCAAAGATATTCTAATGATGTGACAAATTTACAGACAGTTAGCACTATCTCTTTACCAAATGATGACATGAAAGGTAGACTTATTGGTAGAGAAGGAAGAAATATTAGAACAATAGAAGCAGTTACAGGTGTAGATTTAATAATTGACGATACACCAGAAGCAATTGTTATTTCTTCATTTGATCCTTATAGAAGAGAAATAGCTAAAATTACTATAGAAACATTAATTAAAGATGGACGTGTTCATCCAACAAGAATAGAAGAAATTTATGACAAAGTTTGTTCAGATATGAATGCTAAGGTTATAGAAATTGGAAACGATACATTAGTAGAACTTGGTTTAACAAAATTTGATCCAGAACTAGTAACTTTAATAGGAAAACTTAATTTTAGAACAAGTTATGGACAAAATGCTTTAAAACATTCCAAAGAAGTTGCACATTTATCTGGACTAATTGCTGCAGAATTAGGCGAAAATATAAATTTGGCTAAAAGAGCGGGTTTACTACACGATATTGGAAAATCTATTGATTATGAAGTGGAAGGAAGCCATGTAGATATTGGAGTTGACATTGCAAAAAAATATAAAGAAGATAAAATTGTAATAAATTCAATCGCATCTCACCATGGTGACACAGAACCAAAAAGTGTTATATCAATTATCGTACAAATAGCAGATACACTATCAGCAGCCCGTCCTGGTGCACGTAATGATTCAATGGAAAATTACATAAAAAGATTAGAACAACTAGAAGAAATAGGTAATAGTTTTGAAGGTGTAGAAAAAACTTATGCAATGCAAGCTGGAAGAGAAGTAAGGGTAATTGTAAAACCTGATGAAATAGATGATTTAACAAGTTTTAAAGTTGCAAGAGATATAAAAGAAAAAATAGAATCTTCAATGCAATACCCTGGAACAATTAAAATAACTGTCATAAGAGAAACTAGAGCAGAAGAAATTGCAAAATAAAATTTAGGAAAAACCTAAATTTTTTTTAATATATTATATTCAGATAAAAAAAATTGATCAGTCATGCCCGCAATATAATCTATTATAATTCTTTCTTTGCTATTATTATTAATATATTCATCAGTCATTTTATCTAAAAAAACTTTATATATATTATATGCTGTTAAATTATTATTTATAATATACAAACATTTATTAAATACAACGCTAAACATAAATTCATATTCCTTTATTTGATCTTCACTGTTTGCTTTTAAATAAATATTTTCGTAATTAAATTTTATTAAATCATTTAATGTATCATAAATTTTGTCTGATAGTGATATATAATCTTTTTCGTAAGAATTATTTATAATATCTAAAATTAAAGTGTTAACAATTTCTTTGTTATTAACTCCTAAGTTTTTAACAATATTTTTAGGTACATCACTTCGTTTAATAATTTTTAATTCTATAGCATCTTCTAAATCTCGTCCTATATAAGCAACGATATCACTAATTCTAACAACACAAGCTTCAAGAGTCATCGGAATTAATTTATTAACATTACTTTTATTTTTATAACAATTAAAATAATTATCTAAAAACTCATCTTTAGATTTTTTTTTGTAAATATATTTGTTAAGCAATTTTTCCCCATTATGACACAAAATACCGTCTAAAACTTGAACAGTTAAATTGCTACCAAGACCATTATTCTCAACAAACATAAGATTTCTTACGCTTTGAATATTATGCATAAAAATGCCCTCATTACATCCTAAAGAAATCTTATTTAATATAATTTCTCCCACATGCCCAAAAGGAGTATGGCCTAAATCATGTCCTAATGCTATAGCTTCAATTAAATCTTCATTTAAGTTTAATGCTCTACCAATCGTTCTTGCTATTTTGCTAACCAATTGTACATGAATAATTCTTTTTGAAATATGATTATTTGTATTATTAGAATAAACTTGAGTTTTATCATTATATCTTGTATATGATAAACTATGAATAATTTTGTCTATATCTCGGTAATAATTTGGTCTAATATCACCACAATAATTTGATAACCTAAAAGCATCTTTATCTAAAGTAGCATATTTAGATAATCCATTTTCATATTTCAGCATATTATCTTTAATACACATATTATCACCCAAAAATATTATATCACAAATGTATCACTAATTAATCTTGTTTCATATAATAACATTGTAAAAGGAGATTTTATGAAGAAAATTATAATTAGCAGTATTATTATTGTTTTTGTTATTATAATTTGCAGTGTATTATTTATATTTAACAAAAAAGATAAAAAAAATGACTTGACAAAAGTAACTGTGGCTGAAGTTACGCATTCAGCATTTTATGCTCCGTGGTATGTAGCAATAGAAAAAGGTTTTTTTGCTAATAATGGTTTAGATATAGATGTAGTTTTAACAAGTGGAGCTAATAATGTAGTGGCAGCAGTTTTATCTAATGATGTTAATATTGGTTTATGTGGACCAGAAGCAACTATCTATATTTATGAAGAAGGAGAAAAAGATTATGTTAAAACTTTTTCAGGTTTAACAAAAAGAGATGGACAATTTATTGTATCGAGAAAACAAGAAAAAAACTTTAATATAGATGCATTAAAAGGAAAAGAAGTTTTAGCAGGAAGAGTAGGCGGAATGCCTGAATTAAACTTTGAAAATGCATTGAGAAATAATAATATTTCTACTAAAGATGTAAATATAAATACTAGTATTGACTTTGCATCATTATCAGGAGCTTTCATAGCAGGTACAGGAGATTATGTAAATTTATTTGAACCAAACGCAACACAATTAGAAAAATTAGGTTATGGGTATGTTGTAGGTTCTATTGGTGAATTATCCGGTGAAATGCCATATACAGCATTTAATGCTAGAAAAAGTTATATAGAAAAGAACGAAACTATAATAAAAAGTTTTGTAAAATCTATAAAAGAAGGTTTAGAATTTGTTCATAATAACGATTCTAAAACCATAGCAGAAACTATAATAGATCAATTCCCGGATACTTCAATAAATGACTTAATTAGTATTGTAGACAGATACAAAAAAAGTGATTCATGGCTAACATCACCTTATATTAGTGAAGAAAGTTTTAAAAATTTAGAAGATATTATGATTAAATCAAAACAATTAGAAAATTATGTTAACTATAAAGATTTAGTCATTAATTACTATGAATAATGTCTTAAACATAAAAAAATTATCAAAAACATATTACACTAAATCAGGGTGTATAGAGGCTTTAAATAATGTAAATTTAGAAATAAAAGACGGAGAAATATTTGGAATAATAGGTAATAGTGGATGTGGTAAAAGTACACTATTATCTATTATTGCTAAACTAGACCAACAAACAAGTGGCAAAATAGAAAGTTCTAAAAAAGATTATGTAGTAGGTTATATGATGCAAAATGATGCATTATTTCCTTGGCTAACAATTTTAGATAATGCAACACTAGGTTTAAAAATAAAACATATTAAAACAAAAGATAATATAGAATATACAAAAAAATTATTAGAAAATTACGGCTTAAAAGATTTTATGTATAAATATCCTAATAGTTTATCTGGAGGTATGAAACAAAGAGTAGCATTAATAAGAACATTAGCAATTAAACCCGATATATTATTACTTGACGAACCTTTTTCAAAATTAGATTTAATAACACGATTAGAAATAAGTGATGATGTTTATAATATAATAAAAAAAGAAAATAAAACAACTATAATAATCAGTCATGACATAGCAGAAGCAATAAGTTTAATTAACATAACAAAATAAAAAATAGTATATATTAAATAGGTTATAATTACTTTTTTTATTCACTAAATTTATAACTTCTTAATATAATATAGTTTTATAGGTTAAAAGACAATACACATTTACAAATATTCCATAATTTATAGTGGAAGGTGAAAAAATGAAAGAAATATATTTTGATGAAAGCATTAATGAAAATTGTTTTCCAGATAATATTTGTCCTATATATGGAGTTATAAAGAGCGATTGCTGTAGAAAAGAAGGCCCAACAGGACCAACTGCCTGATTGTTTAAGTCTTCTATATATATTAAATTGAAAAGTTCCATATAACCTTTATTTCTCTTGAATTATCTGCTTCGTTTAGATGTCCTATTAAAACTTTATCTATAAAATCCCCAACGATTTCAATATTAAGAGTATCTATCTTTTTATATTTTGAGAAGATAGTTTTTTTATTTTTTAATTTATCTTTTTTAATATTAGATGAATTGATTTCTTTTTTGATAACCTTTAATCTTTCTTCTAATTTAGTGCTATCATCTTTATATTTATTCATTAATATTAAAAATTCTCTTTCAGGTAATACACCTGAATTTCTATCTTCATATAGTCTTGCAAAATTGGAACTTTTATTTTGTAAATCCTTATTTATTGTAGTATATTCTTTCTCTAAATTTTTTAATTTTTCTTTAAATAAATCTTCTTCAATATAATTGTCATTCATTTCTTTAAGTTCGTTCTCATCATAGAATTTAGTTAACATTTCATTTATTTTTTCTAATACAAAATTGTGTAAATCTGCTTCTTTTAAATATTTGTTATTGTCGCAGTTAGTCCATTTTTTTACTTTATCTTTGCAACATAAATATCCCATACCATTTGAGTTATTTTTTCCACACTTTTTAAATACTTTACCACAATTCATACAATAAACTTTATTAGAAAAAGCATGAACTGAACCTGTTTTACAACTTCTTGTTTTTGCTTTCATTCTTTCTTGAACTGTGTGCCATACAACAGGGTTAATAATAGATTTATGTGTGTCATTTTTTCTAATTCTATCTTCATCATCATTTTTAATTAACGTATGATTTTTATAACTAACCGTAGTTGTTTTGAATTGTATTAAATTTCCAATATAAACTTCATCAGTTAAAATATCTTTTATTGTTTGTTCCGACCATAATAATTTTCTTCTAATATTAGTTTTAAAATTTAAATCAACATCAACATTATCAACATGACTCTCTAAAAAGAAATAAAACTTTTCGTGCTTTCTATTTTCTTTTAATATAACTTCTAATTGATATTCTAATGTATGTGTTCTATCTAACTCTGGTGTAAGAGTTGCTATGCAAGTTGTATTATTTGGTATAGTGTCATTTTCATTTAGCAAAATAAAATCTTCTATATTAAATTTATTTATATCTAAAATATCTTTTGTGCTATAATAAATTTTTGTCTTATTGTCTGAATATTGTTTTAATGTAATAGAAAACTTATTATTAAAAGTTTTCATATCAGTTGATATGTAATTAAATGTGATTAAGTTATTAAGAATTTGACATTGATTATTATAAAAAATAACACTTACAATATATGTTCCTGTTTTGTCTATGTAGTTATAATCCATATAATCTTTTAAGAAAGGAATATGTAATTTAACACCATTTAATTTTTTGTATTCTAGGGGACTTAATATTTTATCATTATTTAGTCCATTTGCTATTTTTGTTAATCCATATCCATTTAAGTATTCATCATAAATTCTTCTTACAACATTTTCAGTAGCAGGGTCTGGTATTAAATGATTTTTATTTTCAGGGTCTTTTAACATTCCATATCTTGTAAAACTTCCTGTGAATTGTCCGTCGCTACGTTTAGAATTTAATGTTTTTCTTATATTAAGTGAAGTATCTTCTAAATACCATTGGTCTGCTAGTCCTATAATTTGACTTGTCTTTTTTGTTTCTTGTTTAGTATTATCAATACCTTCAATTACTGTGATAAATCTAACGCCCCACTCAATAAAATCATTATGAATATATTTTTCTAGTAGTTCAGTATCTCTTGCAAATCTTGCTTGTGTTTTAACAAGTACAATATCAACCTGACCTTTTTCACATTCTTTAATCATTATATTAAAGTTTGGTCTATCTCGATCGCCACCAGAATAATCTTCATCATTATAAACACCAACAACTTCCCAACCATGAGATATTGCATATTCTCTTAACATTAGTTCTTGATTTTTAATACTCTCTGATAATTGTTCTTTTGTTAACTTATTTCTATCTTCATCTGATAACCTTAAATAAAGTACGGTTCTTATAAACTATCACCTAAGTTTCTTTTTTCTTTTCTTTTAATATAATTAAAATATTTTATATTAAATATAGTTTTTAATTCTTTTTCAGTAGGTAAAGTATTAGTAGAAGTTTTATATTCTTCTGTATAAATAAACTTGATTTTTTGATTTTTCTTCTTATTCTTCAAATAAAATCCCCCAAATAAAAAATACTATAATTAGTCTTAATAATACTTTATTCAATTGTATTAAATAAAAAACTAGTTATAGTAAATTTTGTTAGAAAGTTTTACGATAATAAATTATTTATAAATATGTTCAATGTCTTTTACCATATTTATTTTAGTTTGTTTACTGCATTTTGTAGTAGAACTTCCACCACCACCGCAATTACAATTGCAGCTTCCACAGTTGCAAGTGCTAGAGTAAACTTTTTCATTAGTTTCATATTTTTTTCCGGCTTTAGCAGTTTTTAAATCAAAAAATTTCATTTATCAACCCTCCTAGATTTAATTATAATAAAATGTTATTTATTTGTCAAATAAACGTTAGTTTGATATAATAATTTTGGTGGTATTTATGCATACAAAAAAACAAATGTGTAAAAATATATTGATTAATAATAATATTTTTATATGTCCGTATTGTAAAAAAAAATTAGTGTTAAAAAATGATACTTTATTATGCGAAAATAACCATAGTTTTGATATAACTAAAAAGGGGAATTTATTTTTGTTAAGTACAAAGAATTATAAGTTAAGTACAATATATGATATGAAGTTATTTAAAAGTCGTAGAGAATTTATAGAAAATAAATTTTATGATTCTGTATATAAATTTATAGCCCAAAATATAAATTCTTATAAATTCAATAATATAAATATTCTTGATTTGGGTTGTGGAGAAGGTATTCATTCAAAATATATTCAGGAGAATATAATAAACCATAATATTATATATGGTTTAGATTATTCAAAAGATGCTATAGGAATGGCTACTGATTATTTACAAAATGGAAATATTTATTTTGTAGCAGATATTAATAATATACCTTTAACTAATAATTCAATTGATATAATAATAGATTTTTTGTCTCCTTATAATACTTTAGAAATTAATAGAGTTTTAAAAAATGAAGGTTATTTTATTAAAGTTGTCCCTGGAGATAATTATTTAAAAGAATTAAGAAAAGCTTTTATGAGGGAAGATTATGAAAAAAAAGAGGAAGTAAAACAAAACTTAATTAAGAATTTTGATATAATAAGCGAATCTGAAATTAATGAAGTTAAAAAAATAAATAATCAAGATATGTATAATTTAATAAATATGACACCAATGTATAATAAAAATGATCAAATAGTAATAAATGAAATTACAATCAATCTAATTATTTATATAATGAAAAAGAGGTAGTAAAATGAAATGTAGTAAATTTATGCAAGTAATAAAAATTAATAAAGATGTTTATGCAGTTTTTAATAATTTATTATTACAACCAATATTTTTAAACAAAAAAAATATAATTAATTTGAAATTAAAAAGATTTAGTAAGTTTAATAAAAATGAGTTTAAGATTTTAAAACAAAACGGAATTATAGTAAAAGACGATTATGCTGATATAAAAGCTTTGAAAAAAATTAAAACCACTATTAACTCTAACATAAAAAACAAAATTACATTAATGTATATTATTCCAAACAATAATTGTAATTTAATGTGTAAATATTGTTTTATTGGAAAATTAAATAATAAAAATCCTAAAAAAATGAGTAGTGATACTATGAAAAATGCTGTGGATAAATTTGCTAGTCATCTTAAAGAAATAAAAGCAGAAAAAGGAGAGATTGTATTTTATGGTGGAGAACCATTAATTAGTTTTGATTTAATAAAAGAATGTGTAGAATATTCCAAGATTAAAAAATATAATTTTAAATATTCTATAGTTAGTAATGCTACATTGATTACTGAAGAAATTGCAGATTACATTCGTGATAATAATATTGGTATAGGAATATCTATCGATGGTCCGAAAGAAGTTACTGATAAAAATAGGATTTTTGAAAAAGATTTAGCAAGCGTTTATGATATTGTAATAAAAAAAATTGAATTATTAAAATCAAGAAAAGTAGATTTTGGTTTATCTATAACTATTGCTGAAGAATTTTTAGATTCACAAGATCAATTTATTGAGTGGTTAAAAAAATTGGATATAAAAGGGATTAGTTATAATTTATTACATTATACTTCTAAAACAAAAGGATGGAAAAAATATTATAAAAGAGCAACAAAATTTTTAATTAAGTCTAATAATGAATTATATAATTTAGGTTTTAGGGAAGATAGAATAAAAAGAAAATATTATGCTTTTTATGAAAGAGATTTTAAATATAGTGATTGCGGAGCTAGAGGTGGTAATCAGATTTCTGTTAAACCTAATGGTGATATTACTATTTGTCATGGATATTGGAATACTCCAGAAAATGAGATAGGTAATATAAATAAAATAAATATTTCGGATGTGTTTAAAAAAGATAATTATAAAAAATGGTATATTAATACTCCAATTAATAATGATATTTGTCAAAAATGTGATGCTTTATTTTTGTGCGGTGGCGGTTGCGCAATGCAAAGTAAAGCTTTATTTGGAGATGAAATGAAAATTGATAAAGCTTTTTGCATACATAGTAAAATATTATTAAAATTTTTATTAACTGAGTTATATTATGAAGAAATAAGTAAAATGGCTAAAAACTAGCAATTTTTTGTTAAATAAAAATTATCGGCTTAAAGTTTGATGATTTTTAATTGAAGATTTAAACAATGGGCCAACAGGGCCAACAGGGCCACAAGGTGCAACAGGAATAACAGGACCAACAGGGCCTGCAGGAGGTTCGTTTAACGAAAGTGCTATGGTACACGATGAATCTGACACTTTAGTACCAAGTAATAATATAATAAAATTCAATAATACCAACTTGGCTACAGGAATAAGTTATGATCCAAATATTGGAGAATTCACAGTACCTAGTAATGGACAATATATCATACATTGGTGGGTTAACGTAAGAAATGAGAAACAATCTTATGATGACTGTGAAAGATATGCATTAGGAATTGAATTACATCAATTTTACCCTTTTGACGTATTAATAGCACATTCATCAACGCATAATAGATTATCTTACTTACAAACTGGAACTATAAGCGGTAATGCAATATTTAATGCAACAGGAGGATCAACATTTAGATTTATAAATTCATCTGCAATTGACTTCACATTAGTACCTAATGATTTGTATTCTGCGGCAGTATCTATTACAAGAATTAATTAAAAAATAAAAAAAAGAGAATTAAAGTAAAAACCAACAATTCTCTTTTTAGTAGTTAAAAAATTTTACACTAATTATCTTTGGAGTTTCAGAAACACTATTTTTATCTCTATTTATAATTACTATCTTCTCAACAAATAAAGTTAAAAACTCAAGTCTTTCTTTATTAGATAAATACTCCCAATGTTCTTTAATATTTTTAGATATTTTAACATTACTATTTTTTTCTTTACTTTTCCTGGATTTTAAAATTTCAATTTCATTTTTTAAAAAATCAATTTTTTTATCAAACTTTTTTATCAAATATATAAATTCTTCATTAGAAATAATATCAATTAAATATAAATCAGTAATTTCATTTTTCTTAGATAACAATTTATTATAACTTTTTTTTACTTTGTCTAATTCATTTTCTATGCCACTCTTTATTTCAAAATTAATCTCCTCGGTTAAATCAGATACTTTATCTAAAAAATTTAAAAAAGCATTTTCTACTTTTTTATGACTTATACCAATAGAAGAACATAATTTCTTTTCACGATTTGTACATCTATAACCACTATAAATTATTTTACTACCGTTTTTTTTATATCTAATCGTTCTATTCGTTGTTAATTTATGACCGCACTCTCCACAAAATAAAGTACCACAAAAATACACATCTTCACGAGGTAAATTAGTTCTTGAAATATGTTTAATTTTTAAAAGTTTTTGTTGTGCCTTATTCCATAGAGCTTTTTCTATAATTGCCTTATGTCTACCTTCAATAACAAAACCGTCATCTTTTCCTATGTGATACCTAACTTTTCCTATATAAGTTTGATTAGTTAAAATATTTCGTATTGTCTTTGGCGTCCATATACTATTTATTATATAATAATCTTCAGTTCCTCTCTTTTTTACCTTTTTTCCATTTTTCTTAGTAGGAATTTTCTCAGAATTTAAAACATCACATATTTCTCCAAAACTTTTTCCATTCACATACATATTAAATATTCGCTTAACAACATTTGCTTCATAAATATTGACAGTTTGTTCCTTTTCGTGTTTCTTTCTATCATAACCATAACAAGTAGTAGCACAAGCTAAAGTATAACCTTGTTTTACTTTCTCTTCAAAAGCAACTTTTATTCTTTCAATAGTTTGCTCTCGTTCTAATTGTGCTACAGCTCCATTTATTCTTACAGAAAATCTTCCTGTTGCAGTAGATACATCTATAATTCCTCCAGATAAAGTAAAAACTTGAATGCCGCATTCTTGAATTAAATCAATAATATCCTCAGTATCTTTACTATCTCTTGTTAAACGATCAAATTTATATAAAACTACCACATCAATTTTTTTATTCCTTATATCACTTATTAACCTTTTTACTTCAGGTCTATTTTCTATATTTTTCCCACTAATTCCTTCATCAGCATAAATATCAAATATATTCCAATTTTGCCCTTTAGCAAACTTACTAAGATTTGCTTTTTGAGCAGAAACAGAATAACCTTCCTTTGCTTGGTGTTCCGTTGAAACACGTATATATAGTCCAGCATTTATAACTTTATTTTTCATAATTAATTTTTCTCATTTAACATTTTTGGTATAGATGTTCTTAAAAAGAAATCTATAATTTTTAATTGCATTTCTTTAGAAAAAACTATATCTTTATTCTTCATAGTAGCCCCCTAAAAAAATTTTATGACTTATAGCTGATTTTATTATTAAAAATGTATAAATTAGTTATACTAATTAAACTCATAGCAGAATGTATTTCACTGTGTGACAGAGTAGCTGTAATGACAAAAAGACCAGGAACAATAAAAAATATACATAACATTAATTTATTAAATAAAACTTTACCTTCTGAAAATAGAAATGATAAAAAATTTTATTATTACTATGATATTCTTTGGAAGGAGATAGATAAAAATGAATGAAATACTATTAAAAAAACATAAAAGACATAATTTATATATAAAACTTATACAAATATTTATAGGTTTAAGTTTTATATTATGTTGGGAATTATTAAGTAATTATAATATAATTAATAGTTTCATATTTTCCAGTCCATCAAAAATAATTAAAACATTAATAGATTTATATCAAAATAACAATTTATTTAATAACATCTATATAACATTAATAGAATTATTTATATCTTTTTCTCTAGGAACTATATTAGGTTTTATAATCGCACTTATATTTTATAGATTTAATTTTATAAAAAAAATTTTTGACCCTTATATGACAATTCTAAATAGTTTACCAAAAGTTGCTTTGGGACCATTATTAATAATATGGATGGGTGCTAACAATAAATCTATTATAGTAATGGCTTTATTAATTAATTTAATAGTATCTATAATTAGTTTTTATAATGGTTTTATAAATACAAATCAATATAAATCAAAATTATTAACATCATTTGGAGCAAATACAAAACAAATTATATTTCATTTAGTAATACCTAGTAGTATGGAAACTATATTTTCTACACTAAAACTTAATATTAGTATGTCTTTAATAGGAGTAATAATGGGAGAATTTTTATCAAGTAAAGCAGGAATAGGTTACTTAATACTTTATGGAACACAAGTATTTAACTTAAACTTAGTAATGACAGGAATATTCTTATTATTAATCTTATCTTATTTACTATATTTAATAATAAGCTTATTAGAAAGAAAATCTTTAAAACATATAAACTAATTAAATAATAAATGAAATATTTGAAAGTTGTTAAAAAGATGAATAAAATCATCTTTTTATATGATATAATAAAAAAAAATACTAAATAATATTTAATTTTAAGAGGTATAAAATGTTAACAGAAATAGAAAGAAGTATAATAAAAAAATATAGAAAAACTATATGGGCAAAATTTGTTAAATCTATTAATGATTATGAATTAATAGAACCAAATGATAAAATAATGATATGTATTTCTGGTGGAAAGGATTCTTTTCTTTTAGCAAAATTAATGCAAGAAATACAAAAACACGGAAAACTTAAATTTGAATGTAGTTTTGTAGTAATGGACCCAGGGTATAAAAAAGAAACTTTAAATAAAATACAAGAAAATGCAAAATTACTTAATATACCCATAACTATATTTGAAACAAATATATTTGAAGTTGCAAATAAATTAAATAAAGAACATCCTTGCTATATGTGTGCTAGAATGAGAAGAGGCTACTTATATAGTAAAGCAGAAGAATTAGGATGTAACAAAATAGCATTAGGACATCATTTTGATGATGTAATAGAAACGACTTTATTAAATATGTTTTATGCAAGCGAAATTAAAACAATGATGCCTAAATTACATAGTGATAATTTTAAAAATTTAGAATTAATTAGACCAATGTATTTAATTAAAGAAATGGACATTATATCTTGGGTAAACTATAATAATTTGGAATTTATTAACTGCGCTTGTTCCTATACAAATACAAAAACAGATTTAGGAAAACGTAAAGAAATAAAAGAATTAATAAAAAATTTAAGAAAAAATAATAAAGACATAGACTATAATATATTTAAATCAATGTCTAATATAAACTTAGACGCTATATTAGGGTATCACAAATCTAAAGAAAAATATTCATTTCTAGATAAATATGATAAAAATTAGTAGTATTAACACTACTTTTTTATCTTATAGGAAAGTTCATAATTTGAAAAATAACAAAAAAATTAATGCAAAATAAAAATTGGCATTCAAAAGAATGTCAATTTTTACTATTAACATTAATTAGTTATTTTGTTGTTTAAT
>CALVZA010000041.1 GCA_944372415.1 uncultured Bacilli bacterium
ATATAGAAAGAAGACATCCTTTAGAATCTTGGATTAAAAGAATAAAAGAAAATAATAAAGAAAAAGTATATATAAAACAAGAATGTGTTGAATGGTTAAAAGAAGTTTATTTTAATAAAGAAGAACACTATTTAACTTTAGAAATACAATTTTATAAAAAAAGAATATTTGCGTTAGAGCAGGAATTAGAAATAATTTCTGAACCTAAGAAATATCAAAATACTTTATTAAGATTTTTAGAATTAGAATTTAACAAAAGTAGAAATATAATACAAGTAGCAGTTCATAGAATACAAAAAGAATTTCCTTATCCAATTAAGTATGAAGTATCAGGTATGATTTTTGTAAAAGCAGAAGGACTTAAATGGTTGCATGAAAATTATTTTAGAAGAGATTACTTAAAAGAATTAGAAGAATATAAATGGGAACTAGAAATGAAAAAAAATTATTAAAAGTCTAAGATTTATAGTAATTTATAAAATTGTTTGATATAATATTTATAGATTTAAAGGGCTAGTACAGACTTTGAGTAAGTTTTGTATTGGCTTTTTTTAGAAGTGGGGTGTTTAAATGAATTTTTCAGGTTTAATTATTAATGGATACAATTTTATAGATGTTGTAGGTTCTGGAAGTTTTGGTACAGTTTATAAAGTAGAAAAAGAAAATGTTATTTATGCAGCAAAGGTATTTTCGGAATCGTTCGTTTTAAAGGAGTATACAAATGATAGAAATAGAATAACTAATGAAATAGATGCATTAAAAATAGTTAATAGTGATAATTTAGTGAAATATTATGATGATTTTGAGTATATTTTAGAATCGGGTTTAAAAACGCATATAATTATAATGGAATTTGTTACAGGAGAAAAACTTACTAATGTGATTAACAATATTACTAATGAAGCGGAATTAATCGACTTATTTAAAAACATTTTAAGTGCTGTTAATCAACTTCATAATTACGGTATTATTCATAGAGATTTGAAACCTGATAATATATTAATAACTGATGATGGTAAAATTAAGATTATAGATTATGGATTAGCTAAATTAATTGATTTTTCTTCTATTACAAGAACAGGAGATAATATTGGAAGTCCAATGTTTATGTCACCTGAACAAATCGCAGATAGTAAGCATATAACTTTTAGAAGTGATATTTATTCCTTAGGGGTAATTTTATATTTAATGTTTACAAAATCTTATCCATATGATGTTACTTCTTTGGAAGAATTAATATATAAAATTATAAATATACCAATTATTCCTCCATCAGAAAGAAGAAACAATAATTTATCTCAATATATAGAAAAAATTATTTATAAATCATTATCAAAAAAAGATTACAATAGATATCAAACTATAGATGAATTTTTACAAGCATTTGATAATGTTGAAAATGAAGATAGTATAACTCCATCAAATTATTACGCATGGTTAATTAATGAAAAAAAAGTATATGAAACTTATACACAAAAATGCAAATTAAATTGTATTTTCCCATTGCATTTAAAATATTCTCAAAAAGGATTATATACGCATATGTTAAATAATAAAAATGATGTAATTATAGATCCATCCACTCAGCGTTTTAGTTATGCTACTTTTTCAAATGTAACAGGGCTAGTTAATTTATCTTATAGTCCAAAAACTGGAGTTATGGATTTAGATTATTTAAAACAAAAAAATAATAGAGAAGAATATATAAAAAATTGGTATAGTGAGATTTGTGAATTTAATAAAGTCATATTACCATATCACTATATAAGTAATACAAACTATAAAGCGGATAAAATAGAAGAATGGATAAAAATTAATGTTCAACTTATTAATGAAAGTTTAGATTATATTGAATCAAAAGAAAAGCAATTAGAAACATATGCAATGATTTCAATTAATCTCAACAATTTAATTTATGAAAGAGAAAGATTGTTATCCTATTATGTGAATCTAAAAGTTGATAAATATATTGTACAAATTTCTGATATGAAAAATCCAAATATTCAAAACCTTGCTACTTATGTTGAATTTGTAAAAACATTGCAAAATACAACTGGTAAAGATGTAATAGCATTAAAAGTTCCAGTAGCATTAGGATTATATTTGATTTCAAATGGAATACATGGATTTTCATGTGGAATTTCAGAATTAGAATTTTTTGATGAAAATTATATTAAAGATGAAAGCGATCCATTTAATTTATATGCAAAATTTTATTTTCCACAATTGCTATCATTAATGGCATACAATAGGTCTGAGGCTTACTCTTTACAAGATATTTACAACAAATTTAATAAGTGTGATTGTAGTTATTGTAATGATAGAGATTTTGTTGAAATAGCTGCAGAAAAAAATTATATAATAAAGTTGCATTTTCTAGAACAAATGGGAAAAGAGTTAAAAAATTTAAATGACATAATTGATGAAAACGAAAAAAAATGTTATTATATTAGTAGAATAGAAGAAGCAATTAGTAATTTTGAAAACTTAAAAAGTAATGGGTTAATAAAGAAAACAGATATCAATGAGATACTTTCTATTCTTAAAAGAATATAAGTAAGGTGATATTTTTATGACGTTTAAATATGAAAAAGATTTAGTAAATGAATTGGTAACAATTTTGCAAGAAGATTATAATATTAAATATGTTGTAAGAGAGTTGCAAAATGGTAAAAATATAGCGGATATAGTTTATTCAAAAGAATTAAAGAGGGATTTTGCAATATTTGATGAATATATAGAAAGTTATTATTATTTCAATGAAATAATACAAAATAAGAAAAAAACTATTGAAGAATTAAATATAAAAAACAAAGATTTATTAAGAAAATTCAAAAAATTTTTAAAGAAATTAGAAAAGGCAGGATATATTACATTAAATAATAATAAAATTCATGTTATAAAAAAAGTTGATATTGCATCAAAAAATGTTGTGGCAATAGAAGCAAAATTAAGTGATTGGAAATCAGGATTAAATCAAGCTCTTGCATACAAGCAATATTCCGATTATGTTTATGTTGCTATTGATGAATATTATTATAAAAAGGTAGATATAGAATTATTTGAAAAAAATAATGTAGGTCTTATTTTGGTTGGGAAAGGACATATAAAAAAGGTTTTAATTCCTAAAAAAGAAAAAGATTTTGAAGTTGATATAAAATATTATATGATTGACAAATTTTTAACTTCTGTTCATGCTACTAATATGTAGTGTATTGTTTTTTCTTTTAATATTGTGTATAATTAATTTACCAAGTATTATTAAATACTTTTACTACTTTGGTGCAAAACTCGTTAGTTTATTGCCCCAATATGATTAATACTCGCACTCCTATCAGTGATTGCGAGTTTTTTATTTCAATAATATATATTAAAGTAATGAATAAATTGAGTAAGAAATAATTTTACAGATTGACTGTTTATAGTTTATATGTAAAAAATAACTTTTTATGATATGATATAATTAACAAAATATAGTATTTGTTGGAAATGAGAAGAGTATTAAAAAATTAGTCATAAATATCTAAAGTTATGACATTTTAACTTTAAAAAATTTATGACCTTTTTATTTTACAATTTATAAATTATAATGAAAAATCAACATATGCTTTTAAATATACAAAATCTTCTAAATAACAAATTATCAAAATTATTAATAAATTATATTTTTTTTGAAACTTTTTTTCCTTTATTTAGGATTATATTATTGTATGTGATGAAAATGGTCGATCAATTAAACCTAAATTATTTTAATATAATATATGAAGAAACATATACCGATATTTTAAAATTTATTGTAATTAAATGTTCTAATATTGATGATGTAAATGATATATTGCAGGAAACTTATTTAGAATTTTGGAAGATTTTGCAGAAAAAGGAATTGAATGACAAAAATATAAAGAGTTATATAATGGGAATTGCTTTAAATAAAGTACGAAAACATTATAGTTTTATTTACAAATTAAATATAATTTCTTTGTTTCAAAAAGATGAAAATGATAGAGAATTAATCGAAACTTTTCATCAGATTTAAGTATTGAAGATTTAGTAGTTAAAGAAGATGAGTGGAACAGAATTTGGCAATATATTAAAAATAAAAAGAATCAAAATATACCAAAGATATTTTATTTGTATTATAAATTAGAATTATCAATAAAAGATATATCTAAAGAACTTGGTAAAAATGAATCATATATAAAAAATTCGATTTATAAGACATTAAAAGAACTGAACTCAATTTTTGGAAAGTAGTCTGATTAAAATGACTAATAAAGAGAATTTAAATAAGGTTATTGATAATGATTTCAATAAAAAAAGAAATTACTTAAAAATAGCAGAAAAAAAAGAAAGGAAGAAAAGTATGAATAGAATATTTAAATATGCATTAGTTATAGTAATGTTAGTTTTTATAATAGTAGGTGGATTAATATATTACAATAGTCCTTCTAGCTATGTATCAATTGATATTAATCCAAGCGTTATGTTGACAATAAATAGATTTGAAAAAGTAATTAAAGTCGAGTCTTTAAATGATGATGCTAAAGAGTTAATAAAAGATATGAATTTGTATGGAATGGATGTTAGTGAAGCTACAATAAAAATAACTGAAAAAGCTACAGAATTAGGATATATTGATAAAGAAATAGATGATAATGTTGTGTTGGTATCTACTTATTGTAACAATAGTGAAAAACAAGATGAGTTACAACAAAGAATTCATCAAAATTTGAATGATAATTTAAATAAAAATGGTATTGGCTATTTAATAGTTGATACTGAGCTTACAGAAGAAGATGCAAAAAAAGCAAATGAGTATGGTGTTTCAAAAGCTAAAATATTATTTGTAAAAAAAACAATAGAAGAAAATCCTGAATTAAAATTTGAAGACTTAATATATTTGCCTGCTAGAGAAATAGCAAAATATATTAGTGAATATGAAAATTTATATATAGGTAATCAAGGTAACAATAATGGAAATGGACAAGGTTACCAAAATAAGAATAACAGGGTAGACTAAAACAATTATTTTCTTTATAAATCAATATATAAGAAAATCTGCATAAATGATATCTATCCATGATAACTGGAACTTATAATAGTTCTTTTTTTGTTATGTATAATAATATCACATATAAAATCTAATTGGCACATCGTAAAAGAATGAACTTATATATAAAGTGTGAGTTACTTCCTTTTTTTGGTAATTGTCACATTATATAAATAAAGATTGTGTTTATAAGATTTTTTTATAATTCTTTAAAGTCGTTAATCAAATTAACATTATTTTTATATTCATTTATAATTAAGTTTTTGGTTGTAAGTAACATACTTGCAATGCTTGTTGCATTTTTTATAGAATTTATTACTACTAAAGTTGGATCTATAATAGATGTTTCGTTGATTTTTTCATAACTATCTAAATAAATATTATATATTAAGTTAAAGTTATTTTCTTTAATAATGTTAATTATATCATTATTTAAACCAGCATTTTTTAATATTTGTTTAATTGGTAAAATAAGAATATTTTTAAATATTTTATCAGCGTCATTATTTATATTTAATTCCTCTGATATTTTTAACAATGATATACCTGAGCCTGGCAATATTCCTTTTGATGCTGCATTAATTGCATATAAAGCATCGTCATATCTCATTTTCTTTTCTCTACTTTCTGTTGTTGTAATTGCTCCTATATTTATAGTTGCAATACAAGTAGATAACATTGCTATTCTTTTATCATAAAATTCTAAATCAATATTTGATTCTAATATATCTTTTTCTTTTATTATGTTTTTTATTTCATTATTTATTTTTTCATTGCTTTTAAAAGACAAAGTAGTAAAAGTGTTATTAATAGTAATATTTTTTATTATTCCTAAATCATTAATTGTTATTTTTCTTTCTTCTATTATGGTTGCATTTGTTATGATACTAATATCTTTTAAAATGTTTTTTTGTTTATTTCCATATTCAGGAGATTTTAACAAACATATTTTTATTTTATTACTTAAATATAAAGATACTATGTCATTTACTAAATCATCATTATAATCATTTGCTATAATTACTAAGTTATTATTATTTTTTATTATTAGATTTAATATATCAGCTATTTGTTCTATATTATTTAATATATTATTTATTATAAGTATATATGAATTGTAATAATTTATTTTATTATTTTCATTAATAAAATAATTTGATGCTAATATAGTTTCAAAAGAATATCCTTTTAAAAATTCTATATTAGTTTTAGTATTATTACTTTCCTTTATTTTTATTGCATTAATATTTTTAGTTTTTATATAAGCTTTGTATATATTTGTACCAATTTCTATATCATTAGAAGACGTTATTGCAATATTTAATAAATCTCTATTTTTAGGCTTTTTACTAATATTATTTAATTTGTCTATAATTTTATTTAGACTTTCATAAAGTTCTTTTTTTAATATAATTGGATTTTTTCCATTTTTAATTAAATTTAATCCTTCATTAAATATTCCTTGTAATAAAACTAGAGTAGTGGTTGTTCCATCTCCGACATTTTCGTTAGTTTTAATACTCGCTTCTTTTGCTAATGATAATATTGTGTTTATTACTTCATCATCACTTTCTATATTTTCTGCAATCGTTACTCCATCATTAGTTATAAATGGACTAAAACTTGAATGATCAATTATAACATTATTTCCTTTAGGACCTAATGTGATTTTAACAGTATTACATAATAAGTTTATTGCTTCTTTCATTTTTATATATAATTCGTCATTACTAATCACTTTTTTCATAATTCTTCCTTCATTTCTATAATATATTTCCAATATTTTTTTGGCATAAAATTCATTCTGCATCTATCGTTCTTTCTTGTTTCTATACCAATTGTTTTATAAAATGTTGTCCATAGATTTTCTATATTATTTTCATTATTACTTAATTCATTAGTTAAAAAATTAAATTTATCTTTTGGTATAAATATTATTTTTTCTTTATTATAAATACTTATTATATTTCTTTTATTATCACATATACACCAGTATTCATTGGGCATTCTTTTTTTAAAATGTAATGATATAATTTCTAATATATTATTGGTAGGTTCTATTTCTGCATATAAAACATTATTTTTTAACTCTTTAAATCTAACAAAACCTTTTAATTTGTGTGCTTCATTTCCTACATGTTTTGAAATTTTTAAAGCTTTATTTACACATTTTAAATTTTTCATATATAAAACTTTTTCTTTATATTTTAAATAATTTAAATAAAAATAATA
This sequence comes from uncultured Bacilli bacterium, assembly GCA_944372415.1. Lineage (GTDB taxonomy): Bacteria > Bacillota_I > Bacilli_A > RF39 > UBA660 > UMGS1124. The sequence continues at coordinate 7,283 of CALVZA010000041.1, forward strand.
TATTATTAATTCTTTATTATTTTCATTTGATAAAAATACTTTATATATTATATTAAAATTTTTTATACCAATTTTTTTTATTATGATTGGTATTATATCTATATTATTATTTTGTTCTAAATTAATTATGTTATCAAATAAATTTCTATAGTAAGATTCATCTTTTATGTTATAGGGTTTAATTTTATTATTAATTAGTAGTTCTATTAAGTTTAGAAGATTTATAAAAGTATTATAAATATATATATTATTCATTAAATAAACTTAGTTGTGTAATAGATTTATTTATTTTTTCTTTATCTTCTAAAATTAAATTTGTTTCAATAAATTGTTTTTTTAATAAACTACTATCTATAAAATATTTTCCATTACAAGTAATAAAATATTTTGCTCTTTTTAAAACTATCCCCATATTTTTTAAATCATTAAAATTTATTTTGAATTTATTTCTTGATGTTATTATTCTTTTTGCACTTTTAAGACCTATTCCAGGTATTTTTAATAAATCATTATATGTACAGGTAGTAATTTCTTTTGGAAATTCTTCCATATGTTTAAGTGCCCAATTTGCTTTAGGGTCTAATAATATATTAAAATTTGGATTATTTTGATCTAATAAGTCATTAGTTTTAAATCCATAAAATCTTAGTAACCAATCTGCTTGGTATAATCTATTTTCTCTTTTTAAAGGTGGTAATTCTAAAGTAGGTAAATATTTATCTTTATTTACAGATATATATGCAGAATAAAAAACTCTTTTTAAATTATATTTATTATACATATACTCACTTTTGGATATTATTTCATAATCACTTTCTTTACTAGCTCCTATAATCATTTGTGTACTTTGCCCAGCAGGTACAAACTTTCTACTTTTAGAATTTTTAATTAAATTCATAATATTTTCAACTTTATTAGAATTTTTATTAGGTGCTAAAAGTTTTATAGATTCTTCAGTAGGTAATTCTATGTTAGCAGATAATCTATCTACTAATAAGCCTAATTTTTTAACTAAATTATTATTGGCTCCTGGAATTGCTTTAGCATGTATGTATCCAGAAAAATGATATTTATTTCTTAATAAAGTTATAGTTTCTATTAATAATTCCATTGTATAATCAGGATTTTTAATAATTCCAGATGATAAAAATAATCCCTCTATATAATTTCTTTTGTAAAAATTTATTGTTAAATTACATATTTCTTCTGAAGTGAATATTGCTCGCTTAATATTATTTGTTTTTCTATTAATACAATATTTACAATCAAATATACAACAGTTAGTTAATAAAATTTTTAAAAGTGAAATACATCTTCCATCACTTGAAAAAGAGTGGCATATTCCAGCAGGTGCTGCATTTCCTATACCATTATTTTTTCTGTAACTTCCACTTGATGAACATGATGCATCATATTTTGCACTGTCAGATAATATTTTTAATTTTTCTTTTAATTCCATAATAATATCACCACTTACATTATAATATATAAATGTTTAAAAGTAAACATATGTTCGTGATTAAATGTTGTTATTGTTTAATGAATCTTTTCTTAATTGTATTACTTCTTCTTTTAAAGCTTTTATTTCTTCTTCTACAGTTTTTAAATTATTATTAGATAAACTGGAATTTCTTTTGCTATTATGTTTTACAGTAGTATTTTGTGCACCAATAGTAAGTAATGTTTGTCCAATTTGTTCAAAAAAATTTCCTAAAGAGTTTTGTTGATTAATAGTTAATCCTTTTGCAATTACAATACCAATTCCAGTAGCAATTATTGTTAGTTCATAAGCATTTATACTGTTTAACCATTTTGCTATATCATTAAATTCTAAATCTTTAAAGGAATTAAAAGCATCATTATTCATATTAAATC
>CALVZA010000042.1 GCA_944372415.1 uncultured Bacilli bacterium
AAAATATATAAATATAAACTTTTATAAATTAAAATATATTTTAATTTGCACTTATTTATCTCAAAGTCCAACTCTCATAAACTTTCCTGTGTTTACCAACAATGCATCGTTGTTATATTTTTGTAAAAAATCCCATAAAATAAGATTTTTCTTTAATTTTGATATTTTTTTTGTGTCTTTTCATTTAAACAAAACCGTGTTTTTCCCTTTATTTATAAAGGGTTCCACGATTTATACTATTTTCTCCCAATTTCTTGCATACCCTGTAACAGGTACTAATCCTATAACAACACATAAATTTAATATAGTTTGAAAAATTATCATAAAGGATAAACCAAAACTTAAATATTTGCCAAATAAATCTTTTGTATTCATACTTATTCTTATACATCTATAAAAAATAAATATAAAAAACATACTAACTATTATTACTCCTAAAAATCCCAACTCTTCAGATATTATTGAAAATATAAAATCAGTTTGAGGTTCTGGTAAATAAAAATGTTTTTGAATACTATTTCCAAATCCCATACCAAATAAACCACCAGGACCTATTGCATATAAACTCTGTATAATTTGAAAACCGCTACCTAATGGATCACTCCAAGGATTTAAAAAAGATACTATTCTTGCCATTCTATAAGGAGCAATTATTATAAGTCCAACTATACCTAATATACCAACTATACCAATACGTACAAAAAATGATAATTTAACTTTAGATATAAATATCATTGCTATTAAAGCCATAGTTATTACCATAGCTGTTCCAAAATCTGGTTCCAACATTATTAATAGAAAAAATATACCTATAATAAAAATAATTGGAAATACACCTTTTTTTATATCGTACATCAAAGAATAATTATTAGATAAATACTTAGCAACAAATATGACTAAACCTATTTTAGCAGCCTCACTTGGTTGTATGCCAAAACCAAATACACCAAACCAACTACGACTACCATTTCTTACAACACCAATACCAGGAATAAGTACTAAAACCAACAATAAAAAACATATACCTATTATCAAATTAGATTTATTTTTATAGAACTTATAATCAATTTTAGATACTATATACATACCTATAATACCCAATATAAAAAATACAAATTGATTAAAAAAATATTTATAAGCATTATTAAACTTATACTCTGCCCAAATATAACTCGAAGAATATATCATTATACAACCAAAAAATGCTAATATAATAATACATATAAATAATTTATAATCACATTTTTTCATATTCTCCACCTATTTAATTCTATTACACATTAAAAAAAGTATGATTTACAACCATACTCCATATATAATACCTAACATTCCTAACATAAATCCAACTATCCAAAACATTTTAACTATATCACTTTCACTCCAATTTAATTGTTCAAAATGATGATGTAGTGGAGCCTTTAAAAATATCTTCTTTTTAAATTTTTTTATTGCTATTATTTGTATTAAACTTGATAAAGTTTCAATTACAAATACACCACCTATTATTGCTAAACTTATTTCATGTCTAGTTACAATTGCTACAGTTGCTAAAGCACCACCTAAAGCAAGGGAACCAGTATCTCCCATAAAAACTTTTGCGGGATGTGTATTAAATACTAAAAAGCCAAGTATTGCACCGATTAATATAAAACAAAATATCGCTATTTCTTGATACCCACTTATCCAGTATGATCCCCAAGAAACAACTCCATACGATAAAAATGCAATAGCAGATAATCCTCCACATAAGCCATCTAAACCATCAGTTATATTTACTGCATTTGTTGTGCCTACTAATAAAAATAATATAAACAAACCAAAGAAATAACCCAATTGAAGTTTAAATCCAAATAAACTAATTGTTACATCAGTTAAACCACCATTATATTTATATATAGCATAAAATACTATAGCAATTAAAAGTTGTATAACAAACTTTAGTTTAGAAGATAAACCTTTATTATTATGATATTTAATTTTTAAAACATCATCTACTAAACCTAATAATGCATAAGCCAAAAATACAAATAATAATATTATTAAATTATGATTAACATTTATACTTCCTTTAATATATAACAATATAATACTAAGTATCGTTGGAATTATAAATATCAAACCTCCAATAGTTGGAGTACCTTCTTTTTTAATATGTCTTTCATTTATTAATTTACACGTCTGTTGTCCTATTTTATTCTTCTTTAATATTGGTATAAGTATAAATCCAGTTATTAATGAAATTATGAAACCTAACATTATACCCAATATTGTTTTTGCCAAAATTAACATAATCCACCTCTTAGTTAATTATACACTAATTTACTACTTTATAAAACAAAAGTCAGTATTTTTTTAATATACTGACTTTTAGTTTACATTAAATTTTTTCTATTTTTAATAAATTAGTACTCTTATTTTCTAATGTTTGACTACCACCAGTAATAACTACTATATCATCTTCTTTTAAATTCATATATTTTTTTGCATTTTTTAAAGATTCTTTTAATATTTCATCAGTTGTATCAAATACTGGTATCAATTTAGTATAAACACCATAATAAAGTGATAAACTTCTAGCAACACTTCCACTTATACATTGAGCTAAAATTGGTGCATCAGGTCTAATATTACTAATTTTACGAGCTGTATAACCACCCATAGTAGAAACTACAATTAATTTAGCATCTAAATTATTAGCACTATTAGCAGCATTTATACTTATCATTTCTACAATATTATTTTTTCTATTAAAATCTGGTAATTCTTCAAAATGAACATGACTTTCTGTTTTTTCACAAATATTTGCCATATACTCAACTGTTTCAATTGGGTAATTTCCTGTTGTCGTTTCACCGCTAAGCATAACTGCATCAGTTCCATCCATTACAGCATTAGCAACATCACTTACTTCTGCACGAGTTGGACGAGAAGATTTCTTCATAGATTCTAACATTTCAGTAGCAACTATACAAATTTTACTATATTCTCTTGCCTTTCTTATCATCATTTTTTGTAAATAAGGTAACTCTTCCATTGGAGCCTCAACTCCCAAGTCTCCTCTTGCTATCATAATACCGTCTGAAACACTTAATATACTTTCAACATTTTTAACTCCAGTAGTACTTTCAATTTTACAGATAATTTTCATATCTTCTCTATTGTTTTCTTTTAAAATTTTCTTAGCCTCTAATACATCACTTTCTGAAGAAACAAATGATAAAGCCAAATAGTCACCATCATGGCGACAAGCATAAGTAATATCTTCATAATCAACTTCACTTATAAAAGGAATATCTAAATGCACTCCTGGAACACTTAAGCTTTTTTTATTACCAAGTACTCCACCATTTATTATTTTACAAGTAACACTTTCATCATCTTTTTCTATTACTTCCATACTCATTAAACCGTTTTCTAACAAAACAGTATTTCCAACACTTAACGAATCAATTGCTTCAGGGTGATTAACAGAAAAACGTTCTTCATTTCCTAAAACTTTTTCTTTTACTATTTTAATAGTATTACCACTCACTAAATTAATACTACCATTTTCTAATTCACCATTTCTAAATTCTGGACCTTTAGTATCATAAAGAATAGCAATATTTTCTCCAGTTCTCTTTCTTACTTCTTTAACACTTTTAACAACATTTTCTCTTTCTTCTAAAGTTGCATGAGAAAAATTAATTCTTGCAACATTCATACCAGCACGTACCATTTTTTCCATTATATCTGGATTAGTACTTGCAGGTCCTATACTACAAATTATCTTTGTTTTTTTCATTTTTAAAACACTCCCTTTTTTATAACGAACAGGAACAATTATATAACACAATAATATACTTTGTCAAATCAAAAAAATAAATTTTGTATAATAGTTTGGGTATTGTAAACAAAAAGAAAAGCCTTATGTTAAAATGTAATTAAAATAAACACACATTTTAAGAAGGCTTCCCTATAAATATAATATCGCAAAATAACATTTTATATGGACACTTTTATTTTACAACTTCAATTTTAATGTATTTTTAACACTTACACTTTCATAGTATTTTTTAATTTTTTAATAACCTTTTTTTCTATTCTAGATATATATGATTGACTTATACCTAACATATTTGCAACTTCTTTTTGAGTATATTCTTCTGTATTATTAAGACCATATCTTAATTTCATAATATGTCTTTCTCTATCATTTAATAAATTCAATTCATGTTCCAACATTCTTTTATCTATTTTAGATTCAAATTCTTTATAAACAATATCTTCTTCTGTGCCTAATATATCTTCTAAATGTAATTCATTTCCCTCAGCATCATAATTTAGGGCATCTTCAAAACTTATTTCAGTTTTACGTCTTTTATTTTTTCTTAAAAACATTAATATTTCATTAGCAATACATCTAGAACAATATGTAGCAAGCTTAATATTTTTATCCATTTTATAAGTATTAATACCCTTTATTAAACCAATTGAACCAATACTTACTAAATCTTCTAAATCATAACCAGTATTTTCATACTTTTTTGCTAAAAATACTACTAATCTTATATTATGTTCTATTAACTTATTTCTAGCCACTTCATCTCCATTTTTAGATAAAGTTAAATACTTTACCTCTTCTTCTTGACTTAATGGAGGAGGTAAAATATCTGTACTTCCTAAAAAAAGACATATATTATCTTTTTTAAATAAATTAATTATATACTCTATTATTTTTTTCATATATCAAATACCCTTTCATTTAAAATACAATCAAACTTTAAATTTTCACTTATACCAATTAAACATTTCTTATATTCTTTTCCATCTATTAATATATATTCAGGAATTATACATTTTAATAACCCATTATTATTTAATGAACTAAATGGAACATATATAACTTTTTTACCTCTTAAATTAATATATTTTTTATTTAATAAAATAATGGGCCGATGAAAATAAGGATCTATTAGTTTATTCCCTGTATCTAAAAAACCTTCAACATTTATATTTTTATTTTTTAATTTTATTATTACATCATAAGAAGTATTAATTTTTTTTCTTAATTTTAAAAACTCTTTTATATATAAATATAATATAAAAGGACTAATTATTAATAATATTATAATATTTATACTATAACCATTATTTATAAATATAAATCCACTTACTTCATAACCTAAAGAATCATTAATTAAATATAAACTACCACCTAATACAATACTTATTATATATAAATAAAATAATTTATTTAAAAATTTATTTTTACCAAATGTAATATAAGTCATTATTATACTAATAATTATTTTAATTAAATTAAAAGTTATATTATTAAGTGATAAAAATAATAATAAAATAGACAAACTACCTACTAAAGAACCTAACAAAATTCTTATTAATTTAGTTTGTAATTTAAGTAAAAACTTTACTCCCGATAATATATAAAAATCCATAATAAAGTTAATAAAAAAAACTAGATCAAGATATATTACCATATTATCACCTAGTTTATTATAAATTATTATAATTAAAAAAAATGTCAAAAAATTAATAAATAAAAAAGTTTAGACTAAATCCAAACTAAAAATCATCTCTATCTCTTAAAAATGATGGAATATCAAAATCAGTTTCATCTTCAGTTCTACTAGTTCTTGAAGATATTTCACCTTGAGTTCTACTAACATCTTGATAATCTCTACCTTCATCTTCAAATCCTGTTGCTATAACAGTTACAATTACTTCATCATTTAAATTTTCATTAATTACTGCACCAAATATAATATTTATATCTGTATTAGCGCTTTGTCTTACTATTTCAGCAGCATCTTCAGCTTCAAATAAAGTTAAAGAATTTCCACCAGTAACATTTATTATTGCATCAGTTGCACCACTTATACTAGTTTCCAAAAGTGGACTAGATACAGCTTGTTTAGCAGCCTCAATTGCTCTATTTTCTCCAACTCCAAGACCTATTCCTATTAAAGCATTACCACGTTTTTCCATAACTGCTTTAACATCTGCAAAGTCTAAGTTTACCAGACCAGATACAGCAATTAAATCACTTATAGATTGTACACCTCTATGTAATACGTTATCAACTTCTTTAAATGCATCAACCATAGGAGTTGATTTATCTATAATATCTCTTAATTTATCATTTGGAATAACTATTAAAGTATCAACGTGTTTTCTTAACTCATCTATACCTAAAACTGCTTGTTCCATTCTTCTTTTTCCTTCAAATCTAAATGGCTTAGTAACTATACCAACAGTTAAAGCACCTAAATTTTGAGCAATTTCAGCAATTACTGGAGCAGCACCAGTTCCAGTTCCGCCACCCATTCCACAAGTAACGAAAACCATATCTGCACCCTTTAAAGCCTCAGAAATTTCATTCTTGCTTTCCATAGCTGCTTCTCTACCTACTTCAGGATTAGCACCAGCACCAAGTCCATTAGTAATATCTTGGCCTATTTGCAACTTTTTCTCTGCCTTAGAAACATTTAAAACTTGCAAATCAGTATTAGCAACAATAAATTCTACTCCTTTAACACCAGATTCTATCATTCGGTTTACGGCATTACATCCTCCGCCCCCAACACCAATGACTTTTATTTTAGCAATTTGATCCATTTGTAAATCGAACATATCTTCCACTCTCCTTAATTATCAAAAAAGTAACCAAACACTTTCCCCAATATCGAATCACTAGCAACATTTATTCTTTTATCACTAGAACATAATATATTTATCTCATCGCTATCAAAAATAGAATAGTCTCTATCTTTTGAATTTAGTTTTTCATTAAAACTCTTTATCATTCCTATAGCAGTAGAATATTTATTATCTCTAACTCCTATAATATTAACGTTTCCAAAAGTAACATTTTTACCAAAAATATCTTCAGCCAAAATATTAAAATCTTTTATTTCCGTTAATCCTCCTGTAATTATTATATAACTAATTTCCCTCTTTGTTAAGTAATTTATTATATTTTTTGATTTTTTTAATATTTCTTCTAACCTAGCAGAAACATACTCTGTTAATTCATATTGATTAACAACAACCTTCTCACCTAACTTATTAACTAATGTAGTATTTTCTTTAGGATTTGCTAACTTAGTACTTGCTAAAGCAAATCTTTCTTTTAATTTTTTACTATCAGACAATTTAGTCTTATACATAAATGAAACATCATTATCAACACTAATACCCGCTTCTTTTATGATATTTTCATTTATAAGCACTCCCTTATAAAACGCAGATATAGTACTCTTACCTGCTCCTAAGTTTATAATTATACCATTATTTTCATCTATAAATTCATTTTTAAATAAAGCATAATCTGCTAAACTACCTAACATTATATCAATAACTTCTACACCACATTTTTCAATTGCTTTTATAAAAGAATAAGTATTATTTTTAGGAACACTAATAATTAAACATTTTAACTTTAATTTATTTCCTGTCATTCCAATAGGATTTTTTACAACATTTTCATCAAGTTCATATTCTAAAGGAATAATATTAATTAATTCATAATTTTCATCTATTTTATTATAAGCACAAGTTTTATACAATCTAGAAATATCATTTCTAGTTACTACCTCATCTTCATTAGTAATAGTATTTACTCCAACACCATTAGAAAACTTAATATCATATTCAGGAACACCCAAAACAACTTTCCTTATTTTTAAACCAAGCATATCTTCTGCCTTTTTTAAAGCCTTCTTAATAGAATAAACTACATCTTCAAAAGATACAATTAAACCATTTTTCATACCTCTTGACACTTCAGAAACAGCACACAAAACATTAATCTTATTATTAACAGCTTCTGCAACAATTAATTTAATAGAATTTGTCCCGATATCAATACTTGATAATATCCTTCTCACGTGTACCACTCCTATAATATATAAACCATTATACTATAATTTTTTTTCTTTCACAACTAAATTTAAAACTATAATAATGTAAATAAAAAGTAATTTTATATAATTTTACTATAACCTAGTGATATAATAAAAATAGGTGATTTAATGAAAACTACTATTCTAATTATATATAACAAACTTATTACACAAATATGTAAAATATTTAAACGTAATGGAAGTGTATTCCCAGGTAGTATAATAAAAAAACATAATCCAAATATATTAAACAAAATAAAATATCCAAAATATGTTATAGGAATTACAGGTAGTAGTGGTAAGGGTTCTACTACTAATGAAGTAGCCTATATATTAGAAAAAAACGGATATAAGGTAGTATGGAATAAAAGTGGTTCTAACTTAGTTAATGCTGCAATAACATTAATATTAAATAATACTAACCCATTTACAAAAAAAATAAATGCAGACATATTACTAATGGAATTAGATGAATCTTATATATCACAAATATTTAATAAAAATACACTAACTCATTTACTAATAACAAATATAACAAGAGACCAACCTGCAAGAAACGGTCACCCTGAACTAATACTAAATAAAATAATTAACTCTATTGGCGATGATACTCATGTAATAATAAATGCAGATGATCCATTTTTAAATAGAATAAAATATACACATCACGGACTAATAACTACTTATGGAATAGATAAAACAAAATATGATTTAAAAGAACCAATTAATAATTCAGTTGACGCAGCATACTGTCCTATATGTTCTAAAAAATTAAAATATGATTTTTATCATAATGGCCATATAGGAAAATATAAATGTACTAATTGTGACTTTGGAAGAGAAAAAGTAAACTTTGAAGCAAATGATGTGGATTTAGATAAACAATTTTTTACAATTAATAATTCAATATATCATATAAATAAAAATGTTTTCTTTGCTGTATATTATACTCTTGCAGCATACACTCTTTGTAAAACTATTGGACTAAGTGATGAAGCAATAAAAAAGTATCTAAATGATTACCCAATGGAACCTAAAAGAATGAAACAACTCACAATAAATAATAGACCTGTAAATATGATAGAAAGTAAAAACGAAAATAACTTAAGTTACTACGAAGCATTACATTACATAAATAATCAAAATAATAAAAAAACTATAATACTTGGATTTGATAATGTATCAAGAAGATATAATTTAAATGATTTAAGTTGGTTATATGATGTAAAATTTGAATTATTAAATGATAAAAATATAGACAAAATATTTATTATAGGACGTTTCAGATATGATGTATTAACAAGACTAAAATATGCTAATGTTAGTGATGATAAACTTATATTAATAGATAATATAGATAACTTAATAGAAAGAGTTAAAAAAGAATCTACTGGTGATATTTATACAATGGTATGTTTTGATATGACTGAAATAATAAAAAATAAAATATTGGAGGCTAATAATGGATAAAATACGTATTGCTCATCTGTATTACGATTTAATGAATCTTTATGGAGAAATAGGAAATATAATGGCTTTAGAAAAAGGTTTTAATGATCAAGACATGTTTTGTGAAATAACTAATTTAACTATTAATGATAAAATAGATTTTAACAAATATGATATATATTATATAGGTTGTGGCAGTGAATCAAATCAATTACTAGTAATTAATGACTTAATAAAATATAAAAATAAAATTAAAAATGCAATAGAAAATGGTAAACATTTCTTATTTACAGGTAACAGCTATGAATTATTAGGAAAATATATAGAAAAAAGAAATGATGAAATTATAGAAACATTAGGATTATTTGATTTTTACTCAAAAGAACTTGATAAAAGAATAATTGGTGAAGAAATATTAGAATGTTCTTTCTTTAAAGAACCAATAATAGGATTTCAAAATAGACAATGCATATTAAATAATAAAGATAATCACCTATTTGAAATAATAAATGGATATGCAGATAACTATAAATCACATTTTGAAGGATTACATTATAAAAATTTATATGCAACATATAACCTAGGACCCATACTTATAAGAAATCCTTTATTTAAAAATCATATAATTAAAGAAATATTAGAAAAAAAAAATATACTTTATAAAAGCATACCCACAATAGATGAAAAAGCTTATAATGAATATATTAAGAATTTTATTTCTTAATTTTTTTATTTTATAAGTTTTTTTACATTAGTACTTATATAAAATAGTTGTTCATCAACCATATTTAGGTTATAATTAAACCATTTATTCCAAGCATAATTATCTTCTTCTCTAGCTAAATTAGCTAATAATTCTCTATAATTACCTCTAGTTAACAAATAATTTTTAGATAAATATAAAATTGGTTTTTCAAATTTTTTAGAAAATATCTTATTAGTATCCTTCCAAATTTTTCCATGTTGAATTAATCTCGATAACCTTGTATTACCATCATCAAAAGGCTGTAAAACTGATATTAATGCATGTATCACAAATGATTTTATAAAAGGATCATTTATATTTTGGTAATTTATTATGTCAATAACATAAGACATACATTTATCTATTTCTTTATAACTTATTGGAATATAATCAATATTTTTAGTACCATCAATATTAAAACTTCCAACAAATTTATTATCATCATTTCTAAAATCATTAGTTTCACTTTCATTTTTAGTTCCCATCATTAATAATTTATGTAAATCTTTTAGTTCTTCTTTTGTCAATTTATCTTTTTGATTCAAAATTTTTATCATTCTATCCAAAGAATTTTCCTTATGCATATTATTATAAATACTTATTAAAAGAGAATTTTCTTGTTCAGCTTGTTGATTATTTAGTAACTCCATTTGCTTTAAAGTATACAAAAATTTTTCTAATAATTTATTATCAAATTTATCAATTATATCAATATAATCTAAATAAGAATTAATAATATTTTCCAAAAAATATTTATTATTATCATTTAATTCCAATTTATTTAATTCATTAATTAATTTCACAAAAATCACACCTCTTTTTTATTAAAATATACTTTTATCTCTCTCTATTATAAATTTCCTTATATTTAAGTACTAATTTAGTAGTAATAGTATTTAACAAATAATAATCAAACATATTATCTTTAGGTAAATAAATATTATATATGCTATCTAACAACGCTTTATTAAATCCTAAATCATTTAACTTATTCAATATATTACAAAAATCTTTTATAGACATATCTGGACTATATTCTCCAGTTATTAAGTTTAATAACATATAAATAAAACTTAATATAGTAGTATTATGATTTGGAATATGTCTATCATTTTCATCCAATGGATATTTATTTGGAAAATCCCATAACTTATCATTAAAAGTTAAAAACTTAGAAGTAGGTGCTAAAGAGCCTTTAACATAACTACTATCAATGTCTACTACTTTTATAGAATTAGTTTTATTATCATATATAAAATTACCCTCGTGTATATCTCCTAAATGAAAATCAACACTAGATAACGTATCATCATACTCTATCTTAGATAAGATCTTTCCGATAACTTTTAAAAAATATATCTTATCTTCAATTGATACATCACTAGAATTTAATATACGACTTAAATTAGTATTAGATTTAACAAAATCCATTGTATAACCATTACTACGTCCACTTACTTTAACTAAACTATTAGGCCATACTATCTCAAATAAATCACTATTATCTTTAATATAAAATAACTTATTTAATACAAACATTTTATTATTTATATAATCATAATTTGGACTTTTAAATATTTTTAAAAGTTCATTTTGTCTATATAAAAATAAATCTGATTCAGTATTTTCTATATCTTTATGTAATTCATATTTTTTTAAATTTTTAATTTTTTTACTAGTTAATCTAATTATTTCCATAAAAACCCCCTTTTTATGATTTGTTATTATATATTAAAACAAAGTTTTTGTCAAAATAAAAAGATAAATTATTTTAAAGCATTTAATAATTCATCTTTTTTCATTGTAGTATAACCACTAATTTTTCTATCTTTAGCAATTGCTTTTAATTCGGCAACTGTTTTCTTAGATAAATCATCAGTTTTTACTTTTTTAGTTTCAGTAGTTTTTGTTTCTTCTTTTTTAGGAGTTTCTTTCTTCATAGTTTTACCTTCTAAAGCAGATTTTGAAATGTTAACTAATTCAGTAAATGCAGGCGCATTGTCTATTGCTAATTCACTTAACATTTTTCTATTTATTTCAATACCAGCCTTTGATAAACCATTTATAAATTTAGAATAACTTATATTGTTTAATCTACAAGCAGCATTAATTCTTGTAATCCATAATTTTCTAAAGTTTCTTTTATTTTGTCTTCTATCTCTATAAGCATAGGCTCCACTATGAAAAACTTGTTCTTGAGCTGTTTTAAATAATCTATGTTTACTTCCAAAATAACCCTTTGCTGCTTTTAAAACTTTTCTACGTCTGTTTTTTGCAACAGTTCCACCTTTAACTCTTGTCATTACACTTCACCATTAGATGACATTTTTTAATTTGTCAACTGTTCCTTTCGCTAATTTTCCTGATTTTCTTCTTTGTCTAACTGCTTTTGCTGTATCTTTAGCAGTTTGGTGATTTCCACCTGATTTTTTATAAGTTATAACTCCACTTTTATGTTTTTTCAAAACTTTACTACTTGCTTTATGTGTTTTTTGCTTTGGCATATTAATTCCTCCTTATTTTTTTGGTGCTAATATCATAGTCATGTTTCTACCTACAAGCTCTGGTGCACTTTCAATATCTGCAACATCATTTAATTCATTTGCAAATTTCAAAAGTACTTCTCGGCCTAATTCAGTATGAGCCATTTGACGTCCTTTAAATCTTAAAGATGCTTTAATCTTATGCCCCTTAGATAAATAGTTAGCAGCATTTTTCTTACGTGTTTCAAAATCATGAACATCAATAGTAACTGATAATTGATATTCCTTAATTTCTTTATTATTCTCACGTTGTTTTTTTAATGCTTCCTTTTGTTTCTTTTGACGTTCATAACGGTATCTATTGTAATCCATTATTTTACCAACAGCATGTCCTGGTGTAGAATTCATCAAGACTAAATCTAAACCAGCATAATTTGCTATTGTTAATGCATCACTCAATTTCTTTGTCCCCATTTGTTCTCCTTTAGGACCAATAACCATTAACTCACTTACTTTTATTTGTTGATTGATCGGTAGATCATCTTTTTTAACGTTTGCTATATAAACGCACCTCCATAAATTTAAAAAGTGAATACATACGTATCCACTATAAAACCTTTAAACTATTCTCTTGGCTTTATACCTATTACCATTATCAGCAATCAGGTGGATGTGGATACATCGCTTTCCTTTTTAATTCGTATTTTATTATACCATTATAATTTTTTTTGTCAAGTACCTTACTTTTCAAGCTCCAACATTAATTTTTTAATACTATCTTTCTGTTCCTCAGTTGGTAATAACTTATCTTTTAAAGACATATCTTTAGTTGCTTTATAATATTTTTCATCAAATAATATTTGTTTAATAAATTCCCTATTTTTAATAAGTTCCGAAATTTTAAACTTGGTACTATTCTTATCTACTTTTTTTATAGATTTTATAAAATAATCAGCAGCAACTAAACTCTCAGAAACAATAGTAGTTGGAACTACAATATTTTCTATTATATCTTTATTAGCAATTACTTTATTTAATAGTTCATCTTTAAAAATAATAAAAGAATTTTCAATATCAATCATTTTTACAGAATTTAAACTTCCCATAAGTTGAGGAGATAAACCAACTATTAACAAAGAAAATATAGATAAACCCATTATCCAAGTTTTAATTCTTCCTAACTGGCTTGATTTTGAAATACTACCATTATATGCACCATTAATATTAATTCCAGATATTAAGATTTCTAATGCCAAAGGAACTGCCATAACGGGAAACATTGTACTTAAGACTATTAATATAGCAAAACCAAATAACTTATCGGCTGTCATATCTGCTAAACTACCAAAAATAGTACTTACATCCCAACGTCTTGCTAAAACACCATCTAAACAATCAGTAAATAATATTAAACCTATAACAACTAAAAATATAGGTGCACTTAAAGTATTCACCATAAAAGGCATTAAAATTGTTCCTAAAATTCTTGACAAAGTCAAACCATTAACTATTCCTTTTTTTATCTTTTTTTCCATACTAAACCTCAATAATTATCTGCTATTATATATTAATTTATTTTAATTGTCAAAACTTAAATTATATTCTATTCCATTATATAAAATAACAATATTATATATTTCTTCATTAAAACTAACTATAACATTTAAATCAATATTATTATATTTAAAACTATAAGAATATATATTATTATTATTATCTTCATTGTTCTTTATAGGACTATTCTCTCTAATTAAGTTTATTAAATTACTTAAATTTAACAAATAAGCATCAATTTCTACTTCTAATAATATTTCTTCATTATTCTTTATTTCATAAAAATTATTATCTTTAAAAACTATTTTCTTTATTTCATTACTTAACTCTAAATATCCAATAATAACATTATTTTCTATATTACCATTTATTTTATATTCAACATTATCCTTTTTTATAACATAATTAATATCATATTTATTTTCTAATAAATTATTTAATTTATCATTATATTTATCTTCTTTTAATTTTGTAGTAGTAGTTATATTACTATCTTCAATACTATTATATTTATTCATATTACTTGTTATAGCAGCTAATAAAAATAAGATAACAAAAAATAAAAAATAACTTAATAATTTAATACCAGCTTTTTTTCTAGGATCTTTCCAAGCTTCTTTAAAATTAGAATAAAATATTTTTATTTTACTATCTTTTTTCTGTTTCTTCATTAACTCTTACCCCAATTAAACTATTATTTTTTATCCCATTTAAAAATGAACTTACTAACATTTGTTTTTTACCAGATGGAATAAATTCAGTTATAACAACTTCTCCATCTTTACAACCTATTCCAAATCCATCTTTATATATATTATTTATTACACCAACACTTCCAATATTTTTTTCAAATCTAACACTTATTACTTTATATTCAATATTATTCATAACAAAATAGCTTCTATTATAAAGTGCTCTAACTTTATTATATATATCTTTATAATTATTATTAAAATCTAATACTTCATCTTTTCTTTTTATAATATATGCATAAGTTACTTTACTATCATCTTGTTTTATAACATTACAAGTTCCATCTATTATACTAGGTAAAGTTTCTATTAATAAATTAGATCCTAATATACTTAATTTATCACTTAATGTATTTATATTATCATTATCTAAAATACTCACTTTAGATTGTTTTATTATATCTCCATCATCCATCCCAGGAGCCATATACATTATTGTAATACCAGTTTCATCATCTCCATTAATTATACTTGCTTCAATTGGAGCACCACCTCTATATTTAGGTAATAAAGAAGCATGCACATTTACACATTTATATTTAGGAAAATCTAATAATACTTTTGGTATAATTTGTCCATACGCACAAGTAATAATAATATCTGCATTACTTTCTAAAACTTTATCATAATCTTTTTTTATATTAGTAGGAGTAAAACAAGGAATATTATTTTCTAAAGCAACTTGTTTTATAGGACTAGGAGTTAATATTTTTTTTCTTCCAACATAACTATCAGGTTGACTTACAACTAATATTACATTAGTTTCTTCAATTAGTTTTTCTAAAACAGGTACAGCAAATTCCGGAGTACCCATAAAAACAACTTTTAAATTTTTCAAACTATCACCTTCTTAAACTATTATACTAAATAATATATTAAATTTATAGCATAAACAAAAAAATTACCAAAGAACTTTATAACTTTAATAATTTTTTAACTAACAATATAGGGATTTTCTAAAGTTCCATCTCCATCAACAATTTCTATATTTTGATTTAGAGTTATAGAAGGTCTTATATTCATAGAAATTGCAACTCCCGTGTTATAGCCTGCCGCTGACCCATCGATACAATTATATCCATAATTGGTGGAACATGTAGTACCGAAAGTCATAAATGGCATTTCCGATAATACTAAATAATCAGGATTTTGATCTAAATCTCCTACTGCATTTTGTTTTAAATAATAATTATCATTAAAATTCCCAGGCGATACATAACTACCCAAAATCCCACTAGCAAAAAGAATATCATTAGTAGTAAAAGTTCCTATTAAGGAATTATAGGTTTTAGCATTTGATGGACATTTCAATGATTTGGTAGCTCCTGTTATACACCAAGTATCATTTTTTAATTTTTGTTTATCGCTTTCAGAAAACAAAGGATTTTGATCACTTTTTTTACTGTTTATCCATTCATTAAATTTATAGTACATGCTAGTTGTACTAGTTTCATTAAAATAGTCTGGTATGTATTCTATTGGAGGATATTCATCTTCTTGTCGTGTATAATATCCATAATCTGCTTTACCAATAGAAGAACTATTTTCTTTTGTTTCCGTAACAGAACTACATTCAGCATCTTTATCCGCCAATATAAGTTTTACTGCCCCATCCCCTTCTATCCTCATAATTCTCCAACACATCCCTGCAAAATTTATATAATTATCTTCTACCATACCACGATAATAATATGATGTCCCATAATCATCTTGTGTAACAGATAAAAGATTTTCATAAATCATGGGAGTTCGTGAATCCACTTTATAAACTTTTGCAGTATTTTCATTATCGCAAGAAATAACTTTATATGCTATTCCAAAATTATTTACATAACTTTCTGTTGTAGCAATGTACTTACCAATAGAATCACTACATTTTTCAATAAAGTTATTATTCATATTTGGTTCATAAGAAAAAATATCATATGAATCAAATAATAAATACCATGATAAATCTCCATAAGGATTTTCAGTTAAATCTAGTGTAATAATTTGTTTTTCTAAAGGATTAGATTCAGTTATATATCCAGGTTTAGTAAGTGGTATTGCTCTTAATTCTGTTCCGTTTTTATTTAATGCTGCATTATTTATTATGTTATATGCTAAACTATTTGTATTGTCACTATATGGATTTATCTCTTTTATATTTGCTATATTTACTTTTGTTTCCATACTTTTATTCAT
>CALVZA010000043.1 GCA_944372415.1 uncultured Bacilli bacterium
TCCTTGTATACGTGTTAAGAAGTATGCATACGTTAATCCTACTAATATTAATAGTACTATAAATATTCCTGTCACACTTACTATTATTTTTTGTCTTCTATTCATGAAACTCACTCCTTTCAAATATAAAAAATTACATAACTTTTTCATAAATAGAATCTTTACCTTAATTAAATTCTAAAAAAAATAATACCTAAATCAAGTATTATTTTTTTACTAAAACATTTTCGTAACATTCTAAAACATCATTTTCTTTAATATCATTATACCCATCTATAGTTACTCCACATTCAAAGCCTGATTTAACTTCTTTAACGGAATCCTTTTCACGTTGTAGACTTCCTACTTTACCATCATATATAATAACACCATCACGAACTACACGAACATTAGAACTTGATTTAATTATTCCATCTGTTACTTTAACTCCAGCAATTTTACCAACTTTAGAAAATGTAAATATTTTTCTAACTTCAGCATTACCAATTACTTTTTCTTCATATTCTGGATCTAACATACCTTTCATTGCTAATTCCATCTCTTCTACTAATTTATATATAATTGTATAAAGTCTTAATTCAACACTATATTCTTTTGCAATTTCTTTAGTTATTGCATTAGGCACTACATTAAACCCTATTACAATAGCATTACTAGCGTTAGCTAAAACTACATCTGATTCAGTAATAGTACCAATACCACTTCTTATAACTTTTACTTTTACACCTTCAACATCAATTTTTTCTAAAGCATTTTTAACTGCTTCTTCACTACCCCTGACATCACATTTTAAAACAATTTTAATCTCCTTAACTCCTGATTGCATTTCTTTAAATAAATTTTCAAAACTTACTACTTCGCGTTTTTGACTATTTTGTTTTGCTTGAATTAATCTTTTTTCTGCAACTTCACGAGCAAGTTTTTCAGATTCAAATGCCATAAATTTATCACCAGCAGAAGGATTATCAGACAAACCAGTTATCTCAACTGGAGTACTAGGACCAGCTTCTACTATATTTTCACCTAAATCATTTTTAAAAGTTCTTACTCTACCATGACAAGTACCAACAACTAAAGGATCCCCTAATCTCAAAGTACCATTTTGAATTAATAAAGTTGCAACTCCACCAATTGACTTATCAACACGAGATTCTATAACAGTACCAACAGCATATCTATTAGGATTAGCTTTTAATTCTTCCATTTCACTTATAGCAAGTAAAGTATCTAATAATTGATTAATTCCTTCTCCAGTTTTACAAGAAATATTTACAAAAGGAACATTTCCACCCCAAACTTCAGGTGTAATATTATTTTCAGCCATTTCTGTTAAAATTCTTTCAGGATTGGCTTCTGGTTTATCTATTTTATTAACTGCAACAACTATTGGTACATTTGCAGCAAGTGCATGATCGATTGCTTCCTTAGTTTGAGGCATAACTCCATCATCTGCTGCAACAATAATTATTACTATGTCAGTAATACTTGCTCCACGTGCTCTCATTTCTGTAAAAGCAGCGTGCCCTGGTGTATCAATAAAAGTAATTTTATTACCATTATAATTTATTTGATAAGCACCAATATGTTGAGTAATGCCCCCAAATTCTTTATCAACAACATGACTATTTCTAATATAATCTAACAAACTAGTTTTTCCGTGATCAACATGTCCCATTATTGTAATAACTGGAGGGCGATTAACTAAATCACTTTCATTATCTATTATTTCATATTCTTCAAAATTCGAAATATCTTGTGTTTCTTCTCTTTTTAAAGTTTTACCATATTCCAAAGATATAATTTCTGCATTTTCAAAATCAATAGATTGATTAATAGTAATCATTAATCCCATACTAATTAACTTTTTCATAATATCTGTTGCATTAACTTCTAATTTATTTGCAAGCTCACCTAAAGTCATACCTTCTTTATATAAAACAATATTTTCGTCTTTTGCATTATTAGATAATTTTTCTTTATTCTTATACATCGCTTTTTTATTTTTTAAATATTCTTTTTTTGCTGATTCATTTACAACTTTTTTCTTTAACTTCTGTTTTTTAGTTGAATTGTTATCTTTTTCTTGTAATTTAGAATCTAACATAATATTTTCAACTGCTTCATCTAATTCATCAGCATCATTATAATCCATCTCAGTTTCTGTACTTATTAAATGCATGGAATTATCAAGCATAATTATACCATCATCATCAAGAATATCGCTTCCATTACTACATTTAATACCTAATTCCCTACATTTTTCTAATACTTCTTGAACTGTAAATCCAGATTCTAACGCATAATCTTTTACTGTCATAAAATACCCTTCTTTCTATTTTACTAAGTTTTCTAATTCTTCATAAATTACCTCAGAAATCTCTATTTCCAAATATTTATCTAAAATTTTACTTTTTTTAGCCTTACTTATAATATCTTTATCAAGTTTTAAATAAACACCTTTACCATTTTGTTTACCAGTTTGATCTACAAAAACTTTTCCATCTTTATTACGTACAATACGAATAAGTTCACGTTTAGGAAGTTTTTCACGACTAACTACACAAGTACGCATAGGAATTTTTTTTTGTTTCATAATTACACTCCTATAAATTTATTTATTTCCTTCTTCATTTATTTGTTCCATAGTTTTAATATTTATTCTAAATTTAGTTAATTTACTTGCAAGTTTAATATTAATTCCATTTTTACCAATAGCTAATCTTTGATTTTCATCATTAACAACAGCCAAAGCTTCTCTAGTTTTAGTATTATCAATTATACTAACAATAACATCTTTAGCAGGACTTAAAGCATTCTTTATATATTCTGCATCATCATCACTATATAGTACTAAATCTATTTTTTCTCCATTTAACTCTGCTAGAATAGAAGCAATACGACTTCCTCTTTCTCCAATACATGCCCCAATAGGATCTATATTAGGATTTAAACTTGATACAGCAACCTTACTCCTTATACCAGCCTCACGTGCAACCCCGTGCAATAATAATATTCCTTCTTTAAATTCTGGTACAATACTTTCAAATAATCTTTTAACAAAACCATAATGTTTTCTTGTGCAAAGTATTAAAGGCCCTTTAGTAGTACTTTCAATTTTATTAATATAAACTCTAATACTGCTTCCCATTTTTAACTGTTCACCAGGAATTATTTCACTTTTAGGTAAAATTCCTCTTGCTCTTCCCAAATCAACATAATAATTTCTAGCATCTTCCATTGCAAGATTACCTACCATAATTTCGTCTTGTTTATCACTAAACTCTTCCATAATACTATCTCTTTCTGCTTCTCTAACTCTTTGAGTTAAAACTTGTTTTGCAGTACTAGTAGCAATTCTACCAAAATCTTGTGGAGTTACCTCTTCTTGAAACACATCTCCAACTTTTGCATCAGGATATTTTTCAATTATATCTTCTAATAAAACTTGTGCATCTTCATTAATATCAGGTTCAGTAAATTTTGTAACGCCATCTTCATCAACATACTCTTCTCCATCATGATATTGGTCAACTACAACATAATAAGTAAATACCTTAATATCTCCAGTTTTTCTATCAATTTGAACCTTAGCATTTGTTTTGCCTTTAAAATTTTTCTTATAAGCCGTTAAAAGAGCCTGTTCCATACCTTCATAAATGACATCTTCACTTATACCTTTTTCTTCAGTAATAAACTTAACTGCTTTAATAAATTCTTTACCATTCATATTTAACCTCTCTCCTTACTAGATATATCTAAAATATATTCCTCATTAATTAAATCATATTCGTCAATAATAGGATTAATAATATTAGTTGCTTCAACAATAGTATCCAAATCAATACCATTTATTCTATCTAATACAATATTTAAAAAATTATATTTACCATTTTTAACATATTCAATAGAATCTACTACCAAATCTAATTTATTAATTGGTTCACTTATAATTTCTTTTATTTTTTCTAAAACTTCATCCATAATTCCTCCAAAGCATAAATAAAAGCGGGATATTATGCCCACTTAAATCTGCTAAATACATTATAACACTATATTATTTATTTTGTAAAGTATTATTAATGACCATGGATCAAGTTTTCAAAATTAGAATATCTATGTTAGACCAGATTGATTAAATAGTCAAAAAGTTGTATTCTTATAATAAGAAGATGGTGAGTATATGAATGATATAAAAAAATTAATAGTTAATTTAACAGATGAAGAAAAATTTCAAT
>CALVZA010000044.1 GCA_944372415.1 uncultured Bacilli bacterium
TGTCTAGCCAGCACTGAATTTGTACTCCCGCACAAATTCTTATATGAGGAACACCCCAATCCCCTTATTAATAAAACAGTTAGTCATTATTTAACAAATTACATATATTTATTCTAGTTTCGTTATTATGATTTTCATCTATATAATAATGACTACCATTTTCAAATATATTAGTATCTACTTCATTATTAAATTTCAAATAAACAAACAGACCGCCTTTAATTTTAGAATAATATAAAATAGAATTTGCATAATTAGTATTTATATTTTGTATTGTTTCATCTAAAAGATTTTTATAAATTTTTAATCTATTCTTTACAATACTTTTAATATTATTGTTTTGAAGATAATCTAAAACAACTAACTGATTAAATAGTGAAGTGTCCAAATCAAAACTCTCTTTAAAAGAGTATAATTCACCTAATAAAGTAATATTTGATAATATATATCCAACATTAATTGAAGGACTGATATATTTAGAAAAGGTTCCTAAATAAATAATATTTTTTCCGTTATTTAACTCGTATAAATTTTTGTATTTAATATTTGTAAAATTAATTAAGCTATAAGGATCATCTTCTAATACTAAAACATTATATTTATTAACAACTTCTAAAAACTTTCTCCTATAAGAATTACTCCAAGAATAACCAGTAGGATTATTAAAAGTTGGAGTCACATAAATAAGTTTTGGTTTATATTTAATTATCTTGTTTTCTAATATATTTAAATCAATTCCATTCTCGGTTAAATCTAATCCAATTAAATTAACTTTTCTATTTTTAAAAGCCTTTATAGCGCCAAAATATGTTGGTTGTTCTATTAATACAGTATCTCCTTCATTTAACAATGCATAAGATATAAGATTAATTGATTGTTGAGAACCAGTTGTAATTAACATATCTTTATAATTTACATTATAGTTCCAAATATCATTTAAGAAATTACTAATTTCAATTCGTAATTCTTTTAGTCCTTTTGGGGAAGTATATGTATTAAAATTAATTCCACTAGATAATACATTATTTATACTCTTGTTTATTCCATCAGTATCAATTATATTATATAAACCAAGTGATTTATTTTTCATGACTATCTCCTTTTACATATATAAAGTGAACTTTTTCCATCATCTTTAATTTCTATATCAAAGTATGGTGAAAGTAGTTTTTCATATTGTGCCTTTGATATACAATCAAATATAGTAAAGTGAGGTTCATATCCTTCACAAACTTGTATATGTTGAACTTTATTATCCATTAAATAAGATATTTCTAAATAACTTTTATCATCTAGGGTATATTCTTTAATCATTGGTTTATTTGAAGGTTTATTTGAGAATGTATTAAATATAAATAATCCACCCTTTTCAAATAAACTACTAAACTTTTTAATATCAATATTTAATAACCAATAATTAATGGCTTGTTCACAAAAAACTTTTGTATATTTTTCGTGTGTAGTGTCTATAAAATTTTCTACTGAATCATTATACACTTTGATACCCAATTGTTCTAAATCTAATGGTATCATATCCTTTTCTTTATCTAAATAACTAACATTGTCACTAAATTTTATTAGTTCTTTTGTTAATCTTCCATTACCACCACATATATCTAACACCTTATCATGAGAAGTTAAATTTGCCTCTTTAATAAAGTAATCAACACCTTTTAAAAAGTATCTTCTGTATAATTTTTCATATATATAATATTTTGGATATTTCATTTCTCATTCCTCCCATAAATTAAATTCCCATTTTTATCAAACAAATATATAACACCGTGATATTTAATATTAAATGAAGTTTTGTTGTTTCTAATTGAATCTCTTACTGTTCCAGGAAAAGCATAATCATAATATGGTAAATTATTATCATATTCGTGATTTATATGAACAATTACTTTAACCTTTTCATTTTTAAATAAGTAATCTAATAATGGGGCATTTAAAGTAGCTTTTTTATTTTCAACATTTAAAGTATGATTTGTATGATCTACACTATTTACAAGTGTATAATCATTTAAATTTTCTTTTCCTCTAATAGTAGTAATAAATCCTTTATCAGTTTTAACTGCAACACTTCCAAAGACGTATTTATCACCATAAATGTTTTTTCCCATTATATCTTTATATTTTTGTATATATGCATTATAAATATTTAAATCATTTTCATTAATACTTATATTTTTATTAATTATAATTGTTTTATAATATATATCTTGTTTAAAATCATTTATAAATTGTTGTTCATTGTTTATATTAAAAAGACTTTTTTCTTTGGTTAATACATTTAATACACCATTTACATCTAAAATTACAAAATGCCATTTGTTTTCTAATAAATTCTTATATGTTTCATCGATAATTTTATTATCGATGCTTGAAACATAAATCTTTTTATAATTTGTCATTTTTAAATATTTCTCCTATCAATTTTTGTGCAATATCTTCTTTTCCAGAAGCAATAATATAATCATTAGATGTTTTGATAACAAATGCTTTATGGTTACCTTGTCTGATATCTTCTAAATCATTAGCAACTACTAAATTACAATTATTTTTTTCTTTTAATGTAACAGCAGTATTAATCAAATTTTCTTCGCTAACATTGTCTAATAATTTAAATCCTACCAAATATGTACTTGGACTAATATTTTTTATTATAGATATTATTTTAGGAGTTTTCTTTAATTTAATAATTAGATTCTCTTGATTAGATGAAATTTTATTATCATTTAAATTATCATTATGTTCACAGATTAAATCAACAACACTTTTATTAGTATTATTATTTATGCTTAAAGATAGACTTTCTGCAGTTGTGACATAGTCAACAGCGTAATCAGAAACAGCCATAGAATGTATAAAGTAATGAATATCATTACTTGTTAATAGTTTTCTAACTGTCGTTTCTAACTCATTAGTATCTGTAATTTCAATAATTTCAATTTTGTTGTGAGTTGGCTTAAAAGATGTTTTTGAGCAAATATAATATATCTTTTCTATTTGTTTTTCGTGTAATTGTATTAATTTATTAGCTATTGTACATCCTAATTTTCCAGAACTACTATTTGTTATTTTTCTCACATTATCTATTTTTTCACTTGTTCCTCCTGCAGTAATAATTACTTTATATTTCATTTTTTCTACCTCCATCTAAAATTTTATTAATAAATTCAATTATTGTTTCTTTTTTTGCAAGTTTACCAATTGCCTTATAGCCACAGGCTAAATTACCCTCTACTGGATTTATAAACTCATATCCATACTTTTTTAATTTACTAATATTATCCTGAACAATTTTATTGTTATACATTTCATTGTTCATAGCAGGAGAAAATACAACCTTTGCAGTTGTTGCCATAATTGTTGTTGATAGCATATCATCTGCAATTCCATTTGCAACCTTTCCAATAATATTTGCTGTAGCAGGTACCACTAATATTAAGTCAGCTTTTTTTGCAAGACTTATATGCTCAACTTCTACATGCTCCTTTTTCTCAAACATATCTATTACTACTTTGTTTTTTGATAACGTTTCTATTGTTAAAGGTGTAATAAATTCGGTAGCATTTTTAGTCATAATAACATCTACATTTGCACCATCTCTAACCAGATGAGAAATTATTTCACATACTTTATAACAAGCGATACCACCTGTTATACCTATAACTAT
>CALVZA010000045.1 GCA_944372415.1 uncultured Bacilli bacterium
GGCAGAAGTTTCTTTTTTAAAAACTATATGTGATACTTTTAAAATTAATATTAATAATTTTAAATTGTTGCAAAAACAAGTTAAATAAGAAAAATACGTAATAAATATTAGTATAGTTTTTAATTAAATAAAGTAAAAAAAAAATATAAGTTTGTATTTTTAAACATTTTATTTTTTTTATATAGTTTGATATAATCAAATAAGAATAAGAGGGATTAGTATGAATAATGTAGTAAATATGGTTAATTATTATTTGATACATAAAAACGCAGATGATAGTGTTATAGAATATATAAAAAATAAGTTAGATAATACTAAGATTGAAGATTTAATAATTATACAAATAGAACTATTATTTACTGATCCTAGTGATAAACTGGTTAGTAATTTAGTTAATTATATAAATAATAAAATAAATAATATACTAAAGAATATTAAATTATTTGAATTAACTAGTTTAATATCTATATTAAAGTATAAAATAACTAATTTAGAAAATAAAATAACTGAATTAGAAGAAAAAAATAAAAAAGTATTTGAAAAAATACAAACTAAAGATTTAAACTTAGATAATAAATTTGATGAAAAAGATACTTTGTTAGCATCTGATTTAATTAATGATACGCAAAATAATACATTTATAATTAATAGAACTAAAAGTGAAATTAAATCAATAAATATATGGTTAATTAACTTAGAAAATAGTTTAAATAAAAAAATAAATAATTCTAGTTTAAAAGAATTATTAGAAAGTTATATAAATGAATTAAGTTTCATAGATAGAGATGAATTTATAAATAAATATATAACTAAAACTTCTAATAAAATAGAAGATATATTATTAAATAGTAATTTATTAAATACTATTACAGAAGTTATACCAGAATTAGATAAACTTTATAACGATAATTTTAATAATAGAAACGAATTATATAAATTATTAGATTACTATATTGACTTAGTAGATAGTAATATAAAAAGAAGAATAAATCTATTAACTTATGAAGAAAAATTAATATTAAAAGAAAAAATAAATATTATTTGTCATGAAATATTAAGCAATGATACTAAAGAAGATGATTTTAAAGTATTAATAATTAATAATTATATAAAATACTTATAATAATCTTTTTTTATTTATAATCATATACTATATTATGAAAACAATAAAATTAAATGAATTTAACCATGATGGTGAATTAATAAATTTAGATAATGATTATAAACCTTATGAAAAATTATTATATAATCCAACTTTATACTTAGATAAAAATAAAAAATATTATTTTTACTGTAAAACTGGAATAAAAAGTAAAAAAGTAGTTAGTGTATTAGAAATATATGGTTACGATGTAACGAGAGTTATAAATTAACTCTTGTTTTTTATATAAATTTATATAGTTTGTTAAATCTAGAAAACATTAATTTATAGAATAAATATGTAATTTTTTTTTAAACATAGTTTAGGTAAATATTTATTACTTCTTTACTTTTTAATATATAAACTCATTCTAGGACGAGCAGTAATATATTTTATATGTTTTTGTATTTCATATATTCTTCCTCTAGATTTTATTCCCATTTTTTTCATATATGGTATTACTACTAAAGTTATAGTACTTTGTTTGTTTTGTTTTTCAACTATTAATGGTGTTTTAAATAAATATAGATTTCTTTCTATACGTTCACAAGATACAAAGAAATTTTTTAAATCTATACAAATTATATTTATTTTGATTTTTAACTCTTTTATTTATAACCATCAATTTAATTATAAGAACATTTGTTGGTGCGGCTAATTGGTAACAGGTATAAATTTTGACAATAGTTATTCTTTTTGCTATAATTACTTTGTTAATAGGGGGTATATATGAGTAAATATAGTCTAAGTTATATAGAAAACGATATTATAAAGTTAGTTGATTTATCTAGTTATGAAGAATTGTTAAATTATGATTTAAATGATATTAAGACTATTGATTTTTTTACAACTAAATTTAATAATGAAGAAGAATTATTAAATAGTTTAAAAACTAAGGATCTTATAGGTGAAAATGTAGATAAACTTTATGTTTATAGTGAAAAAAGAGAAGAAGGTAAGATAATATTTGATGGGGATATATTATTATTTTCTAAAGATAAAAACCATTTTAATATGAGTTATATTAATTATGTGTTTGAAATGTATAAAAATGATCCTAAGAAAATGTTATTGTTAGCAAGGCTTTATGCAAAAAAATATTCTAAAAGTGAAGGAATGTTAAATAAAGTTAATAATTTATTTAATTATGCTAATTCAAAGATTGATGGATGGTATGAAGCATCTTCTTATAGTGAAAGAAACTATATGGATGAAGCAGTTAAATATTTTATTAAATCTGAATTTTTTAGTAAAAATAGTAACAATGTATATAAAGAAAAATATACAAGTTTACGTGATTTTTTAATAAAGAAAATGTATGTTGATGGTAAATTAGATATAAATAGGAGACATAGTTATTTAAGCTATAATTATAAAATAGAAGAGAAATCTAATATAAAAAGAAAAGTTGTTAAAATTAATGATATAGATACAGATTATGATTATGAAGAATTTTTATTTGAAGAAGATATTAAAAGAAGTAATAATGAAATATTAAAAAACTTTAAAAGTGAAAAAGAAGAGCCTATTTTAGATGGAAATGATTATATTGTGCCTCTTACATATAAAGAATTAAAGAAATCTTTAGAAGAAAGTGGTAGAAAATTAATTTTAAAACCTGGAGATGGCGGTAAGGTATAAGGAACGCTAATCTCTTTTTTAATTGCAATAATAAATATTTTAATCTATAATTATTTTGGTGATAGGTAGTATGAAAAAAATATATATTATTCTAAGTTATAGTGGTACTATGCCTTCTAAAATAATTAAAGTTTTTACTAGATATAATTATAGTCATGTATCTATTGCATTAAAAAAAGATGTTAAAGTGATGTATAGTTTTGGAAGAAAAGAATTACATAATCCATTTAATGGTGGTTTTATATATGAAAATAAGAATGGGGAGTTTTATAAAAAATTTAATAAAACTAAATGTACTATATTGGAATTAGATGTAAGTGACAATCAATATAGAAAAATAGTAAAATTATTGAAAAAATATAAAAAGAATATAGATATATATAGATATGATATTATAGGGTTAGTATTAAAAATATTTAATATAAATTATAAAAGAGAAAATTATAGTGTATGTAGTGAATTTGTTGGACATTTATTAGAAGAAAGTGATATATATAAATTTAATAGTAAAACTATAAAGCCTGCTGATTTTATGAAAATACCTAATAAAAAAATAATATATCAAGGACGTTTATTAAATTATTAAGAGGTAATATGAAAGATAAGTTTTTAAATTATTTAGAAAATATAAAAAAATATAGTGATAATACTATTATAAATTATGATTTAGATGTAACTAAGTTTGAAAATTATTTAAAACTAAAGAAGAAAAAATATAATAGTGTAGAGTATAGAGATGTCTTAGATTTTATAACATATTTAAAAGATAATCATAAATCTACTAGTATTAATAGATGTTTAAGTAGTATTAGAAGTTTTTATAATTATTTAATTAAAAATAATATTATTAATAGTAATCCTTTTAATTTAGTTAATTCTATTTCTAAAGAAAAGAAACTTCCTAATTATTTTAAATATAATGAATATGTCGAACTTGTAAATAGTATAGACATTAGTAATGATTTAGGGGTTAGGAATAAGTGTATTTTTGAAGTACTTTTGTGTACTGGATGTAGAGTTAGTGAACTTGTAAATATTAAATTAAATGATATTGATATAAGTTCTAATGAAATAAAGGTATTGGGAAAGGGAAATAAGGAAAGAATTGTATATTTAGGTAGTTATGCAATAGATTCTTTAAATGATTATTTAAAAGTTAGAAGTAATATATTAGGTAGTAAAACAAGTGATTATTTATTTTTAAATCATTTGGGTAATAAGATAACTACTAGAGGTATAAGAGATATAATTGATAAAATTTTATTAAAATCATCAACTGATTTGAAAATAACTCCACATACTTTTAGACATTCTTTTGCAACTATGATGCTTAATGAGGGATGTGATTTGAAATCTGTTCAAGAATTGTTAGGACACGTTTCTTTATCTACTACTACTATTTATACTCATGTATCTAATGAAGAATTAAAAAGAGTTTATTTACATACTAATCCTAGGAAATGATTGATTATAATTAAATAATCTTTTATAATTTTAATAGATAGGAGAATAGTTGTGTTAAATTTTAAAGATGGTAAATTAAGCGAAGAAGAAAAAAAATTATTTGTTAGTAAAGTACACGTAGGTAAAGAAGATGGAGTTATAAACAAAATGGATAAATCAGAATTAAATATATTAAAGGAAAAGATAATTGATAAAGAATTAGATTTAAATGAATTAGATAATGTAAAAGCTGGTATTCCTCAAGAAATGGTTGAAGAAATTCATGAAAAAAATAGTAACTTGTTTAGAAAATAGTAAAAAATATCATAAATCTATTGTTTATGGTATTTTTTTTATGTTATACTAAAATAGTCAAATAAAAATGGAGGGTAGATATGACAAAATATGTATATTCCTTTACAGAAGGAAATAAAGATATGAGAAATCTTTTAGGAGGTAAGGGAGCTAATTTGGCTGAAATGACTAGTATTGGTTTACCTGTTCCTAGAGGTTTTACTGTAACTACTGAGGCTTGTATTAAATATTATGATGATGGAGAAAAGGTAGAAAAAAGTATTGAAGATGAAATATTTGAACATTTAAGTGAATTAGAAAATATTTCTGGTAAAAAAATGGGAGATGCTAAAAATCCTTTACTAGTTAGTGTTAGAAGCGGCGCAAGAGCAAGTATGCCTGGCATGATGGATACTGTTTTAAATTTAGGTATGACTGATAATGTTGCTAAAGGCTTTGCTGAAGTTACAAAAAATCCAAGATTTGTATATGATTCTTATAGAAGATTTATTCAAATGTTTGCAGATGTTGTAATGGGATTTCCTAAATCTTCTTTTGAAAGAAAATTTGATAAGATAAAAGAAGAAAAAGGTGTTAAGTTTGATACTGAACTTACTGCAGAAGATTTAATGGAAGTTGTTGAAATTTATAAGGAAGAATATAAAAAACATTCTGGTAGTGAATTTCCACAAGATCCTAAAGTACAATTATTAGAAGCAGTAAAGGCTGTATTTAGGAGTTGGAATAACGATAGAGCAATTACTTATAGAAGATTAAATGATATTCCGGGTTCTTGGGGAACTGCTGTTAATGTTCAAGAAATGGTTTATGGTAATCGTGGAGAAACTAGTGGTACAGGAGTTGCATTTACAAGAAATCCTGCAACCGGAGAAAAGAAACTTTATGGTGAATATTTAATGAATGCTCAAGGTGAAGATGTTGTTGCTGGTATTCGTACACCACAACCAATTGATACTTTAAAAGATACTATGCCAGAATGTTATGAAGAATTTGTTAAAATTAATAAAATATTAGAAGATCATTATAAAGATATGCAAGATATGGAGTTTACAATTGAAGATGGGAAGTTATTTATGATTCAAACTAGAAATGGTAAACGTACAGCTCAAGCTGCTTTAAAAATTGCTGTTGACCTAGTTAATGAGGGTATGATTACTAAGGAAGAGGCATTATTAAAGGTTGAACCTAAACAATTAGATCAATTGTTACATCCAAATTTTGATTCTGATGCTTTAAAGGCTGCTACTGTAATTGCAACAGGTCTTGCTGCATCTCCTGGAGCCGCAACAGGTAAAATTTATTTTACTGCTGAAGATGTTATGAAGGCTCATGAAGCAGGAGAAAAAGATTTATTATTAGTTAGACTTGAAACTAGTCCAGAAGATATTGAAGGAATGAATTTAGCACACGGTATTTTAACTATTCGTGGAGGTATGACTAGTCATGCTGCTGTTGTTGCTCGTGGTATGGGAACTTGTTGTGTATCTGGTTGTGGAGAGTTAAGAATAGATGAAGATAAAAAATGTATTACTACTAAAGATGGAGTTACATATATGGAAGGCGATTGGATGAGTTTAGATGGCTCTACTGGTAATGTTTATGGAAAACAAATAAAAACAGTAGAACCAGAAATTTCAGGTGTTTTTGAAACATTTATGACTTGGGCAGATAATGTCAGAAAACTTAAAGTAAGAACTAATGCAGATACACCTAGAGATGCTAAACAAGCACGTAAATTTGGAGCTGAAGGTATTGGTTTATGTAGAACAGAGCATATGTTTTTTGAAGAAGATAGAATATTTAATTTTAGAAGAATGATCGCTGCTGATACAGTTGAGGCTCGTGAAGAAGCTTTAGAAAAAATCTTGCCATATCAAAGAGAAGATTTTGAAGAGTTATTTAGAGCAATGGCTCCTTATGGTGTTAATATTCGTTATTTAGATCCACCTCTACATGAATTTTTACCTCATACTGATGATGAAATTAAACCGCTTGCTGAAAGTTTAGGAATGACTTTTGAAGCTTTAAAAACAAGAGTAGAATCTTTAAAAGAATTTAATCCAATGATGGGACATCGTGGATGTAGACTTGCTATTACTTATCCAGAAATAGCTCGTATGCAAACAAGAGCAGTTATTGAGGCTGCAATAAATGTTAATAAAGAAGGTTTAGATGTTAAACCAGAAATTATGATTCCTTTAGTAGGAGACGAAAAGGAATTAAAATATGTTAAAGATATAGTTTGCGAAACTGCAGATAAAATTATAGAAGAATCAGGAGTTAAACTTGAATATAGTGTAGGAACTATGATTGAAATACCTCGTGCAGCTCTAACAGCTGATAAGATAGCAAAACATGCTGAATTTTTCTCATTTGGTACTAATGATTTAACTCAAATGACATATGGATTTAGTCGTGATGATGCGTCTAAATTCTTAGGAGATTATTATAAAAAACAAATATTTGAATCAGATCCTTTTGCTAAAGTTGATCAAGAGGGTGTTGGTGAGCTAATGAAAATTGCTATAGAAAAAGGTAAGCAAACACGATCTGATATTAAACTGGGAATTTGTGGTGAACACGGAGGAGAACCAACTACTGTTGAATTTTGCCATAATCTTGGGCTAACTTATGTATCTTGCTCACCATTTAGAGTACCGATTGCTAGATTAGCAGCTGCGCAAGCTGCTATCAAGTCCCACCAAAAATAGAGTGAGAACACACTCCAAATGGTAAAATAAGAAAGACTCAAATGAGTCTTTTTTGGTTGGAATAAAAGGATAAAACGGAAGGATAATAATATTATATAAATAATAAAAATGGGTTGGGTGGTGTGATGCCACAATAATAAATTTTTATACAGGAAAGTAGCAATAAGGTTAGGGCTACTTTTTTTGTTGGTGAAAAAGTAAAGCGAAATGGAGGTAGATAGAATGTTTTACATTAAACCTAATTTAAAGAATATGTCTCAAGGAGCCAGACTTGAGTACATAAGAGAAGTCAGACATATGACTAAAGAAGATGTGGCAGCTTATTTTGGATTTGGAGGTAGAGAACCAAATAAAACAATTCGTGAGTATGAAAATAATACCACTAGCCCAAGTCCAAGTAGATTGGAAGAATTGGCAAAATTATATGAAGTAAGTGTCGATGCAATTAGAAAATATGATTTCACTAATCCAATAGATGAAATATATTATCAAATGTGGTTGGAAGAAGAGTTTCCATATTATCAATTAAATATTGAGATGGATACTTTTTCTGGTAAATCATATAACATGAATGTTTATAATGGAATTCAAGAGTGGAAAAAAATGAGAGAAAGAAGAGAAAACTACGATATATCTGATGATGATTATCTCGAATGGAAATTGAATTTTAAATTAGAAAATGAATTACATTAAAATGGCTAAAAAACGTCGTTTTTTATGATATAATGTATATATAGATTTTAAAAAAACATAGGAGGTGAGGTAGAATATGTATTTAGGTGAAAAAGTAGATGTTAAAGAAAATTCAATTTATAATATAGATGAAAATTTACTAACAATTCTTTTAACTGATAGAACTACAGGTAAAAACATTTTATGGGCAACTAATATGTACGAATCGCATGGATTAAACTATTCTTCCTCATCGCAAATGACAGTTGAACAAATAACCGGTAGAAATGGACAAG
>CALVZA010000046.1 GCA_944372415.1 uncultured Bacilli bacterium
GGATAAGGCAAAAACTGAACTTCAAGATAATGATACAATTGAAAAAATTACTATTAGAAGATAATAATTAATAGAAAAACTACCAAAATAATAATATAAATTATGATTGGTAGTTTTTTATTTTAAACCAATATTATATTTCTATCGTGATACATAACAACTACAATCCTCTGGTATATTATGTAACATTAAAACTATTGCACTAATTATTCCTAACTTATATAAACTACTCCCCTTCTCTTCTAGTACTTTTACTGATTTATTTGAAAATTTTATTAAATATACTCCTATTAAAAAACTTACTATAGATAAAATAAGTCCTAATATTTTATATCTTAATAGTAGACTAAAAAAAGAACTTGGTATTAAATCAAATATGCTTATAAGTATCATAACTATTGCACTAAAACTTAAACTAATACTTAAAAATTTATTTATATTTTTTACTTTAGTAAATATAAATAAGCAACCTAACATAGTAGATAATCCTGCAATAGAACTAATTAAAAAAGCATATATAAAATTATTCATAGTAAGAACCATTCCTTCCAACTTTTTTATGATATATACCATAAGCAATAAAATTATTATTTAAAATTATTTACTAATTAACTATATGCTTTTTAATAATTTTTATTAGATAATTTAAGTGATTTTCTAAAGTCATTAATTGTATTTATTTCTTGATCTGTTTCATTTTCTAATATTTCTATTAATGAAGTAAAAAATGTTTTAATACCAATTTCAAAAGAAGTTTTTGTATATATTATATTGTTAAATTCTTTATATAAAATTGGTGTAGTTTTATCTATTTTATATATGTTAGAAATGATATTTAAGAATAATTTATATAATTTTAATTGATTATAATATCTAATCATTTCTTTTGAATGATCATTTTCTTTATAATAACTTTCTAAATCTATTAATTTAGAAATATTATTATTTTCATTATATAGAATATTTTGGGCATTTAAATCTTCTGCAACAAAGTTATTTTTAGATAATGTTATTAAATCTTTTTCTAATGGTATTAAAGATGTAAGCAATTTATAAATATTTGTATTTAAATCTATTTTATTATACATATTTCCTTCTATATAAGGCATACTATAACCGTAAAACTTATCTTTAATCCAAAGATATTTTATTATTTTTACTAAAGATGTTGTATTTAAAGAGTTTAATTCTTTTAATTCATTATAAATTTCTGTAGAACTTGCTTTTTTAAATAATTTTATTAAATTATTATTGAAATTATAAATATCTGAATTTACGCCAAATTTACTAATTTTTAGTTTAGTATAATTTCTTTTTAAATATCTTTTTGAAGTTAATATCATAGTATCATAATTTTCTATAATCATGATTTTAAACCTCCTTAATGGTTATGAAAGTTATTATATAATATTATAATTAAAAAGCCAATATTTACCATTATAATAATTAAATTTTTAAACATAATAATAGTGGGAGGTATAGTATGAATAAAAAGAATTCAAAAACTTCTGCAAGAAGTAATGGATGTAGTAATTGTTCAAGTAGAAATTCAGAAAGTGCTAGAACTAATAATTCAGCAAAAAATTCTGCAAGAACTAGTGCTCGCTAGTTAGATTTTAAAAGGAACTATCGATTTTTAAATAGTTTCTTTTTGTTTTATTAATTTCTTGGAAAGTATTCCATATAATTGTTTTTTAAAGTTTGATTAGTTAAATGAGTATATATTTGGGTAGTTCCAATATCACTATGTCCTAGAAACTCTTGAATTATTCTTAAATCAGCCCCATTTTCTAACATATGTGTTGCAATAGAGTGTCTTAATGTATGTGGTGAAACATCTTTTTTTATATTAACTTCTAATGCTCTTTTTTTAATCATTTTATATACACCTTGACGCGTCATTTGTTTTCCGTGATTATTTATATATAAGTAATTATTTTGTTCTTTTTTTATTAGAAAATGTCTATAATCTTTTACATAAATTTTTAAATATTTTATTGAAGTATCATTAATAGGAACAATTCTTTCTTTACTCCCCTTGCCCATTATTCTAACAATACATTCGTTTAAATCTATATTTTTAAATTCTAAATTAATTAATTCACTTATTCTAAGTCCAGTTGCATATAATAGTTCTAAAATAGACTTGTTTCTAGCGCTAAATGCATCAATTATTTCTATATCTAATAATTTATCTATCTCTTCTATTGTTAAAAATATAGGAAGTTTTTTTATTAATTTAGGTGAATCTATAACATCTATTGGATTTTTATTAATAGTACCTAATTTTATATAATAATTATAAAATGTTTTATAGGCGCTCAAATAGTTACTGATGCTAGATGGTTCTAAATCTAGTGTTATTATAAAGTTTTCTATATCAATACTTGTTAATGCTACTATATTTTTATTTATATGATTTGATAAATTATTAAGGGCATTTTCATAGGTATCTATTGTATTTTTAGAATAATTTAAATTCATTTCTAAATATAATAGAAAGTCATTAATATATATATCATTCATTATTATCACCTTAATAATATTATCATATATTATTTAAAAATAATCAATTAATTAATGTTTAATATATTTACATTATATTTAGTTATATTTATATTAATTATTAAAATATGCTGTTATTTATGTTATTATATTTATAGAAAGTTGTGATATTATGGAATTACTTGCTAATAAGATAAGACCAACTAAATTAGAAGAAATTATTGGACAAGAACATTTAATTGGAGATAATAAAATATTAACTAATTTAATAAAAAACAAAAAAATGTTTTCATGTATTTTATATGGAAAACCCGGTATAGGTAAAACTTCTATAGCTAACGCTATAGTAAATGAACTTGGAAGACAATATAGATTTTTAAATGCTACTACTAGTAAAGTTACTGATTTTAATATAGTTATTGAAGAAGCTAAAATGAATGGCGAAATGATTGTTGTAATTGATGAAATTCATAGAATGAATAAAGATAAGCAAGATTTACTTTTACCATATATTGAGTCTGGTTTAATAATTTTAATTGGATTAACTACTTCTAATCCATATCATAAAATTAACCCTGCTATTAGAAGCCGTTGTCAAATATTTGAACTTAAAGAATTATCTAATCAAGATATTGTTATAGGTTTAAAAAGAGCACTTAATTATTTAGATAATATTAAATGTGACGATAAAACTTTATATATTATAGCAAATTTATCTAGTGGAGATTTTAGAGCCGCTTTAAATCTATTAGAAACAGCTTACTACTCTACTAATGATAAAGTTATAAATGAAAATATTATTAAATCAATTAATTCTAAACCTATAATTTTTGCAGATAAAAATGAGGATGGACATTATGATTTATTAAGTGCATTTCAAAAAAGTATTCGTGGAAGTGATCCTGATGCTTCTATATATTATTTAGCAAGATTAATAGAAATTGGCGATTTAGATAGTATTTATAGAAGAATGAGTGTTATAGCGTATGAAGATATTGGACTTGCTAATCCTGGAATGGGTCCTAAGGTTGAGGCAGCAATTAGTGCTTCCGAATTAGTTGGATTACCAGAGGCAAGAATTCCATTATCAGTTGTAGTTTTAGAACTAGCCTTATCTCCTAAAAGTAATAGTGCTTATTTAGCAATGGATAGTGCTTTAAATGATATTAGAAAAAATAATACTGGTAATGTACCTAGTCATATAAAAACTAATAGTGAGAATTATAAATATCCGCATGATTATCCTAAATGTTGGGTTAATCAACAGTATTTACCAGATAATATAAAATCAAAAAAATATTATAAAATGAAGAATAATAAATATGAAATTAATTTAAATAAAATAAATTATGAAATGAGGAATAAGTAATATGAAAACAGTATCAATAATTGGAACAGGTGCTTATGGCTTATCAATAGCATTAGCATTGTTAAAAAACTGTGATAAGATTAATATGTGGGTAGAAAGTAAAGAAAGAGCAGATTATCTAAATAAGAATAAAGATAATTCTAATATTTTACCTAATGTAAAAATACCAGATAATATTGAGTTTTCAAATGATTATGAATATGTTATAAAGGATAGTAATGTTATATTTATTGCAGTTACAGCAAAGTTTGTAAATACTGTAACTAAAGAATTAAGTAAATATAATTTAAAAAATAAACATTTTTGTATATTAAGTAAAGGTATAGAACAAAATAGTTGTGAGTTTGTTACTGATGTTTTTAAAAGAAATATAAAATCTAAAAATATTTCTGTTATATCTGGTCCTTCTTTTGCTATTGATGTTGCAAGTAATCAACCTATAGGATTAACTATTGCTAGTAAAAATAAACTTACTATTAATGTCATAAATGAAATTTTATCAAGTGATACTATAAAATTAAGAGCATCAAACGATGTTATTGGAGTTGAACTTTGTGGGAGTATTAAGAATGTTATAGCAATAGCAGCTGGTATATTAGAAGGTTTAGGTTATACTGAATCTACAAGAAGTTTTTTAATAACTGAATCACTACACGATATAAAATCTTTAATATATGGTTTAGGTGGTAACAAAAAAACTATACTTTCTTTTGCTGGAGTTGGTGATTTATTGTTAACAGCAACAAGCACTAAATCTAGAAATTATTCTTATGGAGTATTAATAGGTTCAAAAAAACAAAAGGAAGCAGAAAAATATGTAAATTCTACTACAGTAGAAGGTTATTATACATTAAAGTCTATTTATACTTTAGTTAGAAGAAAAAAAATAGATATGCCAATAATAAATTTAATTTATGAAATAATTATAAATAAAAAAAATCCTGAAAAATTAGCAGAATTTTTAATAAAAAAGGCTTAGCATAATTATATAAAAAATAGAAAAGTTAAATTTGTTTCTTTTTTATTTTTTAATACTCTATTTTGGTTTTAAAACACTAATACTATAATTATTAAAATTAATATTTTCTATTGTATTTTTAAATATATTAAATTTCATATTTTCTATATCTTTTATTGAGTCTAAATTTTCATAATTAAAAGATATAATATTTTCTATTAAAGGGTCTACCATATCATATATATTATCATTTCTAGT
Organism: uncultured Bacilli bacterium; assembly: GCA_944372415.1. Taxonomy (GTDB): domain Bacteria; phylum Bacillota_I; class Bacilli_A; order RF39; family UBA660; genus UMGS1124. Next base: position 5,091 of record CALVZA010000046.1, read on the forward strand.
AATTATATCTAATATATAATTTTTTTTATATAAATCAAAAAAATCTTTATCTAATATATATTTTTTATTTAAAATATAATCTAATGTAATTTTAGTAAACAGTTTGTTATCTTTAGTATTTGCTTCTATTTTTATTATATGATAACCCTCTAAAAGCATAGAAGAAAAATTAATATTTCCTATAATAATATTATTATTTATTAGATTTTTATTTAGATTACTCATTATTCCAAAATTCATCTTCAAGAAGAAAAATAAATATATATCTAGTAATATTTTATCAAAACTACTCATATTTATATTATTAAGTTTAAATGATATAACTGTTCTTTCCATATTAATATTTTCTTTTATAATTTCTTTTTTCTTATTTACTTTAGAATTATATTTTATTGGTACTTTTTTTACTTCATTAGTATCAAATTTTAATACTTTATAAGCATCATTAATTACTTTTAGTACTTTCTTTTTATCAAATCTTCCCCCTATTACAATTATTTCATTAGTTGGTCTATAGAAAGTATTAAATGCTAAAATCATATCTTCTTCTTTAATAGATTCTATATCTTTATAACTACCTAAAATACTGTCAAAATGTTTAGCATTAATTACATTTTTAATAGTACTATTATATAAAGAACTATATTTATTATCTAAACTTTTTCTTTTTTCTTCTAGTATGGGTTGTTTTATGTTAAATATATTTTTTTCAGTAATTATTGGAGAATGTATACCTTTTATTAAAAGTTCTAGGTTTTTTTCTACATCTTTTACTGTATCTATATAGAATTGTGTTTTAATTATAGATGTTAAACCATTACTTCTAATACCTGATTGGCCAAATATTTTCATTAAATCTCCATACTTAGATTTTTCTAAAACTAAGTGTTCTAAAAAATGCGCACTTCCACTAGTTATTTTATGTTTTTTATTATCTATTATTATTTCATTATCTAAGCCACCAAATTTAACTATTAAATTAATGTATGTTGTATGTTTAGTATTATTATTAACTAAATATACTTTAAGACCATTATCTAATATAAAACTTTCTAAACTCATAATTCACCTTCCAATGAATAATCGCAAACCAAATTAATTCTAGATATTAATTCTTTTAAATCTTCTAATTTTATATTTTTTAGAATTTTTAATTCTTCAGTTCTTGTAATATCTGCTTTAAAATAACTATTAATTTCATTTGAACATAATATATAGAAATTATCTAATTCTCTTTCTATATTTAATTCTAGTTTATTAATAATATTATTTATATTTTTTTCATATTTTTCTATATTATTTAAATCATTTATTAATTCAGTAATCACTAATTTTGCTAGTTTAACATTATCTTTATTAGTAATTACTTTTATAAATAATAAACCGTTTTTAAGCATGGCACTAGCGCCACAAGAATATACTAAATTATTTTTCTTCCTTAAATTTTCTAGTAATAAATCACTAGATGAAGAACTTAATAATAAATTAATTAAATATAGTTTATAAAAGTCTTCTTCTTTATAATTTTTTATATTATATATTAAATATATAATACTTTGATAAAATTTACTTTTATCTGTTTTATATATAGATTTTTGAATTTTATAGAAGTTGTTATATTTGTTTATTAATTTTTGTTCTTTTAAGTTTAAATCTTTAGTATAATCATTTATTATTTTTTCTACTTTATTATTGTTTATATTACCATTTATAAATATTATTGGTTTTATATTTTTAATATATTTATTATAAAAATTAATAATATCTTTTATATTTAGAGTATTTATATTTTCTATATCTCTATATTTTAATTTATTAAAAATACAGTCTTGATCTAGTAAATCTAACAAGTTTTTTTCTGCAATAAATTCTATATTTTTATAAGCATTTAGTAAATATTCAGTATAAATTCTTTTTTCTTTTATAAATAAGTTTTCATCTTCTATATTTGGTTTAAATACTGAATCTAATAAAAACAATATTGATTTTTCTAAATAATCTTCTTTTATAACATTATCACTTGGTATTAAAAGTGAAAAGTTTATAAAATAAATATCATTTATTGATTGATTTTTAACACTATAACTTATAATATATCTATTTAACTTTTCTTTAGCAAATGATATTTCGTCGTTATATTCTTTATTAGTTTTACTAGCAAGTATACAGTATAATGTTAATGCCATAATATCTTCTTTATTACATTTAAATTGATATACAAAGTTAATTAGTGTTGTATGAAAGTTTTTATTTTCTTTATATTTTATTTCTTGCATATTAGTACTCCTATAGTTTATATTATACTATATAAAAAGTAAAAAGCCAAAATATAATTGGCTTTACTTGGTTAATAGTTTATTAAAATTTTATTAAATATATATTATTGCTTATAGAGGAGCATTTTTTTATTTAAATTTATAATTTTATAAATTATTATATACTAATTTTATATTTAATAATTTTATTCTCTAAATATCTCTCCTTTCATGTTTATAATTATAATTTATAAATATGAATAAGTTATGGAATAATAAAGAATTTTTTATTAAATTTAATATAAGTATTAACAATATATTTTATAAATAACTATTTTCTTTCTTCATTTATTTTTAATATTTTTTGATATCCTTTTTTATTATATTCTCCCCAACTATCTATATTATTCTGTTTTTTATCAAAAAACATAGGATAACCTTCGGAATTTATCCAATCATCTAAATTTTTTAAACAGTCATCTATTAATATATTATTTTTAGCATTTACTAAATCTGTTTTCTTTAAATTATATGGGACTAAAATTATATTTTGTAAAACTCTTAATTTTCTTAAATATTTAATTTTTTCATAACCTTCATTTTCTAATGAGTGTATTTTAGTTAATATTATTGATTCTTTAGGATCAGTATTTTTTAATATATAAATTGAATCATTAATTATTGGTGATTCATTTAAAATTTTTTTCCAATCACTATTTTTAATATAATTTATTTTGTCACTTATATCTAATAAATGTCGATTAGGATTTTTTCTCCATTCATAAAATAAAATATCTTCAGTATCTAATATAACTCCATCAAAATCTATATATCTCATAAAACCTCCGTTGGCATTTATTATAACACGTATAATACTGAGTAGTAAATTACTTTTATTTTATTGTGATTTCATATGGAGTTGATAAAAAAATCTACCAAATAGATTTTTTTGATACATATCGTTATTAGTTCTATGAATATTAGTAGATTATTATAATATCTAATATAGTACTCAAAAAACTACATATATTTAGCTTTAATTTGGTAAGTAAGTCTTATTTTTTATCATATTATTTGTATATACAAATATTCATTAATTATATATTACCACTAATGATATATTTAAAATTCTTTTTATATAAATCCCATATATTAGCTTTTTTTATGCTTTCTTTTACTGTTATATTAAATGTTTTTATTTTTGTTCCATTTTTATATAAATCTAATGTTCCAACAGTGTCCCCAACATATACTGGAGCATTTATTTCTTTTAAATTTAATTTATGATCATACTTACCATTTTCTTCTATTGTTACTAAATCAACTACATCATCTATTAATTTTAAATTTACATAATCTTTTTTACCATTATTTATTTTTATTTTTCCTAAATTTATATCATTTGTGAAAATTGTTTTTAATTTATAATTATTATACCCATAATCTAATAATTCTATTGTATCTTTGCTTCTTATTTCACTTGTTTCTTCACCCATTACTACACTAATTAGTCTCATATCATTTCTTTTGGCAGTTGCTGTTAAACAGTAGCCAGCATTTTCTGTGAAACCCGTTTTTAGTCCATCTAAACCTTTGTAATAACGTATTAATTTATTAGTATTAACCATCCAAACACTACTGCCATCATTCTTTTTTAAGTATTCTTCATAAATACTTGAATATTCTAATATTTTTGGGTGTTTTAATAATTCTCTTGCAATAAATGCCATATCATTAGGGCATGAATAATGATTTTCACTATCTAATCCATGTACGTTTTCAAAGTTTGTATTTACCAGTCCTAATTCTTTTACTTTATCATTCATCATTTTAACAAATTTTTCTTCTGTTCCTCCAATATATTCTGCTAGTGCAACAGCTGAATCATTTGCGCTAGCAATGCAAATACTTTTTATCAAGTCATCTACTGTCATAACTTCTCCTACATTTAAATATACTTGGCTTCCACCCATATTAGATGCATTTTCACTTACTGTAACTTTATCAGTGAGTTTTATTTTACCATTATCTATTTGTTCCATTGCTAATAAAAGTGTCATCATTTTAGTCATGCTTGCAGGAGCCATGTGTTTAAATGAGTTTTCTTCAATTAATACTTCTCCTGTTCTGTATTCAATCAATATGCTACCACTAGCACTATTAGCATATACATTTAAATTCAAAACCATAAAACTAATTATTAATACTACAAATTTCTTCATAATTCACCTCTATTAAAATATATAAAATAAAGGTAATTATATTCGAAAAATAAAAAAACATATTGCTATGTTTTAAATATTTATTTAACTTATTCGTTTATTAGTTCCTTTTTTAATTCTAACATTAACATCTTTTACAATTAAAGCATAAAGTATAGATGCTAAAGGTAAACCTACTAGCATTCCCATTATTCCAAATAAACTACCTCCAACTGTAACAGATAATAGTGTCCATATTGGAGATAAACCTACTGATTTACCAACAACTTTAGGATATATTAAGTTTCCTTCTATTTGTTGAATTATTAGGAATATTGCTATAAAGATTAAAGCTTGTATAGGACTAATCGTTGCTATTAATATAGCGCCAATAACCATTGCAATTAAAGCACCAAATATTGGTATTAAAGCAGTAATAGTCGTTAGTACTGAAATTAATAATGCATAAGGAAATCTAAATATTGTTAAAACTATAAAAAATATTGTTCCTAGTATAACTGCTTCTAAACATTGTCCTGATACAAACTTAGAAAAAGTTATATTACTTAATTTTCCTATACTCATTATTTTATTGGCTTTTTCTTTACTAAGATAAGCATTTAATACTTTTTGTAAGCCATTAATTAAATATTCTTTTTGACTTAACATATAAATTGCAAATACTATTGCAGTGAAAAAAGTTATAATACTACTAACAAAATTAGCAACTATATTAATAGAGCCATTTACTAAATAATTTAATATATTCATTAGAATTTGATTTAAATTAGTTGTATCATTAAAAATTGATATAAATTTATTCTGTATTTCTGGATAGTCAGATAGTATTCCTAGTAAATACTCTTCAATATCATTAATTATTCCTGGGATATTTTTTATAAGTGTTTCTATATTTTTTATAAGTTCAGGAACTAATTCTAATGAAACAAATGTTAAAAATAGTAAAAAGATTATTAATGATAAACTTATAGAAATAAGTCTTATAAATCTTGTAGTTTTTTTAGTATTAGTTATTTTTTTTATTAAATTTTCTATTTTTGACATAAATATATTTAGTACAAAGGCAAGAATTATTCCTAATAAAAATGGAAATAATGCTTTAGCCAATTTAGATATTAGTAATTCAATAATTTTAAAATTAGCTATTGCTAAATATGCAACGAGTGCAATTATTACTAATAGTATTATTTTTTTTATGTCAATTTTATTACTCATAATATCACCTACTTAATTATACTAAAAAAAGCACTAAATTAATAGTGTTTATTTTATTCTTTATTTTTTATTATAAAATTGTATGCACTTTTTACCATATCATCTAAACTTAGTTCACTACTCCAATTTAATAATTCTTTTGCTTTAGTTGAGTCTGCATAACATTCTGCTATATCTCCATCTCTTCTTTTTGTTATTTTATATGGTACTTTTATGTTATTAACTTTTTCATATGTTTTAACTATATCTAACACACTATACCCAGTACCAGTTCCTAGATTAATTGCAATACAATCATTATTTTTATCTATATATTCTAATGCTTTTAAATGTCCTTTTGCTAAGTCAACTACGTGAATATAGTCTCTAACGCCTGTCCCATCTTTAGTATCATAATCATCACCAAATACATTTAAGTATGGTAATTCACCAATAGCAACTTTACTAACATAAGGCATTAAATTATTAGGAATTCCATTTGGATCTTCACCTATTAAACCACTTTCATGAGCGCCTACTGGATTAAAATATCTTAATTTAATAATACTCCATTCGTTATCACTTTTATATAAATCATCTAAAATATATTCTATAAATAATTTTGTTGAGCCATATGGATTTGTAGTACTTAGACTTGCACTTTCTTTAATTGGTAAAACTTTTTGTTCACCATATACTGTTGCACTTGATGAAAATACTAATTTTTTTACTTTAAATTCATTCATAACTTTACATAAGGTTAAAGTGCTATCTAAATTATTTTGATAATATAATAATGGTTTTTGTACACTTTCTCCTACTGCTTTTAAACCTGCAAAATGTATTACTGCATCAATTTTTTCTTTAGAAAATATATTTCTTAATTCTTCTTCACTCCTTAAGTCCATTTCATAAAACTTAAAATCTTTATTAGTAATAGTTTTTATTTTATTTATTACTTCAATTTTTGAATTTGATAAGTTATCTACTACAATAACTTCATACCTAGAATTTAATAATTCTATACAAGTATGACTTCCTATGTAACCTGTTCCACCTGTAACTAATATTTTCATAAAATTTCCCTCTTTCTATAAGTTACGTATTTCTCTTTTTAATTTCATATTTTTATTTTCAGCACTAACACGTAAAGTTATGAATAAAAGTATTATAAGATTTAATGCAAAACTACCACCGCTACTTAGAAATGGTAAAGGTACTCCTGTAAGTGGAATAATAGCCATTACTCCTAATAAATTTATCAATAAATGTGCTAATATTAAAGCAAAAGTTCCATATGCTATGAGCGAACCAACTAATGTTTCTGAATTTCTAGCTATTTTTAATAATCTATATAACATTATTAAAAAGCCTATTAATATAACTGATGATGCAATACTCCCTAATTCTTCTACTACAATTGGAAATATAAAATCGGTATATGCTTCAGGCAGATATAAATATTTCTGTTTGCTATTTCCAAGTCCTACCCCAAATAGTCCACCATTATTTATAGCAATATATCCGTTACATGCTTGATATCCTGTTTTTTCACTATATCTAGTGCAAGGGTTTGTGTAAGTTAAACGACTTAATTGTTCTTCATTTAATATATTTGTATTTTTGAGTATTTCCTCTCCAAAGAAAAACATACAACCTCCTATTATTGCGCAAGTACCTGCAATTATTTTTAATTTTGTATAATTTTTATCTTTTAAAGGTAAACTTACAAACATCAAAAAACATATTATAGCTAAAATCATTGCAGTACCAAAGTCTGGTTGTGCAGCAATTAATGCAACACATATTACTCCGTATATAAATGGAATTAAGAATTTATAACCACTAAATATTTTTCTAGTATTATTAAATGAGAATGCAATAAACATAATAGTCATAGTTTTAACAAATTCAGCAGGTTGAATTTGTATTGGACCAATTTTTAACCAACTTGTTACTCCATTAATTTCTTTACCACAAATTATTGTTAAAATAAGTAACCCTATAGCAATGTATGCAATAATTTTAGACATTTTCTTTATAAGTTTTATTAAATTATATGGCATAAATAATATTATAAATCCTATTATATAAGCTGATATTACAAAAACTAATTGACGTACAAAAAAATAAGATTCACTTTGTCCATATTGTAATACTGCTGTCATACTTGAGGCACTAAATACCATAACTAATCCAAGAATAGTATATATGATAATTAATAAAAATAAAAATTTATCCATGTTTTTAAATTTACTTTTCATGCCTTCACCTTATTCTAATGATAACATAAAAAAAACATATTTTAAATATGTTTGATTTTATTATATATTAAAATAGCAAATTATTTACATTTAATTATATATTTAAAAGCAAATAAGTAAATTTATAAGCCAAGAATTAAGTAATATAATTAATAATATTTTATAATTTTTAACTAGTATATTATAGAGTTTATATATATAGACTTTTTTTAATATAAGAGAAAATATATATAGTATATAAAATAATATACTTAATACAAATAACGGAATACTTAATATGTTATATTTTGTTGCATTAATAAAGTCTAATTTTAAAATGCTTTTAAATCCTCTTGTTAAACCACAGGAAATACAAGGTATATTAAATATTTCTTTAAAAATACATTTTACATTAAAAAATAAAAGAATAAGCAGAAGTACTACCCCACTTATTGCTATTATATTTATAACTTTTTTATTCTCCAAGAGAATTTCCTTCTGCATCAACATTAATAGATCCAGTTAGTATTAGTATACCTTCTATTAAACCCCATATTCCACTTACAAACGATAATATTCCACAAGTAAGAACAGTTATTAATAGTTGTGCAACTGCTTTTCCTGTATATCCAAGGTAAAAGTTATGAACTCCAAAACTTCCTAAAAATATTCCTAATAGTCCAGCCGCTATTTTACTCTTATTTCCACTATTATATGTATTTTGAGTATTAGTCTTAGTTTCTTCATTTTTTGCATCGTTACTATCACTATTTATTTCTTTACCACAATTAAAACAAAAACTAGCATCACTTTCTAATTCTTGACCACAGTTTGTACAAAATTTACTCATTATAAACACCTCATATTCATTATATAATTTTATTAATTATTTAGCAACAAGTTTATTACTACAGGTCCTAATATAAGTAATAATACTATTGGTATTATAAATACAACTGAAATTATACTAATTTTAATTGGCATTTTATTTATTTTTGATTTTATATTAAGTATTTTTTTATCTCTTAAATATTCTATTTGATTATTTAAGGAATCTATTATATTATTTCCAAATATAGCAGATTGCGTAATATTTAATAATACTGTATTTATTTCATCACTAGGTATTCTTGATTTCATATTAGTTAAACCTTCAGTTAAACTTCTACCTAGTTTTATCTCTTCAAGTGTATGCTTAAATTCATTACTTATTTCACTATCAATTGTTTTACAAGTTAATTCTATTCCTCCTTGTAAATTTTTACCACTTTCAAGAGTTAATACTAAAACTTGAAAAAAGAATATTGCTTCATAATTTAATTTAGTAGATCTTTTTTTTATTTTATAATCTAATACATATTCAAATGATACGTATGTTAGTAGTGCTAAAATTGGTCCATATAAATATCCTTTATCACTTAATAATAGAAATAATATAAAAACTAAAAAAGTTAATATAACTCGATAATTCATAAATTTAACTGCAATATTTTTTTGTGTTTTACCTAGTAATTTAAATTTTTTACTAATTCTTTTTATTGTGTTTTTTCTATACAATCTATTAAACATAATTACACATCTACTTTCAATACTTTTCTTATAACCAATATATATAAACTAAATAATAGTAGTATTAATGCTATTATTATTCTTCCTAGGAATGTATGTATTAATGGTGAAAAGAACTCTGGGTTAAGTATTAGAATAATTAAACATAAAAGTATAGGCATTATTAAAAGTAATCTAAACATAAAAACACTACTACTTGTTAATGATTCCATTTCATCTTTTATTGTCATTTTGTCATAAAAATTTTTTTCTATTGAACCAAATACTCTTATTATATTACCACCAGTTTTATTTATTAAAGATAGACTACTTGTTATATATTTAACGTCTTCTATTTTTACTCTATTATAAAATCTATTAAATACTGTTTCTAAACTTAGTCCATATTTAATATCTATACTAATTTTTTTAAATTCTTCTTTAATTGGACCGTCAAGTTCTTTTTCTACTATACTTACTGCTTGTAATATATTCATACCGCTTTTAAAAGCATTATTCATTATGATTATTGCACTTAATAAATCTGTTTCTATTTTTTTTCTTTTATTTTTATATTCTAAACCAAAGTATATATCTAATAAAAAGAAACTACCTACTACTATTAATAATAAAAACATTATATTAAAATCTATTCTTATTAGAGTTGATAATATATATATTATACCTAACATTATACTTATTATAAATTTTATACTTATATAATCAATTCCGCTTTTTTTATCAATTTTATCATAACTAATATATTTATCAAATTTTTTACCATATTTTTTTATTATTTCACTTTTACTTAATAGTTTGCTAATTTTTTTTACTAAATTCCATAAATAATTATAAACTTTTTCAAAAAAAGGAGTTACTTCATCTTTGGAACTAGTTAGTGAATAATTACTAAATCTTTTATCAAAGTTTATGCATGTATTATTTATTAGAAATACATACATAATTAATACTATAAAACTAATTAATATAAGTTGTATAATTAAAAGTACTGTAAAACTAGCATCCATAAAATCATCCTTTCTTTAATTTACAATTATTTGTTTTATTAAAATTTAAAGTATATTAAATTTTATAATAATTTTTCATTTTTTGTCTTTAAAAATATCTTCAGCGTCTCTTATTCCTCTAGATATTATTTTATTTAGTACATTTGGTTTTCCTTTATGAAGTACAAATTCTCCGTTTACTTCACCATTTTTAGTTAAACCATGTTGAATAAATTCAAATATAGGTCTTAATTCAATTTCACTATTTTTAATTCCTAATACTTCGCTTATATCTGTTATTTTTCTTTTTCCGTCAGTCATTCTTTCAATGTTTACTACAATATCTATAGCGTTAGCAATATATTCTCTAATTGCTTTAATTGGTATTTCTAAACCACTCATTAAAACCATAGTTTCTAATCTATTTAATGCATCTCTGGTTCCATTTGCATGTAGAGTTGTCATTGACCCGTCATGTCCTGTATTCATTGCTTGTAACATATCAAAAGCCTCTTTACCACGACATTCTCCAACTATTATTCTATCTGGTCTCATACGTAATGCATTAATTACTAAATCTCTAATTGTTACTTCATTTCCAGCCTCATAACTAACAGGTTTAGTTTCTAGAGAAATTACATGATCTTGATGTAATCTTAATTCAGCAGCGTCTTCTATCGTAATTATACGTTCTATATTATCTATAAAACCACCAAGTATATTTAACAAAGTAGTTTTACCGCTTCCTGTTCCCCCGCATACCATTATATTTAATTTCCCTTTAACACAATCACTTAAAAATCTTGCCATGTATGGTGTCAGGGTACCGATTCTAAGTAATTCTTCTATTGAAACCATTTCATCTTTAAATTTACGAATAGTAATTACCGGTCCCTTTACACTTAGTGGAGGAATAATTGCGTTTATTCTTGAACCATCACTAAGTCTTGAATCTACCATTGGGTTTGCACTATCAATTGTTCTTCCTAATGGTTGAATAAGTCTTTGTATTGTTCTTATTATATGTTCATCATTAATAAATGACACACTTTCGTCTTTTATTATTCTACCGTCTATTTCAATATATATTTCTTGAGGACCATTTACCATTATTTCTGTAATATTTTTATCTTTTAATAATTCACTTATAGGACCATTACCTTTTATTTCATCCTCTATCATATTAAATATATGACTTCTTTCTAGATTTGTTAAATCGTAACCTTCAATAGATTTATCTATCTCATCATTTATAAAATCGTTTAAAGACATATCTGTAGGAACTTCTTTATCAATAATATTTTCTATTATTTTTGTTCTTAATACTTCTAATAATTCTTTATCTGGAAACATATCATAATCATTTAATATTACTTCATTAGTTTTTTCTCTTTCTATTTCAAAAGCCTCTATTAAACTTTTACTCATTTTCTCTTACCTCAATATCTTCTATAATACTTTCTAACACTTGATAATCTTTTGTATTAATATATTTCTTATTTAAAGTAATTATTTTTCCGTCCATTATATATTTATCAATATCTCTTATATAAAATTTATTACTAATAGAATAATCTATATTATTTTTTATTATATCTTTTATATCATATAAACTAAAGTATTCTCTATCTCTATAAAGACTATTATTTAATAATACCTTATAATTTGTTTTATCTAAATCTTTAAATATACTTATTAAACTTCTCATATTTTTTATATCAAATGAATCGTTTGATATAATTAATAATATTTCATCACTTTTATCTAGTATACTTAAATTTATTTCATTTAATATGTGATTTGTATCTAATATTATTAAGTCATAATTAAATTTAGATTTATCTAGTAATATTTCTAAGTATTCGCTATCTATTTTATTTGATTTTCTTGGATCTTTTGGACAAGCAATATAATCTATAAATTCATTATAATTTGTTATATAATCTTTTAAATCTTTATATCTGTTGTTGTTATAATCGTCTACGAAATTATATATTGTTTTATTCACAGGTTTATTTAGTGCTAATGCGATAGAACCTCCATATATGTCCATATCTATTATAAGCGTTTTTTTATTTTTATTTGAGGCAACTCCTGCTAGGTTCATTGCTAATATGCTTTTACCTATTCCGCCTTTAACTCCAAACAAGCATAATATTTTTCCTCGATTTATTGCCATATTAAGAACCGCCTTTCTAATTTGTTAGTATAGAACTATGAATAAAATATTTTTTATTCTTTATCTACTTTGCATACTCAAATTTTAAATTGCCATCATAGTCTTTTTTTACAGTTAATTTAATAAATGCTTTACTATTTCTTTTTACTTTAAATGTTACTCCTAATATTTTTATATCTAATTTTTTACTATTAGCCTTTTTTAAAGATGAAAATAGTCCAAAATAATTATGTTCATTTTCTACGTATACTTCGTAATCATTTGCATCAACTACAAGCATTTTTGTATCATAATTATTTCTTTCATATAATCTTTTTATTTCTTTTTCGTAATCTTCATAAGATATATCTTCATTTGTAATAACTTCATTTACTATTTTTTCTGTAGTAGATTTAAATCTTTTATTTTCTGCATAACTTATTATTGTATCTACTATGATAAGAGCTAATATTAAAAATATTGGTATAAGAATGATAAAAATAGCATTAGATTTTCCTGTTTTATTCATAATATACTTTCCTTTCAATCACTATACCAGTTTTAAATATTTTATTTAAACTTGGTGCTATGCATTTATAATTTTTAGTTAATTTTATATTTATATATTTTTCTTCTTTAGTAGTATCAAGTTTTAAGTCTTTGTCATTATTTATAATAAATTTATTTATTTCTTCGTTACTTTCATTATTTTTATACATAGTTGCTACATCATCTAAAATATTTTCTAATTTGGTTTTATTATAGACAATATTACCATAATCAACTACAGCAAGTAGTATTATTATTAGTATTGGTAATACAATTATAAATTCTACTAAAGCTTGTCCTTTTTTATTCATTTCGCCATCCCCTATGATATATACATTATAACAAATAGATAAAAAAAAATAAAGAATTATATTTATCATACAGTAAAGTAAAATTTTTTTTAATGTTTTATAACATAATAATAAAAGTAAAAAATTAAATAAAATTAAATTCTAAAAAATTATTATTTTATTTAATTTTTTAAGCAATTTTAAGTAAGATAACTAACTCTATCAGTTATCTATTTTTATTAATAAAATTATAAATTATTTAAATGGTTATAAAAAATTCAAAAAACAAGGATAAAAAAAGAACCATTTTATGTTCTTATGATTCTTATTTTGTTTCTTCTTCAGTAACCTCTACTAATTCTTTTTCTATATTATCTGATTCATCATCTAAAAATTGATTTTCTAGTATTTCACTAGGTTCATCATCCATTAAACCTTTTTCAAGTTCTATAGTAATATTGCTATATTGTTTAGCACCAGTTCCTGCTGGAATAAGTTTACCAATTATAACGTTTTCTTTTAATCCTGTTAAATGGTCAACTTTCCCTTTTATTGCAGCATCAGTTAATACTCTTGTTGTTTCTTGGAATGATGCAGCAGATAAGAATGAGTCAGTTTCCAAAGATGATTTAGTAATACCTAATATTATTGGTCTACCTGTAGCAGGGACCCCACCTTCAAGTAATACTTTTTTATTTCTTTCTGTAAATTCTCTTATACTTACTGTTAAACCAGCAACTAAATCAGTATCACCTTCATCTACTACTCTCATTTTATTTATCATACGACTTGCAATAATTTCAACATGTTTATCTGAAATATCAACACCTTGGGATTTATATGCTTTTTGAATTTCAGTCAAAATATATTCTTGAGTAGTAATAGGATCTGTAACTGCCAGTAATTCTTTTGGTGAAATTGTTCCTTGAGTTAATTTATCTCCTGCTTGAACTTTATCACCAACTTCTACGTTAAGTTTTGCTCCATAAGAAGTTATGTGATCTCTTGCTTCTGTTTTATTAACAAGTGTAATTTTCCACTTTCCATTTGTATCTTCTATTAGTTCAACTTTACCAGTTATTTCAGCAATAGTTGCTTTTCCTTTTGGATTTCTTGCCTCAAATAGTTCTTCAACACGAGGAAGACCTTGTGTTATATCTTCTCCACCAGCAACTCCACCCGAATGGAATGTACGCATAGTAAGTTGTGTACCAGGTTCTCCAATTGATTGAGCAGCCATAATACCAACAGCCTCTCCTGTTTCAACTAAATTACCAGTTGCTAAGTTTCTACCATAACATTTTTGACAAACTCCATTAGGACTTTTACATGTTAAGATACTTCTTATTTCTACTTCTTTAATTCCTGCACGTTCAATTTTTGCAACTAAACTTTCATTTAACAGTACATCTTTATCTACTATAACTTCTTTTGTTTTAGGATCTATTACTTTCTTTGATGTAAATCTTCCTAGTAATCTTTCAGCAAGTGGTTCTACAACACTACCATCTTTATCGTTAATTAAATCCTTTACAACTAATCCAGAAACGCAGCCACAGTCTTCGTCTTTAACGATTATATCTTGTGATACATCAACTAAACGACGTGTCAAATATCCTGAATCTGCTGTACGAAGGGCAGTATCTGTATCTCCTTTACGAGCACCATGTGTTCCTAAGAAGAATTCGTTAACTGAAAGTCCATCACGTAAACTTGATAATATTGGTATTTCTACAGATGTTCCATCTGGTTTAGCCATTAAACCACGCATACCAGCCATTTGACAGAACTGGTCAGCACTACCACGTGCACCTGAATTCATCATCATAAATACTGGATTATGTAAATCAGATTTAGCAATTTCACTTAATTTATTTTTAACTTGGTCTTTTACATTATTCCATACAGCACAAACACTACTATATCTTTCTTCTTCTGTTATAAGACCTCTTGCAAATTGTTTATTGATTTTATTGACTTTATCATGTCCAGCATCAATAAATTCTTGTTTTGAAGAATCTACTATTATATCTGATAATGATACTGTAACACCTGCTAAAGTACTATATTTAAAACCTAAATCTTTAAGTTTATCTAGCATAATACTAGTTTCTGTTGTTTTATATAATTTAAATATTTGTGCAATAATATTTTGTAAAATCTTTTTATCAAATGGTTTAACTAGAGGCATTTCTTTAATAACTTCAGGAATGTTTTCTCCCATATTTATAAAATATTTCATTGGTGTAACACCATTAATATTTTCTTTAGTTGGCTCATTCATATATGGGAATGTATCAGGTAAAATTTCATTAAATATTAATTTACCTGCTGTTGTTACTAAATATTTATCTTTTACTTCATCTATAAATATTCTATGAGTAAATGATGAAACTGGAAGAGCAATTCTTGTATGTAATGATATTTCTCTTCTTTCATAAGCCATTATTGCTTCATTAGAATTTTTATAAACTTTTCCTTCATTAGGTAAACCTGCTTCTTCTATAGTAATATAGTAATTTCCTAAAACCATATCTTGACTTGGTGTAACAATTGGTTTTCCATCTTTTGGAGATAATATATTATTTGCTCCTAGCATAAGAATTCTAGCCTCTGCTTTTGCTTCTTCGCTTAATGGAACGTGAACAGCCATTTGATCTCCATCAAAGTCAGCATTAAATGCTGCACAAACTAATGGATGTAGTCTTATAGCCTTTCCTCCAACTAGTTTAGGTTCAAATGCTTGAATACCTAATCTATGTAATGTTGGAGCACGATTTAACATTACTGGGTGTTCCGTTATTACATCTTCTACTATGTCCCAAACACATTCATTTCTTGTGTCTATTAATTTTTTAGCACCTTTAATATTGTGTGCTAAGCCACGTGATACTAAACCATTAATAACATGTGGTTTAAATAATTCAAGAGCCATTTCTTTAGGAATACCACATTGATACATTTTTAGGTTTGGTCCAACAACTATAACTGAACGACCTGAGTAGTCAACACGTTTTCCTAATAGGTTTTGACGGAAACGTCCTTGTTTACCTTTTAACATGCTTGATAATGATTTTAAAGGTCTATTTCCTGCAGCAGTAACACTTCTTCCACGTCTACCGTTATCGAATAATGTATCAACTGCTTCTTGTAACATACGTTTTTCATTTTGAACAATAATTGATGGTGCACCAAGTTCTAATAATTTTTTTAAACGATTATTTCTATTTATTATTCTTCGATATAAATCATTTAAATCACTAGTTGCAAATCTTCCTCCATCAAGTTGGATCATTGGTCTTAATTCAGGAGGTATAACTGGAATTACATCTAATACCATCCATTCAGGACGATTACCACTTTCTTGGAAAGATACTAAACAGTCTAAGCGTTTAACTAATCTTATACGTTTTTGTCCAGTTGAACCTTCTAATTCATTACGTAAGTTTTCTATTTCTTTATCTATGTCAACTTCTTTTAGCAATTTTTGAATTGCTTCGGCACCCATACCAACTTCAAAATTATTTCCATATTTTTCGTAGTATGCTCTATATTCTTTATCAGATAAAGTTTGTTTCTTTTCTAGGGGAGCATTACCTGGATTAATTACAACGTAACTTACAAAGTATAATACTTCTTCTAGATCTCTTGGGCTCATGTCAAGAACTAATCCCATTTTAGAAGGTACTCCCTTAAAAAACCAGATGTGAGAACAAGGAGAAGCAAGTTCTATATGTCCCATACGTTCACGACGTACTTTAGAACGAGTTACTTCTACCCCACATCTATCACATATTACATTTTTATATCTTAATCTTTTGTATTTGCCACAACTACATTCATAATCTTTAGTTGGACCAAAAATCTTTTCACAGTATAAACCATCCCTTTCAGGTTTTAGGGTACGATAATTTATTGTTTCTGGTTTTGTAACTTCACCATGTGACCAACTTCTAATTTTTTCAGGGCTTGCTATTCCAATTTTTATCCCTTTAAAATTGTTAACTTCTAACATTAAATTTCATCCCCTTCTAAATCTGTGCTTGATTCTTCTATATCGTTTTTTTCATCAGACACATTCTCGGTTTCTTCGTTATTTTCTTCAATTTGTGTTTCCTCTGATTCAATTATATCTTTATTAACATCTATTTCGTCAATAGTTATTGCAACATCATCATCTGATTCTTCTAAGTCGTTTATGTCGTGAACTTCATCATTATTATCAATTATTGTTATATCTAAACCTAATGCTTGGAATTCTTTAATTAATACTCTAAATGATTCAGGAACTCCTGCTTGATTAATATTTTTACCTTTTACTAAGGCTTCATAAACTTTAACACGTCCAACAACATCATCAGACTTAATTGTTAGAATTTCTTGTAATACGTGTGCTGCTCCATATGCGTATAATGCCCAAACTTCCATTTCTCCAAAACGTTGTCCACCAAATTGTGCTTTACCACCTAATGGTTGTTGTGTTACTAAAGAATATGGCCCAGTTGAACGAGCGTGCAACTTATCATCAACCATATGATGTAATTTAATCATATACATAACACCAACGGCAACTCTATTTTCAAAAGGTTCTCCAGTACGTCCATTATAAAGTACTGTTTTTCCGTCTTCATCTAGTCCGGCTTCTTTCATCATTTCGACAATATCATCAACAGTTGCTCCGTCAAATACTGGAGTTGCACAGTGCACTCCTAACTTCTTAGCTGCCATTCCTAAATGCAATTCTAATATTTGACCTAAATTCATACGAGATGGTACACCTTGTGGATTTAAAACGATATCTACCGGAGTTCCATCTGGTAAGTAAGGCATATCTTCTTCTGGTAATATTAAAGATATAACACCTTTATTACCGTGACGCCCTGACATTTTGTCTCCTACTTGTATCTTACGTTTTTGAATAATATATACTCTAATAACTTTTGATACACCTGCAGCAAGTTCATCACTATTTTCTTTTGTATAAACTTTTACATCGTGTACTATTCCGTCTGCTCCATGAGCAACACGTAATGATGTATCTCTTACTTCTCTTGTTTTTTCTCCAAATATAGCGTGTAATAATTTTTCTTCTGAAGTCAGTTCTTGAACTCCTTTAGGAGTAACTTTTCCAACTAATATATCTCCTTCGTGAACTTCAGTACCTATTCTTATAATACCGTTAGAGTCTAAATTTTTACGAGCATCTTCAGAAACATTTGGGATATCTCTAGTTATTTCTTCTGGCCCTAATTTTGTATCACGACAATCAATATCATAATGTTCTATATGTAGTGATGTATAAACATCATCTTTAACTAATCTTTCATTTAATACTACAGCATCTTCATAGTTATAACCATCAAAAGTCATAAATGCAATAGTCATATTTTTACCTAATGCAAGTTCTCCTTTATCAGTACTTGTTCCATCAGCAATAACTTCTCCACGATGAACTTTATCACCTTTTTTTACTATAGGTGTATGATTTAAACAAGTTTCTGCATTAGAACGTTCAAAGTTATCTAAATAGTAAATGTCTTTGTCAGTTGCATTTTTTACTACTATCTTTTTAGAATCAGCATATTCAACTACACCATCAGCCTTTGCTACAACAGTAGATCCTGAATCTCTTGCTGCAATGTATTCAACACCAGTACCAATAAATGGTGCTTCACTTTGTAGTAGTGGAACAGCTTGACGTTGCATATTTGAACCCATTAATGCTCTATGTGCATCATCATGATCCAAAAATGGTATACAACTTGTTGTAATAGATACAACTTGACTTGGTGCAACATCGATGAAATTAACTAATTCTTTTTTTACAATTACATTTTCACCATTTAAACGTGCTACTACTTCTTCATCAGTTATATTGTTATCTTCATCTATTCCTATAGTGGCTTGACTTATGTAGTAATCATTTTCTTCATCAGCAGTTAAATACTCTACTTCATCAGTAACGTGACAATTAACTACTTTTCTATATGGAGTCATTATGAAACCATATTCGTTTACTTTTGCATAACTAGCAATAGAAGTGATAAGTCCAATGTTTGCTCCTTCTGGAGATTCGATAGGACAAATTCTTCCATAGTGTGAAACGTTTACGTCACGAACTTCCATACCAGCTCTATCTCTAGATAATCCACCAGGACCTAGACTAGATAAACGTCTTTTATCAGTTAATTCTGCAATAGGATTAACTTGATCCATGAATTTAGATAATTGACTTGATCCGAAGAATTCTTTCATTGCTGCAGTTACTGGGCGAATATTTATTAAAGTCTTTGGAGTTACTGTTTCCAATTCTTGAGTAGTCATTCTTTCGCGTATAACTCTTTCCATACGAACCATACCAGTTCTGAATTGATTTTGAATTAATTCTCCTACTTGTCTTACACGACGATTTCCTAAATGATCTATTTCATCTATATGTCCAATATCGTCTAATAAATTCAAATAATATGATACAGCACCATAAATATCTGAAATCGTTAAACGTTTTGAATCTATAGTCTGATCATTACCTATAATTTTAATTTTTTCTTGTTCATTATTTTTATTATATACAAGAACTTCTTGTATTTTGTTATATTCATCTAGTTCTTCATTAATAGTTACAGTCTTAATGTTATAACCATTTTCAAATAAAGGTCTAATCTTTTCTAATATAGTTTTATCAATTACAGTACCATCTTTAACTATAACTTCTTTTCCATCTTTAATATTCTCTGCAATTCTTTCTCCTAGCAAACGGTCTAATACATTTAGTTTCTTATTAAATTTATAACGACCTACTTTAGCTAAGTCATAACGGAATTTGTCAAAGAAACGTGTTATTAATTGATTTTTAGCAGAATCAAGAGTTGCAGGTTCTCCAGGTCTTAATTTTTCGTAAATTTCAATTAATGCTTCATCAGTATTTTTAGTCGAATCTTTTTCTAAAGTATTTCTTATAAATCTATTATCTCCAAATACTTCTAAGATTTCTTCATCGCTAGAAAGGCCAATAGCACGTAATAATGTTGTGATAGTAACTTTTCTTGTTCTATCAATTCTTACATATATTATATCTCTTGCATCAAGTTCAAATTCTAGCCAAGTACCTTTGTTAGGAATCATTTCTCCGCTAACTACTGGACGTCCATTTTTATCTATTTCACGTTTAAAATAAATACTTGGACTACGTACTAATTGTGAAACGATAACACGTTCAACACCATTTATTATAAAAGTACCAGCTTCAGTCATCATAGGCATATCACCTAAAAATACTTCTTGTTCTTTAACTTCTCCTGTTTCGTTCACAAAAACACGAGCTTGTACTTTTAGTGGAACGCTATAAGTTACCATTCTCTCTTTAGATTCTTTCACACCGTATCTAGGTTCATCAAAACAATAATCACTAAAACTAAGAGATATATTACCAGTGAAACTTTCTACAGGAAATAAATCATCAAATACTTCTTTAATTCCTTCTGTCAAGAACCAATTATATGATTCTTTTTGAATGTCTAATAAGTCTTTTAGTTCATACTTATTAGAAGTTTTTGAGAAAGATCTTCTTTCTCTATGGTCACCAAATTTTTCTATTTTGTATGCCACTCAAGTTCACCCCAATACTAGATTTTTTTAGTGTAGTCTAAAAAAATTAGAGACTACGCCACCAATTTAAAATTTTATCAACAAAAAATGATTATGTCAACGGTTTTTACAAAGAATTACAAAAAATCCCTTATCTTTATTTAACACATTTACATTATAAACATTTTTTATCTTCTCTATTGTATTTTTTGCTCCGTGTTTTTTATTCATTACAAACCAAAACTCTCCATCAACGTTTAAATATTTATGAGCATTTTCAATTATATTCATATAAATTTTTTTCCCAGCCCTAATAGGAGGATTAGTTATTATTACATCATATTTTTTATCTACATTTTCATACATATCACTAACAAATACATTTGAAAAAACTTTATTTGAGGCTATATTCATTTCTGTTAAATGTATTGCCCTTTTATTAATATCTATCATATCAACTGAAGAATTCATAATTTTAGAAATAGATATTCCGATAAAACCATATCCACAACCCACATCTAAAACTGTTTTATTATTTTTACCATGTTTAAAATAAGTTTCTACTAGAAGTTTACTTGCAAAATCTATTTTATCTTTAGAAAAAACTCCTAAATCACTTATAAAATTTAAAGTATAATCTTGATATTTATATAAAATATTTCTATATTCACTTTTTAAGTTTTCGTTATTGGTGAAATATTGTGTCATAACATTCCCCTTTTTCAAATATACGTTAATTATAACACAGTTTATTTCAAAAAAAAAGAAAAATTTACAAACCTTTATGTAAACTTTCTTTCTTTAATAACAAATCTATTAATTCAAAATAAGGTATAATATACACTTCATCTAAATTATCGTTTAGTATTTCTCCATATATATTCATAAGTGGTCCTCTTAAAGCGCTTATATTATTATATAGATATTTATATGTGGCATTTATAATATAATCTCTTTGTTCTATACTTATTTGATTTATTTTAGTGGTATTACTTTTTAAACCACTAACTAATTTTATTATTTTAATAAATATTAAATCTTTTAACTCGTTATCTTTAGTTTCGTAATATTTGTTAAATAAATCTTCTAATATCTCATTTTTAGTTTTATAATTGGTAGTATTTGTTATTTCCATTTTTACACTCCCTTTATGTTAAAAATATAACATACTTAGTTTTTTATTACAAGATAGTTAAGATGATGTTTTTGTTTTATTATTAATATGGGTTTTATCTTCTACTTTTATTCCATTTAATGAATTATATAAGTAATTAAAGTAATTATTTTTTATTGCTAAACTACTCATATTTATTTTTAAATCTATTTTATTATTTATTTCTTGTAATTCTTCTATAGAATACCTTTTATTAGTATAATATTCAATATCTGATTTAGAAGCATCATAGTATGCATATTCGTTTTTCCAAGAGCCGTCTGCAAATACTACTAAAGATTCATAATCTTTACTTAATAAATCAGTTCCCATATATAATCTTGGATCATAATCTAATCCAAATAAATTTGCTATTGTAGGTACTATATTAATATATGATGTATATTCTTTAAATGTTTTATGTTCTATAGTAGGATTATAAATTACAAAAGGAACTCTTTCGGCTTCATAATCTTTACTTGTATCATAATCGAGTACACTATTTATCGTACTAGTTGATAAACCGTATGGATAGTGATCTCCAAACATAACGATAACAGCATCTTCTAAAATTCCTTTTTCTTTTAAACCATTTAATAATATACCTAGAGCATTATCTAGTATTTTTAATTTTGATTTATATCTTTTTAAATCTTTTCTAATATCTAAATCATCATATAAATCTATATATTTATCTCCTTCTATTGAAGAATAATAATATGGTTGATGAGATGAAACTGTAGTTAACCATGTCATAAACTTATCTTCTTTTATACTATCAATAATTTTATTTACTTCAACCATAAAATCTTCATCACTTGACCAGTTTTTATATAAATTAGAATATCTTATTCCTAAATCTTCTACACCATAATATTTTTGACTCCCCATATTTGTATGAATTTCATTTCTATAATAATAGTGTTCAGTATAATTATGAGCACTAAAAGTATAGTAACCCTTATTATTAAATAAATTAAATATACTTTCAAAATATGTATTTTCTTTATATTCATTAGCAGTACAAGTATTATATATTGAATATAGCCCTGTCATACCGCTCATTTCATTATTACCAGTACTACAACTATTACGAGGAGAATAATTATTTTCCCAATGCCATCCCTCATTATACATTTTATAAAAATTTGGGTAATCTTTTTCATTGATAATAATGTCATTTACACTTTCTAGCATTATTACTATTAAATTTTTATCTTTAAATAATCCAGTATATTCGTTTTCGTCTGTAATATTATTATTAATAAAATAATTATTTAAATTATTTAAGTTTTTATTTGTTTCTTTATTAATAATATTCTTCCATTTTGTATCATCAAATTTTCTAGTTGAATTTTCATTTTTACTATTCTTTTTTAAATTTTCTGAATTATATTCTTTTACTATATTTGTTGGAACAAAGTAATGTTTAACATCTAATATACCATACATAGTTACTCCATATTGTTTAATTGTTATACTAGGGACACTAGGATTTGCAAATAATTCTTTATTAGTAACTATTTGTAATTTATTTTGCGTAAATGGTACATATATTGTTAATATAAATAAATCACAAAATATTAATAAACATAATATATTTAAAATACACTTTTTTAAAAATTTATCTTTTTTTAATTTTTTATAATTGTTATTTTTAGTAGATATATTGAATTTTTTAATAATAATTTTATTTATAAAAATATAATAAATTATTATTAGTAAAAATGGTAAAAGAATAAAATAGTAATACCATTTAAAACTAAGTATAAATTCTCTTACATAATCTATTACTGCTCCTAATTGACTTGATGTACCTAAAGACATATATACTCCAATATAATTATTAAAAGCTGTTTCTAATAATGCATAAAAAGAACATATAAATATAAATATTATATTAATAAATTTATGTATTTTTTTTGGTATAAAGTATTCAATATTTGCTATTAAAAAACAAATCATCAAAGAACTTATTATTATTCTTAAACTAGACCAGTCTAGTAAATTAAAAAAGTTTACTATTTTAAATATTATTTCTGTCATTATTAAAAATATAAAATTTATAATTGTATTTAGTAAAATATTTTTATTTATGATTTTTTTCATTTTTTACTCCTTTTTAATACTCTTACTATAATATAACAAATTATTAAATAAGTCCATAGAACAATTTAATTTTATTCTAAATTCATAAAATTTACACAGTATAGTAGTTTTATTTCCTATCAATAATTTATACAATTTATTTACTAATAATATTTTTTGTAAATCTATATTTATTTAATTATTTTTCTTTATAAAATTTATTTGAATAATATTAAAGTCTAAAGTATAATTATTATAGTGATGTATATGAAAATAGTAATTGCTACTAGTTTTAAAGATAAATTAATAGGACTAATGAATAAGAAAAATATAGATTATGGTTTATTAATAAAGAATTGTAAGAGTATTCATACATTTTTTATGTTGGAAAATATTGATGTTATTTTATTAGATAAAAATAATAAAATTTTAAAGATTAAAAGAAATGTTAAACCAAATAAGATAATTTTTTTTAATCATAAAAAAAGAACTAATATTCTAGAATTACCTAGTAATAGTTCTTTTAATTTAAATATTAATGATATATTAGATTTAAATAATTTAAAACTTTAATATTATATTTTATCAGGTACTTTAATTCCTAATATATTTAATAAATACATATTAGTTTTATATACAAGATTAGTTAATGTTATATAACTAGTCTTTTTATTTATATCAGTTTCGTTATTTACATTTACATTTGAATAAAAAGCATTATAACTATTAGTTAATTTATATAAGTATTCACATATTTCATTCAAACTTCTTTCATTAAATGATTTTATCATAACATTTCTTAAATTTAATAAATTTAATATTATATTTCTTTCTTCATTAGTAGATAATTTAATGTATTTATTAGGTTTTATATCACACTTATTTAATAAAGATTTCATTCTAACTGTGTTATATAAAAGATATGGACCTGTTTTTCCGTTTATATCGCTAAATTTAATTGGATCAAATACATAATCTGTACTTCTATGAGGTAACAAGTCACCATATTTAATTGCTGCAATAGCTAAATCTAGAGCAACGTTATCTTTTTCGGTGTCGGGTATGTTATCTTTTATTACTTTTCTTGTTTCATTTTTAACAAGTGAAATAAGTTCATTTAAACTCATTACTCCACCATCACGAGTTTTAAATGGTTTTCCATCTGGTCCATTCATTGTTCCAAAGCCAAACCATTCTAAAGATATATCAGATGGCACAATTTTAGTTTTATATGCTGCTCTAAACGCTTCTATAAAATGTAATTCTTGTCTTATATCAGTTAAGTAGAACATTTTATTAAATTTAAATCTTTTTACTCTAGAATATAGTGTTGCAAGTTCTGTAGTATCATATAAAATTCCTCCATTACTTTTAATTAATATAACAGGAGGTATTTCTCTTGTATCAGTTTCTTCTTTAACGTTTATTACAGTTGCGCCGTTACTTATTTCAGTATAATTATTATTTATTAAGTAATCCAGTAATGGTTTTACATATTTATCGGCATCATATTCGCCTTCCCATAAGTCAAAATTAGCACCAAGAAGTGTATAAATTCTTTTTATATCATCAACAGATAATTTATAGAAAGTTTGCCATAATTCGTATATTCCTTTTTCTTTATTTTGCAATCGATTTGTAAAATCCCTAGCCTCTTCTAAATATTTTTCATCTTCTTTTGCTTTTGCACTAGCATAAGGGTAAATTTCATTTAATTCATCAATAGTTATAGGACATTCGTCAGAATAATCACCTTCAAAATTTGGATCAAAATAAGGCAAATCCGGGTATCTTTTGCTAAGTTCACATATAATAAGTCCCATTGGTCTACCCCAGTCTCCTAAATGAACATCACTTATAGTTTTATAACCTACTGCTTCGCAAAGTCTTTTTATTGCTTCTCCAATATTAGGACTTCTCAAGTGCCCAGCATGAAGAGATTTAGCAACATTAGCACCGCCATAGTCTAAAAAAATTGTTTCATCTGTATCAATTCTATATGTATTAATAGTAAAATCTTCATTAACTTTATTTATGTAATCAATTAAAGTTGAATCACTTAAAGTAATATTTATAAAACCTGGCCCTGCAATATTAATATTTTTAAAGTAATTTAATTTATTAAGTTCATTTGTTATTTCACTTGCAATATCAAAAGGCTTTTTTTTATAAATGCTTGCTAATTTCATACAGCCATTATATTGATAATCTCCTAAATCTGGTCTATTTGAAACATTTAAAATAACTTTATCTACATAGCCTAACTTTTTTATAATACTCTCTATTTCTGTTTCTAAAAATGTAATTAAGTTCATTAATTTTCTCCTCCAATTAAATATATTATATAAAATGTATCATAAAATTTCAATAAAACATTATTTTATAAAAAAAGATAAATATCCTAATTAAAATTAGTATATTTATCGCTTAGCCCCTGAAGGGGCTTTTTTTTGTTATAATTATTTTATGAAGAATACTATTATTGATGTTTTTAATAATGAAGTTGAA
>CALVZA010000047.1 GCA_944372415.1 uncultured Bacilli bacterium
TTTCTTTTATTAAAAATAGATTCTAATCTATGAGATTTTAAAATTTGATTATTCAAAACACAATATGACATATCAAATTCTATTTTTTCTTGATTGTCAAATATTATAACACAAGTTCTTTTTTCATAATCATAATAATACGAATCAATATTATTTAAAGAAACCCAACAGCATTTTTTTAATCTAGGAGAAGAAGTTGGAAAAAATATAACATTACCTTCTTCTTGAACAATAATTGGTGCCTTATAACTGATACCAGTAAGATTTGTAGTTCCTTTTTGACGTCCACCAATACTGCTTCCATAATACTTACAACTTTCATCCATAACTTTATTAGGACTTTCATCAATGATATAACTACCGTCCTTTTCTATAATTTTGGATTTTCTTTCACCAACAGGAATAACAGCTAAAGTTTTTTTAGATATTCCATAATCTTTCATTATTTCACCTCCCTGACAACCCCCTTATATCAAAATAATTGAAAAAAAATTGTTAAAAAAAGTCGATTTATTAACAATATTTTAAAATTTATTAAAAAAATTAAAATTAAAAGAATTGCAACTCATACTTCATAGATTACAATTCTTAAATTAATAAATTTTATAAATTATCTTACTTTTAAATTCTAATTATTTTTATTAATAAGTCTTAATTGGCAAAATTAACTGAATTAAACTTTCATCTTTTACAGATTTTAAAACTATTGGACTAGAATCATCATTTAATAAAATCAAAAGTTCATCTTCATTAAATGTTTTAAGAGCATCCATCATATATTTAGAACTAAAAGATATAGCAATATCATTTTCAGTATTTTTATTAATTTCTATTCTATCTTCTACTTTACCTATCTCAGATGCGTAACTAGAAATATTTAAAATATTATTTTCTGTTTCCATTCTAACAATATTTTTATCCTTACTTTGAGTTAATAAAGCTGCTCTATCTATACTATTATAAAAATTCGTTAATGATGAATTAATTATTATTTCAAAATCATTAGGAATTAAATTACTAGTATTTGGATAATTACCATTCAATAAACTAGATTGAAATAAAATATTTTTATATTTAAATAATATTTTATTAGTAAATAAATGTATTTCTACATCGTCTTCATCACTTAATATTTTATCAAATTCATTTATATTCTTACCTGGAATAGTTATATCAACCTTTTCTGGGTATTCAAAATCTAAATTTATTGTTTTCTTAGCCAACCTATAAGAATCAGTTGCAACCACTTCTAAAACATTTGAATTTATTTTTAAATTTAAACCAGTTAATAACGGTCTAGACTCTTGTAAAGATATAGCAAAAATAGTTTGTTTTATCATACTTTTTACTATACCACTATTTATTTTAATAGGATTATTAGATTCTTCCAATAAAATTTGTGGATAATCTTCAGTATTTAAACAATTTAAATTATATTGACTATTATCTGTATAAATTCTTATTTTTAATCCATCAATAACTTCAATATTAACTTCATCTCCAGGTAATTTTCTGATTATATCAATAATATATCTACTTTGAATTATAATAGTACCTTCTGCTTCTACTGATTTAATATCTTTCTTTGGTATAAAACTTTTAATTGTTAAATCACTATCACTAGCCATTAAATTTAATCCATTTTCATTAAGTTCAAATTTAATTCCATTTAATATAGGAATTATATTTTTGGGATTAATTGCTCTTACAACATTAACTAAACTTTCTAATAAAATATTTTTATCAATTGTAAATTTCATCTTATTCCTTCTTTCTTTTTTATTAACATATTATTATTATTAATGTTTATATTGTTTATATCTTAGTAATTGTCTTAAAATATAAAGGTTTCTTATTGTTGATATCTGCATTCTTTTCAACAATATTAAAAAATTTTATTTTTAATTTCACTAATTTGATTTTTTAATTCTTCATTATTTTTAACATCTTTACTAATTTTCTCTATTGCATGAAGTACAGTAGAATGATCTCTATTACCAAATTCTAACCCTATTCTAGTTGTTGTTTCTTCTGTAATCATTCTACACAAATATATTGCAATTTGTCTAGCATTATTAATATTAGCAGTTCTTTTTTTACTCTTTAAATTATCAACAGTAATATCAAAATAGTCTGCAACAGCCTTTTGTATCTTTGAAATATTACTATTTGAATATAACGATGAACTTATATAATCTTTTAAAGCCTCTATTGCAAAATCTAAGTTTATTTCTTTAGGACTATACATTGCAGCAAAAGCAAATAATCTTCTAATAGAACCCTCTAAATATCTAACATCACTCTCACAATTATTTGCAATATATTCAATAACATCTTCTTTAATTAATTTTGCTCCCTCTAACCCAGACATTTTATCTTTTAAAATCTTACATCTTAATTCAAAATCTGGAGGGAAAATATTAGCAGTTAGTCCCCATCTAAACCTTGTTCTTAAACGATCTTCTAAAACTTTTAAATCATCTGGAGATCTATCTGAACTTATAATAATTTGTTTATGTGAATCATATAAAGTATTAAAAGTGTGGAAAAATTCTTGTTGAGTTTTTTCTGCTCCTCCCAAAAATTGAATATCATCTATTATCAAAACATCAATATTTCGATATTTTTCTTTAAAACGTTCTATTACATCGTAATTTTCAGTATCTTTTCTATTAATACCAATAAAATCTGAAATAAATTTATCACTTGTTACATAAAGAACTTTTTTATTAGTTGTTTCAACAATATAATTTCCTATGGCGTGCATTAAATGTGTTTTCCCTAATCCACTTTTACCGTGTATAAATAAAGGATTATAAACTTTTCCTGGTTGTTCTGCAACAGCAACAGCAGCCGTTTGTGCAAATCTATTGCTGTCCCCTATTACGAAAGTTGAAAAAGTATATTGTGGATTTAAATTAGACTGAAAACCATTATCTTGTTTCTTATTACTATCAATTACAATATCATTGTTAACAATTTCTTCATCAATAACAAAATTAATATCATAATTTTTACCAGTCATACTGCAAATAACATTATCTATTAAATCATAATAATTTTTGTTTAAAAAGTCTTTATGAAAACTCATAGGTACTCTAATATTTATAGTATCGTCAGTCATATTTACTAATTCTGTATCTTTAAACCAAGTATCATAAGAGACACTAGATAGTTTTGATTTTATAATTTGTAGAAAACTATCCCAAGAAAAATTACTTTCCATCAAAACACCCCGCTTTCAAAGACTAATTTTGTAACTAAATTTATTTTAAAACACTTTTGTTGAAAAAGAAAGTATGAATTACATATTTTTCTAATTTCCACAACATTTCAACACAATTTTAAACAATAAAAACACCGTATTATAAAGCATTAATTAATTTATTAACAATTTCCACAATTTTTTATCAACACGATAAATAATTATTAACAAATAAACGTTAATAACTAAGAATATAAATTTATCAAAAAAATTTAATTGACTTATTAAAAAAAATATAATACAATATAAAAAGCTTAAAAGAGGTGGAGGTGCAAATATGAAAAGAACTTATCAACCAAATAATCGTAAAAAGAGTAAAAAACATGGCTTTTTTGCACGTAAAGAAACGAATATTTTAAAATCAAGAAGAAAAAAGGGAAGAAAAGTATTATGTAAGTAAACCACAATTTTGTGGTTTTTTATCTTTAAACAAATCTTTCATACTAAGAAAGGGTGAAAAAATGAAAAAATCTGAAACCATAAAATCAAAACAGGAATTTAGCGATCTAATAAATAATTCTAAATTTTTTAAAACAAATGATTATGTTATATATTATAAAGAAAACAAATTAGGTAAAAAAAGATTTGGTATAGCAATAAGCAAAAAAATAGGAAATGCAGTTTTAAGAAATAAATTAAAAAGACAAACAAGAGAAATTATTGAAAAATTAAAAAGTTTATTTAAAAATGACACAGATTATATTATAATGATAAGGAAAGGGTGTTTAGAAACCTCATTTAATGATAAACTAAAAACACTTGAAAAAAAATTAAAAGGAGAAAAATCAAATGAAATATAAGAAAAAATTTATTATATTATTAATATTATTGATATTAACTACTGGTTGTACTAAGTACTTATCAGATGATAATAAAAAAAGAATAACAAATGAAACGACAGGACAAAGTTTAACATCAAATATTTTATGTAAACCAACAGATAAAGAATTAATAAATATATATGAAAAATATTCTGATAAGATGGAAGTAAAGTTAAAAGATTTGCCAGAATGTAATAAAATGAAAATATATGATTCAAAAAGTTATAATGGTTTATGGGTACAAATATTTGTAATGCCAATAGCGTGGTTAATTATAAAATTAGGAGTATTAGTAAAAAATTATGGTATTTCCGTAATGTTAATAGCACTAGCACTAAGACTTATTTTATTACCATTATCTTTAAAAACTGTAAAACAATCTGAAAATATGAAAAAAGCTCAGCCAGAGATAGAAAAGTTAGAAAAAAAATATAAAGATAAAACAGATTCAGATTCAATGATGAAAAAAAGCCAAGAAACAATGCTTATATATAAAAAATACAATATAAATCCAATTGGAGGATGTTTAATGTCGTTTATACAGTTACCGCTATTTTTTGCTTTTTTGGAAGCTATAAATAGAGTGCCAGCAATTTTTGAAGAAAATTTATTTACATTACAACTAGGGACAACACCACTAATCGGAATAAAATCTGGAAATTATATATACTTAATATTAATTGCTTTAATAATTTTATCAACATACTTGTCATTTAAATTTAGTATGGCAAATACAGGAAATTCACAACAACAGCAACAAATGCAATTTATGACAACATTTATGTTAATATTTATCTCAATAGCATCATTTAGTTTACCAACAGCCATAGCATTATATTGGATAGTAACAAATGGATTTAGTGTTATTCAAACATTAATTGTAAAAAGAAGGAGATAATCAAATATGGAAGTAAAAGAATTTGAAGGAAAAAATTTAGAGGAATTAATTAACAATAGTCTAGAAAGTTTAAATTTAAAAAAAGAAGATGTTATAATAATAGAAGAAGAACAAAAAGGAAGTCTTCTAAAGAAAACAAGCTATAAAATAAAAATATTTACTTTACAAGAAATACAAAACTATGTAAAGGATTATTTAAAAGAGTTAACAAAACTTATTGGATTAGAAGTTACATTTGAATCTAAAATAAGAGATGAACAAATAGTAATTAAAATGTATAGTGACAATAATTCAATTCTTATAGGTAAAGATGGAAGGACTTTAAGTTCATTAATGTTCGTAGTAAAACAAATGTTAAGTAATAAATATGGTATTTATCCTCACATAATTCTTGATGTAGAAAATTATAAAGAAAAACAAGAAAAGAATTTAGAAAGACTTGCAAAAAAAATTGCAAGAGAAGTTATAAAAACAAAAGTAGATGTAAAGTTAGACAATATGAATTCTTATGAAAGAAGGATTATACATAATACTTTAAGTAATAACGACAAAGTAATAACAATTAGTGAAGGTGAAGAACCAAATAGACATGTTATTATTAAATTAAAATAAAGTAAATTAACTGTCAAATAAATTTTGGCAGTTTTATTTTTGTGAAAATTATTTCCCAGGAAATAATTTATGTGTTATAATACATTATGGAGTGATGTACTATGTTTGACACTATTTGTGCAATATCAACAGCATTAGGAGTAGGAGCAATATCTATTATTAGAGTAACAGGGCCTGATTCAATTAAACTTGTTAATGAAATTTTTAAAGGGAAAAATTTAGAAAAAGTAGAAAGTCATACTATAAATTATGGCTATATAATTAACAATGAAGAAATTGTTGATGAAGTACTAGTTTCTATTATGAAATCTCCAAAGACGTATACTAAAGAAGACTTAGTAGAAATAAATTGTCACGGAGGAATAAACACAACAAACAAAATCTTAGAACTTTTACTAATAAAAGGAGCAAGATTAGCAGAACCAGGAGAATTTACAAAAAGAGCTTTTTTAAATGGAAGAATAGATCTTATTGAGGCTGAGTCAATTGGTGATTTAATAAATTCAGAAACAGATAAAAGTAGAAAATTATCTTTAAATGGAGTAACTGGCAATATTACAAATTTAATTAATACTATAAGACAAAAATTGGTTAGTATTAGTGCAAACATAGAAGTTAATATTGATTACCCAGAATATGAAGACGCGGTTAATTTAACAAATGAACTTATAAAACCAAAAATAATAGACATAAAAAAAGATTTAGAAAATCTTTTAAAAGAATCTGCTAATGGTAAATTAATTAAAAATGGAATAGATGTTGCTATAGTTGGAAAACCAAATGTCGGAAAAAGTAGTCTATTAAATACATTATTAGAAGAAGAAAAAGCAATAGTAACAAATATTGCTGGAACAACCAGAGATATAGTTGAAGGAAAGTTAATTTTAAATGGAATAATGCTTAACTTAATTGATACTGCAGGAATAAGAAAAACAAATAACTTAGTAGAACAAATAGGTGTAAACAAAAGTAAAAAAATAATAGAAAAAGCAGATCTAGTAATTTTAGTTTTAAATTACAATGATAAAATATCAAAAGAAGAATTAGATTTAATAGAAAGTTTAAAAACAAAAAACTTAATAGTTTACATTAACAAAAATGATTTAACAAAAAAAATAGATGATAAAAAACTAAACTGTAAAAATATTGTATATGGTAATACTAATGAATATGCAAATTTAAAAAAATTAAAAGATAAAATAACAGAAATATTTAATTTAGAACAAATTGAAACATCAAATATGAATTATTTATCAAATTCACGTCAAATTTCTTTAGTAAAAAAAGCTTTATTATCACTTGATAATTGCTTAGAGCAAATAGAAAATAATATAGAAATAGATTTATTAGCTATAGATATTAAAGAGTGTTATGATTTATTAGGAGAAATTATAGGAAATACATACAAAGATGAATTATTAGATGAAATATTTGAAAACTTCTGTTTAGGAAAGTAGTTGATAAAATGAAATATGATGTAATAGTAGTTGGCGGCGGACATGCAGGGGCAGAAGCATCTCACGCGGCAGCACTTATGGGTGCCAAAACAGCTCTAATAACTGCTAATATAAAAAATATAGGTGATATGCCTTGTAATCCGTCAATTGGAGGAACCGCTAAAGGAATAATTGTAAGAGATATTGACGCTTTAGGAGGCTTAATGGGAATAGTTGCAGACAAAAGCCATATTCAAATAAAAATGTTGAATAATGGAAAAGGACCTGCAGTTAGATCATTAAGGGCACAAGCAGATAAAATTACATACCCAAAAGAAATGTTAAAGGCTCTTCAAAATACTGAAAATTTAACTATTATAGAAGGTATGGTAGAGAACTTAATTGTTGAAGACAAAACTATAAAAGGAATAGTACTAGATAATAAAAAAGAATATTACACTAAGTCTTTAATATTAACAACAGGTACATATTTAAAAAGTAAAATCTTAATAGGAAATACTAATAAATTAGAAGGTCCACATGGTGAAAAACGTTCAAAATTTTTAAGTAACAAATTAAAAGAATTAGGATTTGACATTTTACGTTTAAAAACAGGTACTCCTCAAAGAATAGACAAAAATAGTGTAGATTTCACAAAATTAAAAGAAGAAGTAGGAGATGATGCTTATTGGTCATTTAATTGTGAAAACGAATTTTTTTATAAAAAAGATAAACAAGAAAAATGCTATTTAGTTTACACAAATGAAAATACTCACAAAATAATTAAAGATAATTTATCTAAAAGTGCAATGTACGGTGGTTACGCTGAAGGAATAGGGCCTAGATACTGTCCTTCAATAGAAGATAAAATTGTAAGATTTGCTGATAAAGAAAAACATCAACTATTCTTAGAACCAGAAAGCTTATACTATGATGATTTATACTTACAAGGTTTCTCCACATCTATGCCTAAAGATGTACAAGAACAAATGGTACATAGTTTATTTGGTTTAGAAAATGCAAAAATATTAAAATATGCTTATGCCATAGAATATGATGCAATTAATCCATTACAATTAAAACCATCTTTAGAAACTAAAATTGTAAATAATTTGTTTACCGCTGGACAAATAAATGGTACAAGTGGCTATGAAGAAGCAGCAGGTCAAGGTATAATTGCTGGTATTAATGCTGTAAATAAAATAAGAAATCAAGAACCATTAATTTTAAAACGTAACGAATCATATATAGGAGTACTAATAGATGATTTAGTAACAAAAGGTACAAAAGAACCCTATAGAATGTTAACAAGTCGTGCAGAATTCAGATTACTTTTAAGACACGATAATGCAGATTTAAGACTTAGAAAATATGGTTATAAATATGGACTAATATCTAAAGAAAAATATAATAAACTTCTAGAAAAAGAAAAAAATATAGAAAATTTATTACAAAAATTAAAAGAAACAAAAATATCTAACAAAAATATAACCCCTGTTATTCTAAATAAAATAAAAGAAAAAAAATTAGAGAATGGAACTAACTTATATTTATTCTTAAAACGTCCAGAAATAAATATAAAATTACTAATAGATGAAAAAATAATTGAAGAAAAATATGATAAAGAAGTATATAACCAAGTTGAAATATTGATAAAATACGAAGGTTATATAAAAAAAGAATTAAAAGAAGTAGATAAACTTTTGAAATTAGAATTAAAACAAATTCCAAATGATATAAATTATGATAATATAACTAACCTAGCAAGTGAAGCAAAACAGAAATTAAAACAAATAATGCCAAAAACTCTAGCACAGGCTGCAAGAATAAGTGGAGTAAATCCAGCAGATTTATCAATACTAGCAATTTATTTAAAGAAGGAATATAATAAAAAATGAATGAAATAGAATTTGTAGAAAAATTAAAAAAATTAAATATACAATTATCTGATTATCAAATAGAACAATTTAATAAATATTACGAATATTTAATTGAATATAATTTACATACAAACTTGACTAGCATAACAAGAAAAGAAGATGTATATTTAAAACATTTTTACGATTCATCATTATTATCTAAGACTATCGATTTATCAAAGATAGAAAATATGTTAGATATAGGATGCGGAGCAGGTTTTCCTGGAATAGTACTAAAAATATTATTTCCTAATATAAAATTAACTTTACTAGATTCTAATAATAAAAAAACTAAATTTTGTACTTCTCTAATTAATATTTTAAAACTAGATGGTGTAACCATAATAAATGACAGAGCCGAAGAATATATAAATAATAAAAGAGAATGTTTTGATTTAGTAACAGCAAGGGCAGTAAAAAATTTATCAATCCTTATAGAACTTGCAATTCCATTTGTAAAAATAAACGGTTATTTTATTGCAATGAAATCTGAATGTGAGCAAGAATTAAATGATAGTAAAAATGGAATTAAATTGCTAGGAGCAAATTATATAAAAACAATTAATATTAACTTACCTAATAATGCTGGAATAAGAAACTTTATAATAATAAAAAAACAAGAAAAAACAAACAAAAAATATCCAAGACAATATAATAAAATTTTAAAAAAGCCATTATAAATTTAATGGTTTTATTTTCTAAAAACTATTGAAAAAATTAGAAAAATAAAGTATTATTATTTATAGAATAGGAGTAGGGGTCAAAATGAATTTAGAACCAAACATTCAATATATAAATGTAGAAAATATAATTCCTAATAGATTTCAACCAAGATTAACATTTGATGAAAATGCTTTAAAAGAATTAGCAACATCAATTAGTGAACATGGAATTATACAACCTTTAGTATTAAGAAAATTAACTAATGATAAATATGAAATTATAGCAGGAGAAAGAAGATATAAAGCAAGTCAAATAGCAGGTTTAAATAAAGTACCGGCAATAATTGCCGATTTAGATGATAATACTTCTGCAGAAGTAGCGTTAGTAGAAAATTTACAAAGACGTAATCTATCTGCTATAGAAGAAGCAAAATCATATAAAAAATTATTAGATAGAGGTTATTTAACGCAGGAACAATTAGCAAAAAGATTAGGAGTTTCACAATCTTCAGTTGCAAATAAAGTAAGATTATTAAACTTAAGCGAAGAAGTACAAAATGCTTTAATGGCTGAAAAAATATCAGAAAGACATGCAAGAAGTTTATTACAATTAAGTAATACTAAAGATCAAATAGATATGTTAAATAAAATTATTGAAAACAGATTAACAGTAAGGCAACTAGATACAGAAATAAAAAAAATGTTAACTGAGCCACAAAAATATACTGAATTAGAAAAAAATAATTTTAATATATTAAATAATGAAGAAACTAAAAATTTATTAAACCAAATAGAAACATTAGATTTTTCTGATAGGTTATCTAAAGAAGAAAATAATTTTGATGAAACAGAAATATCTAAAATTATAGAAGAGACAAAGAAATCATTAGAAAATCAATATGAAATATTTGATATACCTACTGCAGAAGAATCTAAAGTAGAGTACACTGAAGAAAAGAAAAAAGAAGAACCAAAAAAGAAAATTATTAGCGGAAATTTAAATTCTGTTATTGATAGTTTAAAAGACTTAGAAAAAGAAATAAGTGATGCAGGTTTTCAAATAGAAACTGAAGATTATGATTTTGAAGATTTATACCAAATAATTATTAAAATAGAAAAATAGTACATATAAATAATTATATATACTAATAAGACTGTTGACACAATAGTCTTTTTTTAATTTGTAGGTTCTGTCCCCTTTAAAAAATAAAATAAAGTACCATCTTTATTGTCACTATATTTACCACTTACAGGATCTAACACCACAGCATCAACATTCTGAGGTTTTTTATACCAATTATTTTCCTTATCTTTTAAGCATTTTTCAACAGTATCAGCCCAAATATTTTTAGTAATTTTAGAATAATTAGATTCTACTTCTCGATTATTATCTTCACCAGTCCAAACCATCATTAAAATATCTGGATTATAACCAACTAACCAATAATCATTATCTGTTGAACCACTTTTAATAGCATATTTTTTAGTTAATTTATCACTAATAGACAAAGCGGTAGGAGAATTATAACTTATAAAATCTGAATTGTAAGCATTACTCATCATCTCATTTAAAATATATAGATAATTAGTATTTAAAACAAGTTCGCGCTTATTTTTATGTTGATATAAAACATTACCTTCTAAATCCTCAACTCTATCTATTAAATAAACATCGCTTTTATAACCTCCACTTGCTAAAGTATTATAAGCAACAGCATAATCTAACATATTAATTTCCTTACTACCTAAAGCTAAAGAAGGAATAGCTTCTAATGAAGTCTCTAATCCTACAGTTTTCATAGTATCGACTAATTTCTCCTCACCAAGAAACAAGTGAGTTTTAACAGCATATATATTATCTGAATAAGCCAAAGCAGCAGCCATAGTTATATCTGAGTTAGCATATTTATCAGCATAATTAGTAGGACTATAAGTTTGATTATTAGAAAACACAAAATCAGTTTTCTCACTCGTAAAAGTAGAAGCACTAGTCATATTGTTTTCTAATGCAGTGTAGTATAAAAATGGTTTTATTGTAGAACCTACTTGTCTTTTAGATTTCGTAACTCTATTATATTGACTTTTCTTATAATCTTTCCCACCTGCAAGAGCAATAATTTTCCCATTACTAGGGTCAATAATTAAACTTGATACTTGAACTTCATCATCTTTCATATTATCAATAATGGAAGTTTCTAAATTTGTTTGAGCCTCCATATCTAAATTAGTATAAATTTTTAACCCACCAGATTCAATTAAATTACTAGGGATAGTGTTAATACTTTCTAATTCATCCATAACAGCATCTTGATAATACATTAAAGTTTGCAAATTATTAAGATCACTTTTAGCATATATTGTTAAATTATCTTTAAATAAATTATTATAAGTTTTTTGGTCTATTTTATTATTATTTAACATACTTTTTGCAACTATCTTAGCCCTATTTAAAGCCTTTTCATAACTAGTTACAGGATTATATGAATTAGGTGCTTTAGGAAGACCAGCCAACATAATTGCCTCTTCTAACGTTAAATCTTTAGCATTCTTATTAAAATAATATTTACTTGCTTCACTAATGCCATAACACCCCTGTCCAAAATTTATAGTATTAATATAACCTTCTAATATTTCGTCTTTTGAATAATGAGTTTCTAATTTTATAGTTAAAAATGCTTCTTGTATTTTTCTTTTCCACGTTTGCTCAAAAACTAGATACATATTTTTTACGTATTGTTGACTTATTGTACTACCACCTTGTGAAATATACCCATTTTTAAAATTTGTGTATAATGATTTAGCAATTCTTAAATAATCAAATCCATAATGCTTATAAAAATACTTGTCTTCTGTACTAACAATAGCATCAATAAAATATTGACTAACATCTTCTATATCCACCCATTCACTATTTCCAGAACCCAAATAAACTAATTCTTCCTTATTATCATATATATAAAAAGAATTACTAGTTTTAATATCAATTCCAGGAGATAAATAAGCATAAGTATATAAAAGTCCCATACATACTATAAAAGAAATAAATAAAAAAACAAAAATTTTAAAAGTAAACTTGATAAATTTCATATCGTCACCTAAAAATATTATGTAAAAAAAACGTATATTTATAAGTGATAATTAATAAAAAATATGATAAAATCTTATACAAAGAAAAAGATAACTTAAAAAAAGTACATTATAGATTATTAAAATATAAATTTAATAAAAAAATTATAAAGTTTTATATATACAATTTAACTTTTATAGAAAGGAATCAATTATGCAATTAATAAATTTTAGTTTAAAAAAGAATAATAAATTTATAATTAATGAAAATAATATAAAATGTATAAATCAAGAAAATAAAATAATATTTAAAATAAATAATGATAAATATATTTATAATAATAAAATGTTAACTAAAGAAACAACAAATGAAATTATAAAATTAGACTTTAATAATAACTTATGTAACATATTTTTAAAAGAATACAATAATAACTTAGTCATAAAATTAGAATTAATAAATATAGAAAAAACAAATAAATTTATAGAAATTAAATATAAAGTAGAAACAGAAATAGAAGACATTAATATAATAAGATTAGAATATATATAAAAAGTAGTTGACAATAATATCGATTATGATAAAATTATATTTGTTTTAAATAGATATTTAAATTATTAATGGAGGAACTAGATGAAATCAATAAATTTAACAGAAGAACAATTAGCAACTATGTCTTATGATGATGTTGCTTATGTTATATTAGAAAATAATCAAAAGAAAATGAAAATTCAAGACTTATTTAAAGAAGTAATAAAGACTATGAATTTAGATGAAAAAGCATTTGAAGAACATTTGGCTGATTTTTTTGAATTACTATCTACTGATAAAAGATTTATAATGATAGAAAAAGGGTATTGGGATTTAAAAATAAATCATAAAACAAAACTTATTATAGATGATGATGATAATGATGAAGAAATAGTTGAAACAACAGATGAAATAGAAGATGTAATAGAAGAAGATGAAGATATTAATTATGATGAAGAAGTAATAGACGATGACGATACAGATGACGATTTAAGAGATTTAGTTATAATGGACGAAAGCGAAGAAAATGAAGTAGCATAACTTTCTAAGGGAGGTTAATACGATGATTGAAAGATTAGAATTAATAAAAATTAGATATTTAGAATTAAGTGAAGAACTACAAAATCCAGAAATAATGGCTGATTATAATAAAGTTAAAAAAATATCAAAAGAGCGTAGCAATTTAGAACAAATAGTTAATAAATATGATGAATTAATTAATATAGAAAATGAAATAAAAGGTTTAAAAGAATTAACAAGTGATCCAGAAATGGCTGAATTAGTTCGTTCTGAATTAGAAACAAACGAGGTAAAAAAACAAAATTTAATAAATGAAATAGAACTTTTACTAATTCCAAAAGATGAAAATGACGGTAAAAATATAATAATGGAAATTAGAGGAGCTGCAGGAGGAGACGAAGCCAATATATTTGCCGGAGATTTATTTAGAATGTATTCAAAATATGCTGAGAAAAATAACTGGAAAATAGAAATAAATAATGAAGAACCAGGAACTAGCGGAGGCTACTCACAAATTGAATTCTCTATAAAAGGTGAAAATGTATATTCTAAATTAAAATTTGAAAGTGGCTCTCATAGAGTGCAAAGAATACCTGCAACTGAAACTCAAGGTAGAGTTCATACATCTACTGCAACAGTATTAGTAATGCCCGAAGCAGACGAATTTGATTTTGAATTAGATATGAGTGAAGTTAGAGTTGACGTAACTAGAAGTAGTGGTTGCGGTGGACAAGGAGTAAATACAACAGATTCCGCAGTAAGATTAACTCATATTCCAACAGGAATTATTGTTTATTCACAAACCGAACGTAGCCAAATAAAAAACAAAGAAAAAGCAATAAAAATTCTTAAAACTAGACTTTATGATAGAAAACTACAAGAACAAGCAGAAATAGAAGGAAAAGAAAGAAGAAGTAAGATAGGAACAGGGGACAGGTCAGAAAAAATAAGAACATATAATTATCCACAAAATAGAGTAACAGATCATAGAATTAATTTCTCTGTAATGAATTTAGATAAAGTAATGGAAGGTAACTTAGACGAAATTATAAATGCATTAATAACTGAAGACCAGAGAATTAAGTTAGAAGGGAAATAATGGAAAAACCTGATAGTATAACTACAAATGATTGGAAATTATTAAAAGCAAAATATTCTAATTTAAAACCTGTAGTAAAAAAAATAGAAAAAAATTACCCTGTTCAATATCTAATTGGATATGTAGATTTTTACGGATATAAAATAAGTGTAAATAAAAATGTTTTAATACCTAGATTTGAAACTGAAACACTATTAGAAAAAACTATTAAATATATAAAAAAATTAAAATTAAATAAAGGGTCTCTAATAGATTTAGGTACAGGATCTGGCTGTATAAGTATAGTATTAAAAAAAGAAATAGAAACACTTTCAGTAACAAGTCTTGATATAAGTAGAAAAGCTATAAAATTAGCTAAAAAAAATGCTAAAAATAATAAAGCAAAAATAAGTTTTATAAGACATAATTTATTTAAATTTAATCCTGTAAATAAGTATGATATTTTAATATCCAATCCCCCATATATAACTTTAAATGATGAAGTAGATGATAAAATAAAATATGAACCTAAAAAAGCAATCTATACAGATGGAGATGGTTTAAAATATTACAAACATATTTTATTTACATGTAAAAATTATCTTAATAAAAAAAATCTTATTGCTTTTGAAATAGGAGATAAACAAGGAAAAGAATTAAAAGAGCTTGCAAAAAAAGCATTTCCAAAATCAACTATATCATTAGAAAAAGATTTAACTGGTAAAGACCGTTACTTATTCATAATAAATGAATAAAATAATAAAACACAACCCATATAAATTGTGAAAGGTTGTGTTTTTAAATGAAAAAAATATTAATTATATTAAGTATACTAATAATGTTAATAATTATATCAAAAGAAACAAATAAAATTATGATACCAGAAAATTCAATTAGAATAAGAGTAATAGCAAATAGTAATAATATAGAAGATCAAGTATTAAAATTAAAAGTAAAAGAAAACGTAGAAAATAAAATATATGAAAAGTTAGAAAACACAAAAACTATAGAAGAAGCAAGAAATAAAATTAAAGGAAGTCTAAATGATATAGACAAAATAGTTAATTTAACTACTAATAGTAATAATTATAGTATAAAATACGGCAATAATTATTTTCCAGAAAAAACATTATATGGAATAGATTATAAAGAAGGAAATTACGAATCACTAGTAATAAATTTAGGAAATGGAGAAGGTAATAATTGGTGGTGTGTATTATTTCCACCTCTTTGT
Organism: uncultured Bacilli bacterium; assembly: GCA_944372415.1. Classification (GTDB taxonomy): domain Bacteria; phylum Bacillota_I; class Bacilli_A; order RF39; family UBA660; genus UMGS1124. The sequence continues at coordinate 16,043 of CALVZA010000047.1, forward strand.
ATGATAGATGTTAAAGAAAATGATTTAGATAACATCGAATATAAGTCAAAAGTTTTAGAAATATTAAACGACTATAATTAATAAAATTAGTATGGAGGAATTATGAAAGAACTGCTAATATTATTAATTATAGGAATATCTTTAAGTATAGATGCATTTTCAGTTTCAACAGTTATAGGAATGTATAACCCATCAGTAAAAAAATGTATGACTACTAGTATAACAGTAGGTATATTTCATTTTATTATGCCATTATTAGGAGTATTGTTATCTTATCAAATAACAAAATACCTTTATATAAATACAGATTTACTATTAGGATTAATATTACTACTAATAGCATTACAAATGTTTATAGAATATATAAAACCAACAAATAAAGAAATATCCTTAGGTAATAAAGGTATATTTCTTTTTGCCTTTGGAGTATCTTTAGATAGTTTTTCAGTAGGAATAGGTTTAAAGGCAGTAACAGAAAACTTATTATTATCATCAACAATATTTTCTCTATGCAGCTTTTCTTTTACGTTTTTAGGTTTAACCCTCGGAAAATATATTAATAAACTATTAAAAAAATATTCATATCTAATAGGTACAATATTTCTATGTATATTAGGAATATGCTTTTTATGTAAATGTTTATAAACTTTTATTGATAATATTAAGTATATAAACTATAATTTAATTAGAAATTGTGAATAAATGAGATTTTTTTCACAATAAACTTAGGAGTTGAGAATTTTGAAAAAACTAATAATAAATGGAGGTAAAGAACTTACAGGAACAATAAAAATAGGTGGCGCTAAAAATAGCGTAGTTGCACTATTGCCCGCTGCAATATTGTCAGACGGTAAATGCAAAATATATAATGTGCCCAATATAAGTGATGTACATAAATTAAATGAAATGCTAAGACTTTTAGGGTCTAATGTTGAATATAAAAATGATGAAATATTAATAGATAATAAAAATGTTAAAAATAGAGAAATAACTAAAGAATACGCATCAACAATAAGAGCATCTTACTATTTTATGGGAGCATTATTAAGTAAATATCATAAAGCCAAAATATCATACCCAGGAGGTTGTGTAATAGGTTCAAGACCTATAGACTTACACATTTCAGCATTCGAAAAAATGGGAGCAAAAGTTAGTATAAAAGACACAACTTATACACTTACTGCAGAAAAATTGCACGGAGCAGATATATATTTAGATTTTGCAAGTGTAGGTGCAACCATTAATATTATGCTAGCAGCAGTATTAGCAGACGGAACGACACATATTTGGAATGCTGCTAAAGAACCAGAAATAGTAAATGTTGCTTCATTTTTAAACTCAATGGGAGCGAAAATTTCTGGTGTAGGAACAAGTGCAATAACAATAGAGGGAGTAAAAAAATTAAATGATGGAATAGTTGAAGTTATTCCCGATAGAATAGAGACAGGTACATATTTAATGATAGGAATATTACTAGGTAAAAATTTAGTAATAGACGGAATAATAAAAGAACATTTAGAAGCAGTTATAACAAAATTAAGAGAAACCGGTGCAGAATTTTTTATTAAGAATTCTAAAATTTATGTATCAAAAACAAAAAAATTAAATGGAGTAAATGTAAAAACATTAGTATACCCAGGGTTTCCAACAGATTTAGGACAGCCAATGTCCACTTTATTAACTCAATGCAAAGGAGAATCATTATTTGAAGAAACTATATATGAAAATAGAATGAGACATATAAAACATTTAAATAGTATGGGAGCAAAAATTTTACAATTTGAAAAAAAAGCAATTATAAAAGGGAAAACAGATTTAGCAGGTAGAAATGTCATAGCAACAGATTTACGTGCCGGAGCGGCTATGATGGTTGCTGGTATGATAGCAAAAGGTACAACAACTATAACTAATATAGAACATATTCTAAGAGGTTATGAAAACATAGTAGATAAATTATCAAATGTAGGAGCAGATATAAAAATAGTAGATGAGTAAAAAAATGACAAATTTTTCTTGCAAAACAAAAAATATATGCTATACTATTTAAGTACGAATTTCTATGACCAATAAATTGGTTATGGCGGAAGGAGAATATTATGAAAAAAGGAATACATCCAGAATTAGTAGATTGTACTTTTAAATGTGCATGTGGAGCAACATTTGTTGCAAAATCAAATAAAGAAACTTGTTCAGTTGAAATTTGTAGTGAATGTCATCCACAATATACAGGAAAAGCAAGTGGAGCAAAGAGAAGTACAAATATAGAAAAGTTTAAAAATAAATATAATCTAGAAAGTAAATAAGCTGTAAAGGCTTATTTTATTTTATAATTTATTAATAAATATCTATGATATAGTAAAAACGAGGGATACTATGGGAAAAATAAAATATTTAACTAAACGAATATGTAAAATGAATTACAAACAATTTTTTAGTACTATAGATAAAGTCCATAAAAAAACAAATAAAAATAAATTAAATATTTTTATTGATATAATAAATTGTGGATTAAAATATCAAGCGGGTTATATAGATTATGATCTATTTGAAATGTATAAATTAAATAAAAAAGAAAGAAAAACAATTATAACACGAGGAATTAATAATGAAATATTAAAAAAATATAATGATACTTCTAAATCATATATATTTGAAGATAAAGCAATATTTAATAAAATATATGATAAATATTTAAATAGGGAATGGTTATATCTAAATAATAACTATGAAGAATTTGAAAAATATTTAAAAAATAAACAAGAAATTATTGTAAAACCATTATCTCTATCTTGCGGAAAAGGTATAGAAAAAATAAATACAAATGATTATACACCAAAAGAATTATATAAATATTTAATAGATACCAAAAGATATTTAGTAGAAGATATAGCAGAACAAAACGAAATTATATCAAAAATATATCCAAAGTCCATTAATACAGTAAGAATTGTAACTTTAAATAAAAAAGTTGTAGTAGCTTTCATAAGATTTGGTAATAACGGAAATATAGTTGATAATTTTAATCACGATGGAATGGTTACTACTATAAACTTAGATACTGGTATAGTTGAATATCCAGCAATTGATAAAAAAGCTAATACTTATGAAGTACACCCATATACAAAAGAACCTATAATAGGTCTTAAAATACCAATGTGGAATGAAATAAAAGAACTATGTATAAATGCGTGCAATATTACCCCTGAAATAGGTTACATTGGTTGGGACGTATGCGTTGGAAAAACAAAACCATTTTTAATAGAAGGTAACGACTTTCCAGGGCACGATTTATATCAATTACCTATTCATAGAACTGGAAATATTGGATTATTGCCAATATTTGAAAAAGTAATGGAGGAAACAAAATGAAAATAGCAATAGCAACAGACCATAATGGTATAAAAGAAAAAGAAGAAATAATAAATTATTTTAGTGAAAATTATGAAATAATAGATAAAAGCCCTAATAATAATCCAACAGATGATTACCCTTATTATGCATTTTTAGTAGCAGAATACGTAAGAAACAATAAAGATACTTTAGGAGTATTATTATGTGGTACTGGTATAGGAATGTCTATTGCAGCCAATAAAGTTAAAGGAATAAGATGTGCTCACGTATCAAACTTAAATGAAGCCAAACTGGCAAGACAACATAACTCTGCAAATATAATAGCACTAAGTTATAAAAATAATATAAATGATATTATTGATTATATAAAAGTTTTTATAACAACAGATTTTTCAAATGAAGAAAGGCACATAAGAAGAATAAAAATGATTTCAGAGTATGAGGAAGGTAATTAACATGAGTGGAAAAGTATATATTTATATAATAACAACTTTAATTTCTGCTTATACTTTAACTGGGATTAATTTTAATAAATTTTGGAAAACTAAAAAAAATGTTGAAGCAAGAATATTTGTTATATTACTTAGTTTAATAATGGCCTACTTATTAACTAATTTTATAGTAGATTTCTTTGATTCAAGTAAAATTTTATGAAAAAAAACATAATATTATATTTAGTTACATTAATATTAATTCCTAGTTTCGTAGTAAGTATAATATATAAATCTTTAAGTTTAGAACAAAATGATTATAAAAAAACAAAGTCAAACGAAGAAAAAATAACAACTGTTATTAATGAAAAAACCAAAGAAGAAAAAACTATAAAAATAAAGATAAATAAAAATAATAACTTATTAGAATTAAATTTAGAAGACTACATAGTAGGAGTAGTAGCAGGTGAAATGCCAGCATCATTTTCTAAAGAAGCCCTAAAAGCCCAAGCTGTAGCATCCCGTACTTATGCTATGTATCAAATGGAAAATAATAAAGTATTAGAAATAACAACAGACGACCAAGTTTATAATACAATTGACGAAATGAAAAATAAATGGAATACAAATTTTGAAGTTTATTATAATAAAGTACAAGAAGCAGTAAAAGAAACAAAAAATTTAATTATGAAGAAAAATAATAAAGTTTTTAAATCATTTTATTTTGCTATGTCAAACGGATATACAGAAGATTCTAAAGCAGTATTCGGAGAAAATAATATACAAAGTGTAGAATCTCCCTGGGATAATGAAACTCTAAATAAATTCACTGTAGAAACCAAATATACACAAGAAGAATTAAAAAGATTATTAAAAGAAGAAACCATAAATATAATTGAAATATTATCAAGAGATAAAACAAATAGAGTAGAATCAATTAAAGTAAATGACAAAACATATACAGGAATAGAATTTAGACAAATACTTAATCTACGTTCAACAGATTTTCAAATAAAAAAAGAAAATGATATATATATAATAACAACAAAAGGTTATGGACACGGAGTAGGAATGAGCCAATATGGTGCCAATGGAATGGCAAAAGAAAATTATACATACCAAGAAATATTAAAACATTATTACCAAGATATAGAAATTTGCGAAATATAGTATAATTTCTTTTTTTTTGCTCATAATTCTACTAGGAAGGTGAAACATGAAAACAAAATTAAAGTTAAAAAGATGGGCTTCAACAATCATATATCTATCTATAGTATCAATAGTTTTTGTTAGTATGGTATTTATTAATAACGTTATGGACCAAAAATATGGAGATTCACTAAATTTATCATACATTTTAAAAGATTTTATAGATAATGATACTCCAGTTACAAGTATGACTTCAAGTACTATTATTAAACCATTTGATAAAGAAAATGTAACAGTAGATATTGACTTCTATGATAAAGATTCTGATGAAACTTCTCAACAAAAATCATTAATATTATATGAAAATACTTATATGCCTAATACTGGAATTCTTTATACGAGCGATGAAAAGTTCGATGTATTAACAACTTTAGAAGGTAAAGTAACAAAAATTTCAACTGATGAATTATTAGGAAATGTTATTGAAATAACACATTCATCTTCATTAGTTACAACATATTATAGTATTGATAATATATGTGTAAAAGAAGGACAATCTTTAAAACAAGGAGATATAATAGGAACAAGCGGAAAAAATAATATATCTTCAACTAGTGATAATATGATATTATTTGAAGTTAGTTTAAATGGTAATAATATAGACCCAGAAAATTATTATCAAATGAAACTAGAAGACTTAAATTAATAAGTCTTTTTATTTAAGGAAGTGATATATTATAAAAACACAAATATTAATAAAACTTTTAGATAACGAAATATGGGTATCAAAAAATAATAAAGTATATAAAGAAAAAACAAATAATATTATACAAAATAACTTTATAACTAATTATAAAGAATTAACTAACTCTTTGAAATATACAATAGACAAATATAAATTATCAAATTTAATAATACAAAATAAAATATATATAATAATAAATAAATTATATTGTAATACTAACTTATTTATATTAAAAACAGTTATGTTTAATTTAGGATTTTCAAATTATAAAATAATATATGAAGAAGATTTATACAAAGAACTATATCCAAATATATTATCTATATGGAATACCAATGGTATACTAATAAAAAATAATACAGAAATATATATAGATATTAACAATAAAAATGATATAAAAAAAATACCAACAAATACATTATTAATAACATCTAATAAAGATATAATTAAAAAATTAAATGAAAATATAATTATATATGAAAATACATCATATCCAATATTTGATATGATGTATGATAATTAAATTTACATTTTTTTGAGCACACTTTTATATTACAACTTCAGTATAAACCTCTTTTAATTTCTGTATGTTTATATGGCGATAATTTGATATTAACAGAAGGATGGGAAGAAACTTATCAAAATATTTTGATAAATATAAAAGACTTAAAAAGCATAGAATTTAATGGTGAATATAAATATGAAGATAATCAAATAAATATAAGTTGTATTAATACAAGTAATAGTAATTCTTTAACATATAAAGAGTCAGTTATAAATTTAAATGAAGCAACTTTAAAAGAAAAAATATTATCAGAAAAAGAATATGATTGTAAAACTTTAAATAACGAAACAGAAACAGACGACATAAAAAAACTAAAAGCTGAATGAGAATATAATTATGGTATTACTTACTAAATAATTTAGTAAGTTTTTATTTGTTTTTAAATTAGTATAATATTATAATATATATAGAAAGAATGTGATTATATGTATAAAATAAAAGATGGTAATACTGCTTGTGCAGATGTTGCTTATAAATTTAGTGAATTAAGTTTTATTTATCCAATAACACCATCAAGTACGATGGCAAGTGAAATAGAAGAATTAAAGAATAAAGACGAAAAAAATTTCTTTAATACTACAACAGATGTAATAGAAATGCAAAGTGAAGCAGGTGCAGCTGGAGCTATGCATGGAGCATTATTAACAGGTAGTTTATGTTCAACTTTTACAGCAAGTCAAGGACTATTATTAATGATACCAAATATGTATAAAATAGCAGGAGAAATGTTACCATGTGTTATACACGTAGCATCACGTAGTTTAGCAACTCACGCTTTAAGCATTTTAGGAGATCATCAAGATATTTATGCAACACGACAAACAGGATTTTGTATGCTTGCTTCTAATAATGTTCAAGAATGTCAAGATCTAGCCGCTGTAGCACATTTAAGTACTATTGAATCTAGTTTACCATTTTTACATTTTTTTGATGGTTTTAGAACAAGTCATGAACTAAATAAAATAAAAGAAATAGATTTTAACAAATTAGAAGAATTAATCCCAAGAGAAAAAATCATAGAATTTAAAAATAAATCAATGCATCCAAGCAATATAATTACAAGAGGTACTGCACAAAATGAAGATATATATTTTCAATGTACAGAGGCAAGAAATAGTTATTATAAACCAGTCGCAAAAATAGTTGAAAAATATATGGAAAAAATAAATAATTTACAAGGAACAGATTATAAACCTTTTAATTATTACGGAGATAAAAATGCAGAAAATATCATAATAGCAATGGGATCAGTATGCGATACTATAAAATTAGTAGTAGATGATTTAAAAAATATAGGCTTAATAAGTGTGCACTTATATAGACCTTTTTCTGAAGAATATATAAAATCCATATTACCAAAATCAGCAAAAAATATAGCAGTATTAGATAAGACAAATGAAGCCGGTAGTATCGGTGCTCCTCTTTATTTAGATGTGTTAGCATCACTTAAAGATTTAAATTTAAACATTGTTGGTGGAAGATATGGTTTATCAGGAAAAAATACTTCTCCAAATGATATTTATAATGTATATAAAATGTTAGAAACAAAACCTAAAAACAATTTTACAATTGGAATTAAAGATGACTTAAATAATACCTCTTTAGAAGATTATAATTACTATCTAGATTTAAATTGTAAAGAGATAAAAATATACGGTTTTGGTTCAGACGGAAGTGTAGGAGCAAGTAAAGATTTATTAAAAATAATAGGTCAAGAAAAATACGTTCAAGGTTATTTTGAATACGATTCTAAAAAAAGTGGTGGATTAACAATATCTCATTTACGTTTTAACAATAATAAAATAGAAGCACCATTTTATGTTAATAAACCAGATATTATAGTTGTAACAAAAGATAAATATTTAAATAAATATGATATATTAAAAAACTCAAAAGAAAATAGTACACTAATATTAAATACTAATAAAAGTGATGAACTTATTAATAAAATTTTACCAAATAATATAAAATTAACAATAAAAAATAAAAATATTAAAGTTTATAAAATAGATGCTAATAAGATAGCAAACGAATCAGGTATACCAGGTAAAATAGGTATAATATTAGAAAAAACAATACTAGAAAAACTAAATGTAAAAGATTATAATAATAAATTAATAGATTTAATCGAAAAAAGATTTATTGTAAAAGGGAAAGAAATAGTAAATGCTAATATTTTTGCTATAGAAAATACTAAATTAGAAGAAGTAAGTATTGATAATATTATAGAATACGAAGAAATAAAACAATATGATATTATTCAAAAAATAAATTGTGGAAAAGGTAATGACTTATCAACAAAAGAACTATTAGATTTCAGTAGTGGAATATTAAAAGGTGGAAACACAAAATATGAAAAAAGAGATTTATTTAACTTTTCTGCTAATTGGATTAGTGAAAATTGTATTCAATGTGGAATGTGCTCATTTGTTTGCCCTCACGCAGTAATAAGACCAATAATAGATGGGCCAGATAGTATTGAACATATTAAAAGTTTTGGCAGTGATAAAAATTGGTCAATACTAATAAGTAAAGAAGATTGTACTGGCTGTGGATTATGCACTAAAATTTGCCCAGGTAAATCTGGTAAAAAAGCACTAGTATTAACAGAAAATACTAAAACTAGTAGATTAGAAAAAGAAGTATTCGAAAATCATATTAACGAAACAAATTTTCCTGTTAGCACAATAAAAGGTAGTCAATTAAATAAATCATTATTTGAATTTTCAGGGGCTTGTGCTGGCTGTGGAGAAACAGCATATATTAAACTGTTAACACAACTATTTCAAAATAAATTAATGATTGCTAACGCAACAGGGTGTTCGAGTATATATGGTGCCTCTTGTCCAAGCACTCCATATAATGTACCTTGGGCTAATAGTCTATTTGAGGATAATGCAGAATTCGGTTTTGGAATGTTAAAGTCATATAAATCAAAAAAAGAACAAATTTTAAAAATTATGAATAATGAACCCGAGAAAGAATTATATAAAGAATGGTTAAATAATCGTGATAATTATGAAATAACTCATACGATTAAACAAAAATTATCTAAAACTAATTTTGATAAAAGTTTATTAAATTATATAGAAGCAAGAAGTATATGGTGTATAGGTGGAGATGGCTGGGCGTATGACATTGGTTTTTCAGGTATAGACCAAATATTATCATCAAACGAAAATATAAATATTTTAGTGATTGATACTGAGGTATATTCAAATACTGGAGGTCAGGCATCAAAATCAACAAAAATAGGCGCCGTTGCTAAATTTGCAACAACTGGAAAATCAAATTATAAAAAAGATTTATTCAAAATAGCAACAACATATAACAATGTTTATGCTGCAACTGTATCATTAAAAAGTAATCCAATGCAATGTATAAAAAGTTTAATAGAAGCCGAAAATCACAAAGGTCCTTCAATAATAATTGCATATGCACCTTGTATAGAACACGGTATAATAGGTGGCTTAACAAATTCATTTGAACAAGAAAAATTAGCAGTTGAATGTGGTTATAATATTTTAATGAGATATAAAGATGAAAAAATAATAATAGATTCCCCAACTCCAAATTTTGAAAAATATGATGAATACTTATCAAACGAAGTTAGATATAACTCATTAAAAATAAAGAATAAATTACTAGCAGATAAATTACTAAATGAACAAAAAAATAACGCTATTAAACGCTATGAATATTTTAAGAATTTAACATAAAAAAAAGAAGCCGCCCCCTGAGACAGCTTCAAAGAATAAAAAGGGGTTGGCTAGTGTGATACTAGCACCAATTCGCTCATAAAGTGAATTGGTACTTCATATACTAATTGATTTAAGGTGTTTTGTCAACACTTTTTTCAAAAAAAAAATAAAAAAAAAATAAAAAAATTTAAGGAGTACTTTATGGATTTAGAAAATATACCAAAAATAGGAAAAAAAACAATAGAAAATTTAAATAAATTAAATATTTATACTATAAGAGAATTAATAGAATATTTTCCATACAAATATAATTTCTATAATCCATCTAATATAAATAACGCATCTAATAATGTAAATTTAACAATAAATGGAAGTATAGAATCTATCCCAAGAATTGTATACATTAGAAAAAATTTTAACTATTTATCTTTTAGAGTACTTTCATCAAATAAATTAATAAATGTAATCATATTTAATAGAGCATTTATAAAAAATAATTTAACTTGTGGAAGAAACATAAGTTTAACAGGAAAGTATAATGTAGAAAAAAACGCATTTACTGCTTCAAATATAATGTTTACACCATTACTTAATACTTTTATTGAACCTATTTATCATTTAAAAGGAAATATAAAAAATAAATATTTAAATAAATTAATTATAGAAAATTTAAATAAACTACAAATTCAAAGAACTATTCCAGAATATTTAATAAATAAATATAAATTTATGAATGAGTTAATTGCTTTAAAAGAAATTCATAATCCAACAAGTATTGATTTATTAAAAAAAGCCAAATTAGTTTTAATTTATAAAGAATTATTTGATTTTATGTTTAAAATAAACTATTTAAAAACAAAAAGAAAAACATCAGAAACACATATACTAAAAAAAATAGATAAAGATAAAATAAATAATTTAATACTAAAACTCCCATTTACTTTAACAAAAGATCAATTGTTAGCAATAGAAGATATAATAAAAGATTTTAACATCAACAAAAGAATGAATAGAATAATAATAGGTGATGTAGGTAGTGGAAAAACTATAGTGGCTTTTATAGCAATATATGCAAATTACTTAGCAGGTTATCAGTCAGCACTTTTAGCACCTACAGAAATATTAACTTTTCAACATTTTGAAAATATAAAGAATATATTAGACATTAGAATAGAGAAACTTACTTCTTCTACTACAAAAAAAGATAAAGAAAAAATAATAAATAAACTTAATAAAGGAGAAATAGATTGCATAATTGGAACACATTCATTAATTAATAGTGATGTAAAATTTAATAATTTGGGTTTAGTTATAACTGACGAACAACATAGATTTGGAGTAAATCAAAGAAAAAATTTACAAAATAAAGGACATAGCGTTGATGTATTATATATGTCTGCAACTCCAATACCAAGAACTTATGCTTTAACGATATATGGAGATATGGATATTTCAGAAATAAAAACAAAACCATCAGGCAGAAAAGAAGTAATTACAAAAATATATAAAGAAAATGAATTAAAAGAAATTCTTAAATTAATGTTAGAAGAAATAAAAAATGGACATCAGGTATATGTAATATCTCCATTAGTTGAAGAAAATGAAGAAACAAATTTATATGACGTAGAAAAATTAAAAGAAAAATTAAATATAGCATTCAACAACAAAATTCCAATAGAAATATTACATGGAAAATTAAAAAATAAAGAAAAAGATAAAGTAATGGAAAATTTTAAAAATAATATTACAAAAATATTAATATCTACAACAGTAATTGAAGTAGGAGTAGATGTAAAAAATGCAACTTGTATGGTTATATTTAATGCAGAAAGATTTGGACTTTCTACATTGCATCAGTTAAGAGGAAGAGTTGGAAGAAATGATTTAAAGTCATATTGTTTGTTAATAAGTAATGTAGAAAAAGAAAGATTAAATGTTTTAGTAGAATCAAGTGATGGATTTTACATATCAGAAAAAGATTTTGAACTTAGAGGAAGTGGAAATTTATTTGGGACTAAACAAAGTGGAGAAATGGATTTTAAATTAGCAAATATAAAAAATGATATAAAAATATTAAAACAATGCAATATAGATTCAAAAGAATTTATAGATAACAATCAAGAAAATAATTTTAAGGAATACCCATATTATAAAGATATAATAGAGGATATAAATTTTATAGATTAATGGACAAAAACACATAAGCTAAATTTTAAAAAATTTTAATATCTATGTTAGACCAGATTGATTAAATAGTCAAAAAGTTGTATTCTTATAATAAGAAGATGGTGAGTATATGAATGATATAAAAAAATTAATAGTTAATTTAACAGATGAAGAAAAATTTCAAT
>CALVZA010000048.1 GCA_944372415.1 uncultured Bacilli bacterium
TATCAAAGAATACAGGAGAAATTTAATAAAGAAATTTCTTTAAAGAAAAATAAACTTAATGAAATAAATGAATATTTAGAGAAGATAAATAAAGATGAAGATACATTTAAGACAATAAAAAAAGAAGTTCTAGAATTTAAAGATAGATATCCAACTAGAGATTTAATATTAAAATTAATTAAAAATATTTCCATACACAAAGATGGAAATATTGATATTTATTTTAACTTTAAAGAGTTAAATTTTATTTATAATAAGCGTGATGCCTGATAACTTCAATCAGAAGGTATCATAACTTTTTTAACTAGTGATAGTGATTTAAGATTAGGTTTAAAAGTTGCTATTGCAATAACACTACATAACATACCAGAAGGAATATGTATAGCCGTTCCAATATACTACTCTACCAAGAGGGTAGGTAAATCAATACTAACTACTTTAATAAGTGGACTATCTGAACCATTTGGCGCTATATTAGCCTACTTATTCTTATATAAGTATATAACTACTACTATATTAAATATTATATTTATATTCGTAGCAGGAATTATGATAAGTTTAGCAATAAATGAAATTTTAAAAGAATCTATTAAATATTCAGAAAAACATAATAAATACATTTATACGGGAATAATAATTGGAATAGTATTTTTTATAATAAGTTTATTATTTACTTAGTAATTTTTTTAATATTTAAAAAACAAATATTAAATGATGCAATAACTATAAATTAATATTTTAAAAGAGTGTACTAATTTTAATAACATACTAATAGTAGCAACATACTTACAATAAATATAGTGAATAAAGCAATCATATTATATAAATAATAATCTTTTTATTCAAAATATAGAAGTTAACATAATATATATTATATGAAGTTTAATATTTTTTATAATACAACATACTTTTTATTTTATTATACTATAAACATATAGTTATTATTTAATTAAAAATAAATATTAATTTTTAAATTATAACTTTTATATTAATTAATTTTATTATTTATTTTCTTTCTATCATTGATAAATACTCTATAAATTATAAGCGTATTTAACTAGAATATTTGTTCTTTAATTATAAATATATTTTATTAACTATAAACACTTAATCTTAATTTTTCAGTACTCCCTCCCCCATTTTACAATACAAAAAGGGGAGTTTAATCAATTTTTTCAGACATAAAAAAACTAATGAAATAGTTTTTAAACTCCACGAGTTTGAATTTCTGCAATTTTCTCAAAAACTTCAGCAGCATTTGAAGCATTAATTTCGTTATAACCAAGTTCTCTTAAAGCTTGAATTCTAACAGTATTTAATTGTTGAGTTCTAGATAATTTTTCTTCATTACGTGCCTCAATTTCTTGAACAAATCTATCTCTTGAAATTATAACTTTGCTTTTAGAGGCTCCCCCACTATTATATAAAGTAAACGCAGAATGAATTATACCTTCAAACATAAATTGTTTATCTTCATTAAATTTAAATTCATTTGGTTTAGTAAAACCTGTAGCTTTACTAACATAACCTAATAAATATTTTAATTCCGGAATGTTATCAACAGATTGTAATAAGTGATATAGATATTCAATAACATAATAATTTTCATCGTCTGTTGATTCAGTTAATTTTTCTTTTAATAAAAATGTAAAATCCGATAAAATAATTTGAGATTTTTTATCTAAACCTTTAATATCTATTAGTTCGTAACTATTTGATTTATTATTTGACTTTAATCTATTTTCAACTGTTTCCATATAATCAGTATTTACTTTTATCTTTTTTAGAGTTTCTTCTTCTCCATCTTCAATATTTAATAATTTAAATAATAATATTTTTTTCTCTTTAGGCCATTTATCAATACTATCTAATTCTAAATAATTATATACCATTTGTCTAGATACACCTAAATATTTAGCTAATTTAACTTTAGATATACCTAAACTGTTTAATATTTCTTTTAATGTTTCCATATTTTAACCCACTCTCTTAACTATTTTGTTTACACTTTAATTTTATCTTAATATACATATTTTTGTCAAGTAAAAGTAAAGAAAAAGAAGATAAAAATCTTCAATTATAAATACCATAATTTTTTATCATTTTTTCTAACTTCTTTTATTATACCGCTACCTAAACATTCTCTACCTAAATATAACACACATGCTTGACCAGGTGTGACAGCAGGAACTTTTTCTGGGTATTTTACCAATATTTTATCATTGCCTATATATTCTAAAGAAACTTCATAATCAGGTCCACGATATCTAAATTTAGCTGTACAAAAAGTAGGATGTTTGGAAGATATAAAATTTATATTATCTATAACACATGAGTCACTATATAGTGTTTCAGGATTATCACCAAAATCTACATAAAGTATATTTTTCTCTACATTTTTTCCAACAACAAAATGTTTTTCAGGGTTACCGCTAATACCAACATTTCTTCTTTGCCCTATAGTATAATTCATAAGTCCATTATGTTTGCCTATTATTTTTTTTGTTTTAACATCAACAATATTTCCAGGATTAGGTTTTAAATAATTTTGAATAAATTTTTGATAATTTCTTTCTCCTATGAAACATATACCTGTAGAATCTTTCTTTTTTGCTGTAATTAAGTCTAATTTTGAAGCAATATCTCTTACTTCAGATTTTGTTATTTCACCTAATGGAAATAAAACATTCTTAAAGTTTTTTAAATCAACTTGTGCTAAAAAATAAGTTTGATCTTTATTTAAATCTTTTGCTCTTAATAATCTATTACCGTCTATTTTAGCATAATGTCCTGTTGCAACATAATTCGCTCCTAATCTTTTAGCCTCTTTTATAAATAAATCAAATTTTATATATTTATTACACATTAAATCTGGATTAGGTGTTCTTCCTAACTTTAATTCATTTAAAAAATAAGTAAATACATTGTCCCAATATTCTTTTATAAAATCTATTCTGTATAATTCTATATCTAACTTTTTACAAACTTCTAAAGCATCATTATAATCTTGTTCTTGAGGACATATATTATTATTAATAGTAGGATTCCCATTTATATCATTATTAATCATACTGTCCCAATTTCTCATAAATAATCCTATTACTTCATATCCTTGTTCTTTTAATAAATATGCTGCTACTGAAGAATCTACTCCCCCACTCATTCCAACTACTACTTTTGACATTTAATTCACCTCAACAAAACAATTATACTAAATATTGAATAATAAATAAAGTATTTTAATATTACTAAAAAGTCCAATTCGTAGTTAAATTATTTTATTAATATATCATTTATTTATAATATATTAATTAATGTTTAATACATAAAAAAATTATTAGTTTTTTAAAATATACTAATAATTTCTATTGTAAATATGTACTTTTATTATTGTAATATTTTTTTTAAATTATTTATCTCTTCCTTTAACTGATCTTCTGGTTCAATAGTAAAATCTATATTAAAATAAAGATTATCAGGTATTTTTTTTACTAATTTTATTGCAGATTCGATTTCTTCTTCTAAATTTTGTTTTTTTTCAGCTATATTTAAATTTAATTTTGAATTCATAAATTTTTTATGATATTCATCTAATAAGATTTTTACTTCATCATCGATATCTTTTATTTCAAAATTTTCTTTTTTAATAAGACGTAAATATTTTTTTCTTTCTGGTTTAATATTTTCTATAACATACTTCAATGCTTCCTCAATTTTTTCATTATGTGTTTTCATATGTGTTATAATTTGCTCAAAAAAGCATTCTCCATTATTTTCAAAAACAGCATTAAATAATAAAGGTATAAAATAATTTTTACGAAAACTTAAACTAACTGATATTGGAATTAAATTATACATCATTAAATTGTTTTTTATTATAATTTCCTTAAAACGTGTAAGATCTAAAAATAATTCATAGTAAATGTTAGATATAATATCTACTGAATTAAAATACTCTTGTATTCCAATTAAATATAATAATTTAGAATTTTTTTCTTTATCTATTAATTTTGTCTTTAAAGTATATAAATATATTTTAAAAATATTAAATATAAGATGTTTATTTTTGTTTAATTCTTTTTCCATAATATCATATGTTGTTATTTCTTTTTTCATTTTCTTTTCCTCTTTTCTAATTTTATTTATATATTTCAAAATAAAAGACTCCAAAATGGAGTCTACTTATCTAAAATATACCCAACCCCCATTGGTGGAAAATATCTTAGCATAATATTTGGGCTTTGTCAATTTTATTAAAAACTATGATACCTTATCTTTAACAAATAAATTTAAGTAAAAAACATCAACTATAAAATAAATTAATAAGAAAAATATATACATACGCAAACTAAAACTAACTCTAACATAAAAAACTAAACTAAAACTTAACAAATTAATTTAAATAACATTTACAATAAAAAACTAAAGAAATTAAATAATTTTGGTGCTATAAATATATTTAATAAATTATATAAAGTAATTGTTATAATACAAAATAAAGTTTTAAGTATAATTTTAGAATATAAACTATATATACTTTCATTTTCTTTATTTCTTAAAGATAGTATAAACTTTTTAATAAATTTATATATATTTATAGTTAAATATAATAATAATATAAGATATACTAACTTAGTAATAGTAAAATAAATAATACCAAATAATAAACCTTTTAAAGCACTTTCTCTAAGTAATATTCCTAATATTAATCCAATACTCATATTTTCTATAAAAATCATTAAAAATGGCATAAAACAGCCTAATAAAGTTAAAGATAATATAAATATTAATAAATAAATTATAATAGGATATAAAATATTATTTAAAGTATTAGAATTATATTGATTTAAATGATTTAAAAAATAATTATATATATTAGTAACTAATTCTTTATCTAAACATAATGATACTATTAAACCTAATGTAATACTTATTGAAATACTTAAAAAAATTAAATTATATAACTTACTATATCTTCTATAACTACGCTTAATATATTTCATGCTATCACCTAATTAATAATATTAAAATACTTTATTTATTATTCAATATTTAGTATAATTATTTTGTTGAGGTGAATTAAATGGCTAAAGGAAAGAAAAACAAAAATATTGCTGCCAAAGTATTAGTATGGATTATGTTAATAGCAATGGTTGGAAGTATGATAGCTAGTTTAGCAATATATTTTATAGGATAATTATTTAAAATTTATTTATAAGATTTTTTATTATGAAAAAAGTAGGAATTTAACCTACTTTATTTAATTTTTCTTTAACTATTTTGCTAACTTCACCCATATCAGCACGTGTACCTACAATACTAGATATAGATTTAATAACTTTACCCATATCTTTAATGCTAGTAGGTTTTAATAAATTAAATTGTTCATCAATAATTTTATTTAATTCATCAACTGATAATTCTTTTGGTAAATAAGATTTTAAAATATCTATTTCTTTAGTTAAATCATTAACTAAATCTAATCTATTATATTTTTTATATTCTTCTAAAGAAGAAGTTCTAACCTTGACTTGTCTTTTTATTACATTTAATACTTCATCATCAGTTAGTTCTGTTTTTTTATTAATTTCTTCATCTTTTATTGCACTCTTTAGCATTCTTAATACTGATACTTTAAATTTATCTTGTTCTTTCATGGCACTTACCAAATCACTTTTAATTTTATCAATCATATTTTTTTCTCCTTATATAAAAAGTGCTTATATAAATATAACCACTTAACTATCTATTTTTTTTATTTCTTTTACGGGAATTTTTAATCATTTCTTTCTTTGCTTCACGTCTTTTTACGCCTGGTTTTTTATATTCCTTATGTTTTTTTAATTCAGAAGGGACTCCGCTTTTAGCAACTTTAATTTTAAATCTTTTTAAAGCTCCATCTACATTTCCATTTCTTACTTCTACTTTAGTCATTTACTATCCCTCCCTTCGTTTTCCTCAATTATTATAACAAGAAAAACAAAGAGTTTCAATAAATATTTCCTATATTTTTACAAAAAATTCAAATTATATATTTTAAGTTTTGAATAATATCTTTATTTTTTAAATTGATGTGACTAAGTGTGTTATATATAACAGGTTCTATTTTTTTACTAATACAATAATCATATATATCTTTATTAAATAAATCTTCTAATATTAATATAAAATCGTAGTTAGATAAATCTATTAAAGAATTAAAAACATAATTTAAAAGACCTATTTTATAATCAATACCTATTAAATTATCTATACTTTTTTTATTAAAACTCATAATATAATATTCATTAGTATTATTTTGTTTTAGTATATTGACAAGTTCCTCTTTACTAAATTTTTCTTTTAATTCAATAAAAATAATAGTATTGCTTATATTTTTTATTATATCTAATAATAGTGGTATTTTAGATTTATTTTTTTTAGTCCCAAAATTATATTTTAAAGCATCTTTATAAGTCATATTATTTATACTACCCTTACCATTACTAGTTCTATTTATAAATTTATCGTGCAGTACAACTATTTTATTATCTTTAGTCTTTCTTATATCTAATTCTATACCATTATAATTATTATTTATAGCATTTTTAAAAGATTCTAATGTATTTTCTTTAAAAATATCATTAGTTAATCCACGATGTGCAATTAATTGCATAAAAAATCACCTAAATAATTATATTCAGGTGATTAATTTTTAAAAATCTAAATCTCCCAATTCAAGTTTTTTTGTTTTCATTAAGTCATCTAACGCATCATCTATATCTTGTTTAGGTTCTTCTTTCATTTGACGTCTTGTTTCTTCTAATATATTAAGAGTATCAGTATTTTCTTTAATAATATCATTTTCTAAAGTATCATTATTTAATATATTAGGATCTGTTTCTATATTTTCTTCTTCTTTATTTTGATTATTATTATTGTTTTTATCATTATTATCTTTTTTATTCTTTTTATCTTTATTTTTCTTTTTCTTAAATATTAAAATAAATGCAGTAATAATAATTCCTAATCCTAATATAGATAATAATATAATTAACCAAGTATTATTTTTTTTCTTTGTTACTTTACTAGTTTCTAGTTTTTTATCTTCTTCTTTTTCTTCTTCAAGTTCTTCTTTAGTAACTATTATAGTATAAACTTGCTTATTTTCTCCATCACTACTTGTTACAGTAATTGTAATAGTGTTTTCTCCTTCTTTTAAGTTCTCATTACCCTTAATTTCTACGTTAGCAGTTGGATCTTCTGGAACATAGCTAATATCTAATTTATTAATATCCATTCCAACAGTGGCAGTATAATCATTTACCATAGAGTCAAAATTAGGACTTAATATAGCATCTTTTATTTTTAAGCTTTCTAAATAAGCAGAACTAGTAGTTATTTCTCCTCTATAAACATTCAAATTATAAGTTTTAACTAAAGTACCATTTTCAGCATATATTTTTAACTGTACTTGATTAGCACCTGTTTCTAAAGGAACTCTAATAGAATTTTGAGATTTTTCTTGATCATTTAATGACCAACTACAGTTATCAGTACAAGTTGGAGTAACAGTAACAGAGTTTATTGTATCTTTAATTCCCGTAACTGTGTAATCTAATATATCACTACTAAATGTTTTATCAAGTGACCCAACAGAGAATGCTATATTTGATACTGTTGTAGTGCTTTTTAATTCAACAGGCTTAGTAGTACCCGCTTTTAAAGTAAATGTTTTAGTTGCTCCCGGAATATCACCACCTATAGTAATTGTTGTTTCCTTACTATCAGCAGTAGAATTTTTAACAGTTAAAGTTGCTATAGTGGTTTCAGATGTTATCGTAGTAGTAATTAAGGTACATTCTAAATTCTTATCACAAGTACCATAATCACTTTTTAATTCATAAGTTAAATCATCATTTGTTTTATCAACTTTCAATTTAATAGAGTCTTTTGTATCACTTTCTGGATTATACTTTATAATATACTCTGCAGTATTATTATTTGGATTACCTTCAAAAGTCAAAGTAGCAGCATTTGTAACTGTAGGAAATAATAATATTCCCATTCCAACTAATAAATATTTAAAATTTTTCAAATTTAACACATCCTTTATTCTAATAACATTTTATCATATATAAAAAAAAATACAAGATTTTTTATTTTTTTGAGTTTCGATTTTTTACGATTTTCTCTCTATATATTTTTTTATTAACTTGCATAAATATTTCATTTTTATTCTTTTTATATTTTTTTTATATTTTATTTCACAACAAAATTCAGGTGCTTTACCTGTTTTTTCTTAAGTATAAATTAATTCTATTTTAGAGTTTTAATTCTAATTGTTTATATCTTTTTCTTTTTTCTACATGCTGCCATTCTTTTATCCCTGTATGTGCTAATTCTAATATTTTTCCTATACCTCGTGCTATTTGTCCTGTCCACATACTTACTTTTTCCCTTAATGATTCACTTGCATATATTATCTTTAGTGTTAAAAGACTTTTATTTATCTTTTCTCCTTTTAATCCTATATATCCCATAAATATCGTTAAAATTAAATTTAAATTATTCATACCTTTTAATGTTCTTAGTCTAATATTTTCAAAATCATATTCTTCTTTTTTTGTTCTAAAATATTCTTCTACTCTCCATCTATAAAAATACAATCTTACTACTTTTATTACATCTTCCTTTGAATGTATACTTCTATTTGTAAGTAGTATTAATGGTCTTTCTTCGTTTAATCCATATACAAATACTAATTCATAATTTTTCTTGTTATATGGTAATGTTACTCTTGTATGACTTACATATACTTCTTTTCTATCATTATCATCAAACCATAATTCCATTCTTACTTTCCCTTTTCGTTTTAATGCTTCTTTGTAACAATTCTTTTTTCTTCCTTTAAATAAGAAATTTCTTTTATCATCAATTCTAATTACAAAATAATCTCCATTAGATTCTACATAATCTATTATTTTATTATCATCATATCCTCTATCAAATATCATATTGCATTTTCTTTTAAGTATATCTCTTACTTTATTAATACTTTCAAATGTATATTCGTTCATACTTATAAAATTATTACTTTTGCAAGAATATATTTTGCTATATAAACTAATTGGTTGTTTTTCTTCTCTTGTTAAGCATACTGCTTCACAAACATGATAACCATTAACAATTTCCTTATTTATGCTTGAAGCATCAACAACTCTATCTAAATCTTCAAATTTTTTGCCATATCTTTTTGCAATATCAGAATCATCGAAAATTGTAATTGGTTCATCATGGAATAAATCCTTTATTTCATCATAATAATTATTTTTAATAATATTAATTTCATCATTAGTTAAATTAGAATAATTATTACATAATCTTTCTATAACATATTTTAATTTAATATCTTCTTTTAATGCTCTTGCGATATTTGAAATAAGACAAGATTTTGATTTTGCAATACCATATAAAGAATCCATAATAAATTTCTCAGTAGGTTTAGATAAATTATTTGACATTTTTTTAGAAAAATTTAAAATATCTCTTTTCATTTCATAAGTATTTAAAGTATAATTAAACATGTAAAACACCTCCAAAATTTTGTTTACTATTGTTTTTGATTTACAATTAAATTATACTAAACAAAATTGTGTTTTACCTTAATTTTCATACAAAAAATCAGAAAATCTTAAAGAAATTCTGATTTTTTTAATTATCCACAAAATTTTACCTCAACTCAAATTTTTATTTTATTGTATTTCTCTTATTTAATTTTAATTGTTTAACATATTCTTTTTTAACAGATTTTACTAGCATATATTTACCATAATTATCTCTATACCACTTTTTATAATTTTTTATATAATCTTCATTTAAAGATTCACCATTTTCTAAATATAAATTTCTCTTTAAAAATGGATACTGTTCTTTTAAAATATTCATAATAGTATTTCTATAATAACTAATATTACTCATATTTACTTCTTCGCCAACAACAAATGATGCAAATTCAAATATTTTCTCATATTCAAAACCTCCTAAATAACAGACTTCAACAAAAGAAGCAACTATATCTGTTTTAAAATATTTTTCTTGATTTTTTGTAGTTATTTCATAAAACATAATATTATAATTCCTTTCTTATATTAATTTTAACAAAATTTCATTCATAATGTAAAGTTTATCTGGGTTTATAAAAATATAACCATTTTTATATTTTAAGTCTTTATTTTTAAGTAATGGTTTAATAGGAAACACATCTTGCATATTAACACCATATTTATCATAAAACTCTTCTAAATTAATACCATTTATCTTTCTTAAACCTAACATAAGTTCATTTTCTTGAGTTTCTTTAAATCCAACTATTTCTTGTTTGTATACAAATTCTTTTTTTACATACTTATTAAGATTTTTAGTATTTTCATACCTAATACCATCTATATAACCATGTGCTCCTAATCCAAAACCATAGTATTCTTGATTATTCCAATAATTTAAATTATGAATAGACTGATATCCATCAAGAGAAAAATTGCTTATTTCATAATGAATATATTTTTTCTTATGTAATTTATTTCTTATATAATTGTACATTTCTAAATCTAATTCTTCATCTATAGGAGTTACTTTGTTTAAACTTAATTTAGTATATTCTTCTAATATTAATGAATATGTACTAATATGTGTAGGTTTTAATTTTAATATTAAATCTAAATCTTTTTTTAAAGTTTTAATTGTTTCTCCTGGAATTCCATACATTAAATCTATATTAATATTATTAATTCCTATATTTCTAATCATGTTAACTTTTTTTAAAACATCTTCAAAATCAGAGTATCTTTCCATAAATTTTAATTTATTTTTATCAAAGGATTCTACTCCTATACTTATTCTATTAACGTTATTATCTTTTAATAACAATATTAATTCTTCTGTTATATCATTTACATTACATTCAAAGGTATATTCTTTAATATTATTTATTTTAACTATTTTTAAAATATTAAACAGTTCCTTTAATTCATTTATATTTAGCGAACTAGGACTTCCTCCTCCAATATATAAAGTATCTAATTCTTCATCATTATATCTATCTTCTATTTCTGATTTCAAAGCTTGTAAATATTTTTTTACATTTGTTTCATTATATAACTGTTTACAAAAATCACAATAAGTACAAATTGATTTACAAAAAGGTATATGTATATACATTGATTTCATAGTATATCACCTAAATATAGTATAACATCTTTTATTTTATAATAAAAGAAAAACAACTATAAAAGTTGCTTAACCTCTCCATCTATTTATAATATCACAATTTGAACTATATGGTGTAGGATCTGGCATATCCATCTTTATAAGCAAGGGTATTTTAAATGCATTTCCAAATGCAACTAACGTTCCAGGTTGTAATGAATTTAATTTATCTATAACATCACCACTAATATTAGGAAGCATTTTTTCAATATATTCTAAATCTTTTGGATGAGTCATTTTTAATATTAAGAAATTACTCATTTGCGAAACTACAGTATCACTTATTTCTACAGGTCTTTGACTTACTAAATCTAAAATAACTCCATATTTTCTTCCTTCTTTTGCAATACGTTCAAATATATTATAGCCAAGTAAAAATACATCATTATCTTTTACAACATATCTATGTGCTTCTTCTATAAATAAATGAAACGGAATACTTGCTCTATCTGTTCTAGATTTAGCAAAATCAAATAACATTTTAGATAATATTTTAACAATAACCTTTGCTAAATTATCATCGACACCTTCTAAATTAACATTAATAATTTGACTTCTTTTATTATTATTCATAATTAAATTAGATATATAAGTTTCTAAATTATTATACTCAGTAGCATTAAAGAATTCACTATTACTACTATTTATTAAGGAATTTAATCTAACTTTTAATATAATTGCAGCATCTTGTATGGTACTATTTTCTTGGAACCCCTCACCTATTAACGTAAAGTTTAAAGCATTAGATAAATCGTTTAAAGTAAAATAAGCTTGATCTGGAATTTTAATTGAATTTTCTAATGAATCATCAATATATTTATTTAAATATTCATTTAATAATACTGATTCACCAAATTCTCCATTTCTATCTATTCCAAAACATTCACTAAAAATTCTAGTATATCCTATTCCTTGTAATTCAGCTTTTAAATTAAATTCTTCTGTAGAACAACTTGCTATAATAGAGAATATATCAGATTTTTTTGCTGTAGCACTTTGGTTAGAAAATAATACATTCATTATAGCTTTAGCAATTAGATGATTTTTTAATTTTTTAGCATTATCATCATTTCTAGAAAATATTCTAACTAATTTATACATTCTTTCTATTATGGTTATTTGTTGATGATCAGTTGCTTGCAATAATAAAGCAATATCATCTATAGATAATAAATATATAGGAATAATTAACTTACCGTCAGTAGTATCTACTGGATTAGTAGTTAAAAATTTATATTGATAATTTGGATTTATTTCTGATAAACTTTTAAAAGCATTTTTATATTCTCCATATGCATCAAAGAAAAATAAATTAGCATTATAAGTCAAGAAGTTTTTATTTAAAAAAACATTTTGAATTATTCTAGATACACTACAACTTTTACCACTACCAGAGTTACCAAATATAGATAAATGATTAGAAAATAAATCATTTATATTACAATATATATTTTTATTAGGGTATATTGGACTTTTACCAATATATATACTAAATGCATTATCGCTACCTAATAATATATTTAATTCTTCTTCATTTATAACTCTTAATGTACTTGATAAAGATGGTTTTATTATAGTACCAGCAATAAATTTTTCTCCAATAAATTGTCCCTTTAAATCTACTTGTATAGTACTTTCTAAAACTGTTCTAATTTCACCTAATATTTTAGTGTTTTCATCTATAAATACTACGTGCAAATTCATTAAATTAGGTACAACTTGCACTTGTTTATTTATTTCAACTTCTACAGTTGAATCAGTAATATTTAATATTTTTCCAAACATATTAACACCTTCTATTCTTAATAATTATATCATAGTATTTATAATTATTATTTTATATCAAAACAATTTACATCTTCATTTGACAATTTTATATTTTTATTAGTATATAATGTTGCCAAAATATCTCCTTTTTTTACTTTATCATTTATTTCTTTATAAAGTTTTATTCCAGCAGAATAATCAATTGTTTCTCTATCATTAATTTTACCAGCACCAAGTTTAAGAGCAAGTTGTCCTATTTTTAAAGCATCTATATTTTTTAATACGCCAGTTTTTTCACTTTTAATAACTTTAATTTTAGCATCAATTTTTAATTTACTTAAATCTCCATTTTGTGCTTTAACAAATTGAATAAATTTTTTATACGCTTTTCCATTTTTTATTACTTCATCTACTAACTCGCTTGCTTCTTCTACAGTTATATTTTTAGCCATTGATATAAGTAAACTTGCTATTTCTTTAGATGCTTCATAAAGTCTACCTTTGCTCCCTTTTAATACGTTTATTGCCTCTTCTACTTCTAAAGCATTTCCAATACTATTTGATAATGGAACATTCATATCACTTATAATAGTTATCACTTTTTTGTTATATTTTTTACCAATTTCTTTCATCCAAGAACTTAAAAGTTTAGCGTCTTTTTTTGTTTTTATTAAAGCACCACTACCAACTTTTATATCTATAAGAATTATATTAGCTCCACTTGCTATTTTTTTAGACATTATACTTGATGCAATTAATGGAATAGATTCTGTTGTTCCTGAATTATTTCTAAGATTATAAATTATTTTGTCTAAAGGAACTAATCTTTTTGTTTGTGAACAATCAACAAATCCTACATTACGTAAATTATTTATAAATTCTTTTTTATTAAGATTAACATTAAATTTAGGAATACTTTCTAATTTATCTATCGTTCCTCCAGTAATTCCTAGTCCTCTACCACTTATTTTTGCCATATAGCACCCAAGTGCTGCTACTATTGGACCTACAACTAAAGTAGTAGTATCACCTATTCCACCCGTAGAGTGTTTATCTACTATTTTATCACTTACTTTACTTAAATCATAAATATCTCCACTTTTAATAAAAATATCTGTTAAATTAATAGTTTCTTCTTTAGTCATACCATTTATTAAAATAGCCATTAATAAACTACTCATTTGATAATCTTCATGACGTTTATTTAAATAACCCAAAAAAGCATAATTTAATTCATCATAAGTTAATTCATTACCTAATCTTTTTTTATCTATAATCTCAATTATATTCATAATAATCCCCTCTTATTCTTATATAATTCTACCATAATAAATTAAAAAAATACATAAAAAAATAACCATAAAGGTTATTTAATTTGACTCATAACTTCTTCAGCAAAGTTTTCTTCACGTTTTTGCATTCCTTCTCCAACTTCAAAACGTATCATTGATTTAACAACTCCACCATTATTTTTAACATAAGTTTGAACGTCAACATCTCCATCTTTAATAAATGCTTGATTTAATAAACATACTTCTTTATAGAATTTTTTAATTCTACCAGCAACCATTTTTTCTGCAATATCAGCAGGTTTTCCCTCTTCCATTGCTTGAGTTTTAAATACTTCGCTTTCACGTTCTACAACTTCAGTTGGAATATCAGCGCTACTTAAATATTGAGGTTTCATAGCAGCAGCTTGCATTGCAACATCTCTTGCTACTTCTTCATTTGCTCCTTCAAGAACAGTTAAAACAGCAATTTTACCTCCCATATGTAAGTATTCACCAAAAACTTCATTATCGTTTTTCTCTACTAATTCAAATCTTCTTAAAGATAATTTTTCTCCAATTTTAGCAGTTTTTGCAATAATTAAATCATTAATAGTACCGTCTTCTACTTCTAAAGTAAGAACATCATCTATAGATTTAGCTTTGCTTTTTAAAATTGTATTACCAATTGTATCAATCATTCCAGTAAATTCTTCATTTTTACTTACGAAATCAGTTTCACTATTAACTTCTAATATAACAGCTTTATTGCCATCTATATAAATATTCGCTAATCCTTCTGCAGCGATACGGCTTGCTTTTTTAGCGCTTTTTGCAATACCTTTTTCTCTTAACCAGTCAACCGCTTTATCAATATCTCCATTAGTTTCAGATAAAGCCTTTTTGCAGTCCATCATACCTGCACCTGTTAAAGTTCTTAATTCACTAACTTGTTTTGCACTAATCATTGATTATTCTCCTTTTTATTTATTTAAAACACTTATTAATTCATCTTTTTTCATTGAAGTATAACCACTTATACCTCTCTCTTTTGCTATAGTCTTTAATTCAGCAACAGTTTTTTTAGATAAATCTTCACTTGTTTCTTTAACTTCTTCTTTTATGTCTTCTTTAACTTCAACTTTTTCTTGTTTTTTAACTTCTTTTACTTCTTTAACTTCTTCTTTTTTTGTAGCTTTTTTAGGCTCTTCTTCAGTTATATAATCTACTATTTCTAAACCTTTAGCCTCACAAATAGCATTATTTAAAACGCCTAATACTACCTTAACACTTCTAACTGCATCATCATTTCCTGGAATAACAAAATCAACATCATCAGGATCACAGTTAGTATCAACTATACCAAATACAGGTATATTTAATTTTCTAGCTTCTCTAATTGCATTAATTTCTTTTTTTGGATCTACTATAATTAAAGCGTTAGGTAATCTATCCATATTTCTTATACCACATAACACTTTATTTAATTTATCATATTCTTTTTTTAAGCCTATTACTTCTTTTTTAGGAAGTAATTCAAATGAACCATCTTTTTCCATATTTTCTATTTCTTCTAAACGTTTAACACGTCTTCTAATAGTACGGAAATTAGTTAATGTTCCACCTAACCACCTTTCAGTTACATAAAAACTTTCACTACGCAATGCTTCTTCAACACATACTTCGCTTGCTTGTTTTTTAGTACCTGCAAATAAGAATTTTCCTCCATTTTCTGCAATTTTTTTAATTTCTGCATATGCTTTTTCAATACATTCTACAGTCTTTTCAAGATTAATAATATATATATCATCTCTTGAAGTAAAGATGTATTCCTTCATTTTAGGATTCCATCTTTTAGTTTGATGTCCAAATTGAACACCTGCTTCTAATAAATTATTCATAGAAACAACAGCCATAATTTCACAATCCTTTCGTTATTCTTCCACTTACGTCTACTTATCTCACCAACAATAGCCACTAGGATCAATAATCAGTAAATGTGTTTATTAGGTCTTCAAAAAACCAATAATATTTTAACAAACATTTTCTTTAATTTCAATAAAAAAAGAACGATAAACTAATCATTTCTTTGAATTATACATCCTTCTTCCAAATTTTATACAATTATTATTATTATCCAACTCTTTAACATCAATAATTAAATCGTTTTTATACTTGTCTGTAACTAAATTAATTATATCTTTAATAACTAAACTACCATTTATCTTATTTGCTAACACACATTCAGTATTTATTAATTCATCATTACCATCTAATATATTTAATTTTAATACATAATGATTATCTTTTTTTAAATAATCTACTACCATATTATAAACTTTCTTATCATCTAAAAATGAATCTAATAATAAAATATTATCAAAAAAATTTATAGAAGTTACAAACTTCTTATCTAATAATAAATTATTCATACTACCACTTCCTTGGTACTATATTATAATTTATAAATATTTAAAAAACAATTACTTTTTTAATAATTTCAAAATATCTTTATCACTATCTAACTTATCATTATTTAATTCACTAAATTTTTTATAAAAGATTCTATCAATATTATTATTTAAACTAAATTTTAAATTAATATTACTATTTAATTTAATAGCATAATAAGGATTAGTACTATAATTAAAAGACTGAATAACATAATTATTAGCATATCTAACTTTATTTAATAAATCATATAACTTTTCATAAATAACACTATTATCTATTATAGATGCTCTTAAAGTCAATACATTTTCTTCTATAACGCTACCTCTTTTTATATTAAATGAATATATAAAACATTCTTTTTCTTTATCATAATAATTGGATACAGCAAATAAAAAAGGTTTAACATTATCATAATCTTCTTTACTATTATACTCATTTATTAAAAATAAAATATTAGAAAAAATATCAATAATTCTTATAGCCTTTTCTTTTTGTAATTCATCTTTATTAATAGAAGAATTCTCTTCCTTTTTAACAACTATAACTTTATCATTAAATCTCTCTTCTATTTTTTTACAATTTTCAATATCAATATCATTTTTTAAAACAAATTCAACTAGTATATCATTTTCTAAATTTATATTATATTTAAATGGTTTATTATTCATATTAGTAAAAGATGTATAATAAAGTGAATTATTATATATTACATTTTCTAAAAAATTTATAATAGAACTATTATCTAGTTTATCTGCTAGTATTCTTACAACAAAAATTTCTTTTTGATTATTAATTCCTCTTAAAAGTTTTACTTCATATACTTTTTTATCTTTATCCTTAGCATATCGTTCTTCTATATTAAAAGTAAATCTTTTTTGATTATCATAACCTCTAATACTATTATATGATGATAAACGATTTATTAATTTATTTAATAAATCAAATTTAAAATTTTTTTTATATTCTTGTAAATTATTATTCATTAAACTCTTTCTCCTTTAAAACGAAATTATAATATATTATAAATAAACTTTTTTGTCAAATTATGTTATTTAAAATAAATATTTTTATATAATTTATTGGAGGAATATATGATATTAAGTTTACTAAGTATATTTAAAAATCTCTATTTTTTTACAGGCTCTTACTCAATAAATGTTTTTCCAGATCCTCTTAGTCCAGAGGAAGAGGAAATTGCATTAGAAAAATTAAAATTAAAAGATAAAGCCGCAAGAGCTACACTAATTGAACATAATTTAAGATTAGTTGCTCATATAGTAAAAAAATATGATACTAAAGATAAAGATATAGACGATTTAATAAGTATTGGAACAATAGGCCTTATTAAAGGAATTGATAGTTTTAAAAATGATAAAAATACTAAATTAACCACCTATTGTGCTAAATGTATCCAAAATGAAATATTAATGTTTTTTAGAAATAATAAAAAACATATTAATGATGTAAGTTTAAATGATTCAATTGGTTTTGATAAAGACGGAAATGAAATTAATTTAATAGATGTAATTAAAAGTGATGAAGAAGATATATTAACAACTTTACATAACAAAGATTCAATTAATACACTAATAAATTACTTAGATATACTAAATGCAAGAGAAAAAGAAATTATTATAAAACGTTATGGATTGTTTAATAATGATGAATTAACACAAAAAGAAATATCAGAACAATTAAATATTTCTAGAAGTTATGTTTCTAGAATAGAAAAAAGAGCATTATTAAAAATATATAAAAAATTCTTAAAAAACAAGAAAGAATATTGAATAAAACTCTAAACGTTAACACATAATATTTATATCTCGTACTATAAGCCCGTTCACTATTTAAGCTCTTTTTGAGAAAATATAATTAGAAAAGGTGTGAATTACGTGGCCTATTATCATGCAAGTGATCATTATTATAACATTATAAGAAAAAATATTAAAAAGTATCGTAAAGAAAAACATTTTACGCAACAGCAACTCGCAGATGCAGCAGATTTGTCAGTAGATTATATCTGTGAAATAGAAAGTCTTACTAAAAATAAAAGTTTTAGTATAGTAACTTTAGGTAGAATTGCTGATGTTTTGGAGATTGACATTAGAGACTTTTTTATTAAAGAATAATATAACAAAATTAAACTTACAAAAGTAAGTTTTTTCTTTTTCTAATTTTTTTAAAATAAATTATGTAAACTTAACATAAAATAAAAAAAGTTGATTAATCAACTTTTATCAGTGGAACCAAATCCACCTATTCTTTCGCCTGTTGCATTATCATCGTCTACAACTAAATATTTTTGAAAAAAACCTTGTGCAATAGTATCACCTTTTTTAATAGTTACTTCTTCATCTTTTATATTTATACATTGAATATAAATATGCCCATCATTATCTATATTACCATAATAATCTGAATCAATTACTCCCATACTATGTGGAAACATTATCCCTTGTTTTTTTGGCCCAGAACTTCTTGGCAATATCATTAAAACCTCATCGCTTAACATATAAGCCTTTAAACCCGTTGGAATAAGAGTTGGCTTCATACCTAATTTAAATGGTAACAAAACAGTATCTTCGGCAGACTCTATATCATAAGCTGCAGAATGTTTTGTAGATCTTTTTGGTAAGTTAATATTCTTGTTTTCCCAACCCTTGGCTATTTTAAAACCTCTTTGTTTCATAAATTCTCCTTCTTTAATCTAACAATATTATTTTATTTTGTTTTAAAGAGTTTTTTACATCGATAACTCTTTGATTAGATGAACCACGCCACTTAAGTTTTGGATTATGTAATTCATCTTTATATACTCCATCAACTAATACGTCAATATATTTTAAAATTTCTAAATCTTGTAAATTTTTATCAAATAAGAAACCAGACCATACCCAAATAGTTTTTTGGGGGTATTTTTCTTTAAAAGCCTTAGCTAATTCTGTTGTTCCTTTTATATTTTTTGGATGTAATGGTTCACCACCTAATATTGATAAACCAACTATGTAATCTAAATTAGATAATTCTAAAATCTTTTCTATGGTTTTAAAGTTAAATTCATTACCACCATTAAAATCATGAGTTTCAGGATTAAAACAATTTTTACAATTAAACGTACAACCTTGCATAAATATCGAAACTCTTATTCCAGGACCATTTGAAATATCCATTTTTCTAATTTTATTATATCTCATAATTATTCCTCAGAATCTTTATTATCTATATGAATTACTCTTTCTTTTATTTCTTGAGTTCTTCCTTTATTCCAAAAATTTGTACCAATATAACCGCAAGTACGTCTCGCAACATTTAATTTATCGTGATCTCTGTTACCACAATTTGGACAATACCATTCTAACTTATCATCAATTAATATTTCTCCAGCATAACCACATTCTTGACAATAATCAGATTTAGTATTTAATTCAGCATACATTATATTATCATATATAAATTTAATTACTTCCATAACAGCATCTAAATTATTAGTTAAATTTGGCGTTTCAATATAAGATATTGCACCTCCAGGAGATAATTTTTGAAATTCACTTTCTAATTTTAATTTAGTAAAAGCATCTATTTCTTCAAATACTGGTACGTGATATGAATTAGTAATGTAATCTCTATCTGTTATACCTTTTATAATTCCAAAACGATCTTTTAAACATTTTGCAAATTTATATGTAGTAGATTCTATTGGAGTTCCATAAACACTATAGTCTATTTTTTCCATTTCTTTCCATTCTTTACATTTATCATTCATTTTTTGCATAACTTCAAGACCAAATTCTTTACCCTTACCATTATCAGTATGAGAGTGTCCTGTCATAAATTTAACACATTCATATAGACCAGCAT
This sequence comes from uncultured Bacilli bacterium, assembly GCA_944372415.1. Taxonomy (GTDB): domain Bacteria; phylum Bacillota_I; class Bacilli_A; order RF39; family UBA660; genus UMGS1124. The sequence continues at coordinate 20,595 of CALVZA010000048.1, forward strand.
ATCCTAATGAAATAGTAGAATACCCATTATGCAATAAATCGTGAATAGATTCTCCTTTTTCAAGTCTTGCTAAAGCACCGTGTTGCCATAATATTGGAGCAACATCACTAGTAGCCTTAGAAAGTCTCTTATGTCTTATTTGTAATGCTCTATGGCATAATTCTAGTCTTTCCTCAAATATTTTCCAGAATGTATCAAAATCTTTGTCGCTAGAAAGGGCTACATCAACTAAATTTATAGTTACAACACCTTGATTAAATCTTCCATAATATTTAGGTTTTCCATTTTCATCTACATAAGGAGTTAAAAATGAACGACATCCCATACAAGGGTAACAATTTCCATTACCATTCTTATCAATTTTAGATTCCTTCATAATTTTCTCTGAAATATAATCTGGTACCATACGTTTTGCAGTACATTCACAAGCAAGTTCTGTTAAGTAATAATATTTACTATCTTCTTTAATATTATCTTCTTCAAGTACATATAAAAGTTTTGGAAAAGCAGGAGTAATATAAACACCCTTTTCATTTTTCATACCTTGAATTCTTTGACGTAAAACTTCTTCTATAATCATAGCAAGTTCATCTTTGTATTCTTCAGTTTCACCTAAATACATACATACACTTAGAAATGGTGCTTGCCCATTAGTAGTAGTCATAGAATTTATTTGATATTGAAAAGTTTGCACACCATCAGTTATTTCTTTTTTCAAATCTTCCTTAGCGTATTTTTCACATTCTTCTTTTTTAAATTTACGTCCTTTATATTTATCTAAATAACGATTATAACTATCTCTAACAAAAGGTGCTAAATGAGTAAGTGTAATAGTACAACCACCATATTGACTTGATGATACAGCAGTTATTAACTGCGTTGCTATAGTCATTGCTGTTAAAAACCTATGAGGTTTTTCTATCATAACTCCATTTATATTAGTACCATTTTGTAACATATCTTCAAGATTAATTAAATCACAATTATGTAAAGCATTTTGAGCAAAATAATCCGCATCATGAAAATGTATTATTCCATCATCATGAGCACTAACTATATCTTCAGGCAATAAAAATCTTCTAGTAATATCAGTAGATGTAATACCTGCTAAATAATCTCTTTGTGTAGTAACAACCTTAGCATTTTTATTTGAGTTTTCTGTATTCCAGTATTCGTTTTCACCATCAATTAACTCTTTTATTGCTAAATCTGTTGTATTGCTACGTCTAACTAATTCTCTTGTATATCTATAAGTAATATACTTTTTAGCCAAGTTATATTTACCAATAGACATTAATTTCATTTCAATAATATCTTGAATATCTTCTACTAATATTCTCTTCTTATTAAGTCTTTCTATATATTTAACAATATTTTTTATTTGAGTAGATGACGCTTGATCTTCCTCTTCTACCTCTTTGTTAGCCTTTTCTATTGCTATCTCAATTTTTTCTGGACACCAATCTACCATATGTCCATCCCTTTTAATGACTTTCATTTTATACCTCCTACCTTCATGATTAAATTCTACAATATTTTCAAAAATTATATATGTTGCAATTGCAACAATTAAATAAAAATGATAATATTTAATTAAGAGGTGTAAAATGAAAAATTTATTTTATAATATTAGCGCCCTAAATAAACAAAAAATATTAAAGTCTTTAGAAGCAAATACTTTACAATTCAAAAAAAATAATATGATTTTAACTAATATTAAAGAAGATAATATTATTTGTATAATAATAGAAGGTTATTTACAAATAATTAAAACTGACTACAATGGAGATAGAACTATTATAGAAGAATTATATGAAGATGATGTATTTGGATCTAGAATGTCCTCTATTTCAAATAACGAATATGGTGTTATTACTAAAGAAGATTCTAAAATAATAATTATATACTTTAATGAAATTATTAATAATAACCTTAATACTCCATACTATAATCAATTTTTAAAAAACTTATTACATATAATGTCAGATAAAATGAATAAAAATAATGAACGAGTAGAAATTTTAACAAATAAAACAATTAGAAATAAACTACTTGCATATTTCAAAATAACTTCTAAAAAAAATAACTCACGAATTATATATTTACCATATACATTTACTGATTTAGCAGATTATTTAGGAGTAGATAGATCAGCAATGTATAGAGAATTAAAAAATTTAAAAGAAGAAGGTTTAATAGAAATTAAAAATAAAAAAATAACTTTGAATATGTATGATAACTAACTTTTTGTGATACAATATAAAAAAAGGAGAATTGAAATGAAAGAAAAATTAAATAAGTATGCTAAATTATTAATAAATAGATGCTTATCAGTAAGTGAGGGACAACCACTTTTAATAAGTGCTCCAATAGATGCTATAGAATTTGTAAGAATTGTAACGAACGTTGCAATAACATCTGGAGTTAGAGATATATATTATGACTTTACAGATGATGAATTAAAATATTATGAATTAAAATATTATAATGAATCAGAACTTATAGAAAGTAATTTCTTTAATAAAAAAATATATGATGAATACGCAAAAAAAAATGCAGCATTTTTAATACTATGTGCAAATAATACGGATTTAATAAATGATATAAACGAAGATAAAATAACGTATACCAGCAAAATTTCTAGAAGTACTAGACCAATTTTTAATAAAAAACAACTTACATATGAAGTTCCTTGGTGTATAGCATGTGTTTCTACTTTACCATATGCAAAAAAAGTTCTTCCAAACAGTAAAGATCCAGTTAATGATTTATGGAATTTAATATTTAAAATGACTTTAATTGATACAGAAGATCCAATAAAATCATGGAATAATAAAATATTAAACAATACTCGTCTTGTAAAAAAATTAAATGAATTAAATATTAAAACATTAAAATATAAAAATAGTCTAGGAACTGACTTTAAAATAAGTTTTGATAATAACATTTGGTGTGGAAGTAATACCAAAAGTAAAGACGGAAAAGATTTAATCGTTAATATGCCTACAGAAGAAATATTTTCTTCTCCTAATAAATTTACTGCAAATGGTATAGTATATTCTTCTCGTCCCCTTATATATAATGGAACTTTAATAGATAAATTCTGGTTAAAATTTGATAAAGGAAAAGTAGTAGACTTTGATGCAGTTAATGGTAAAGAAATTTTAAAAGGTATATTAAATATTGAAAACGGAAACTACTTAGGAGAAGTCGCACTAGTAGATAAAAATTCTCCTATTTTTAAATCAAACATTATTTTTTACGAAACATTATATGATGAAAACGCAAGTTGTCATTTAGCACTAGGAGGCGGATTTACAGAATGTATAAAAGAAAATAATACAACTTTAAATAAATCGTTAATTCATATCGATTTTATGATAGGTACAAGCGATATGAACATAGATGCAATAACTGATAATGGTATAGTTACAATTATGAAAAATGGTGAATTTGTAATATAAATTATGTTAAAATTAATAAAAAACCATTCTTAAAATGGTTTTTTATTGTCAAAATTAACTTATCTTTCATTAACTAAATATTAAATATTCTTTTTAATTCTTCAATTACATTATCTTTAAAGAAAATTAATAAACCTAAAAAAGTAATCGCATTTAAAACAACAGATATATATACAACTAAATCAGTAGCTAATAAATCCAGATAAATAAATACTAACGGTATTAAACCAACAATAGAATCTATTATAATAGTCCTGGTATATTTAATAATAAAAGAATTTTTGTAAGCAATCATAATTATACTATTTATAGCATAAATAACCATACATAAAATAGGAATAAAATAAGTTGTTATAATTAAACTTTTCGTAAGAATATACCACCCTATTAGTAACAACATAATTATAAGAAAATATCTATTTATTGCTTTTATTATATTTTTATAATTGTTTAATATAAATAAAACTAAAATAAAATTAGTAACTACTCCAAATATTATATATTTAGATATAAAAAATTTACTGGTAATATATTGTTCTAGAAAAAAAGATATAATACATATCGTTAATGATATAAATAACAACATTTTTTTAAAAAAACTATCACGTTTTTTTTCTATTTTTGGAAAAACATTATCGCTGACTTCACCAAATAATTCCTTATCACATAAAGGACATCTTTTTAAAGAACCACTAATATCTAGTTTACAATTTCTACATCTCATCTTCATCACTCCAATTAATATTTAACTTACCATTAATATTTTTATTAGCAAAAAATCTACAAAAAGTTTTTATAATATTGTTGTTATCATACTTAGAAGATATTCCTATAGATAAATCATCTTTATAACTACATACTGTAAGTTTTAAACTATCTGTAGTATTTAAAACATTAAAATTTTCTATATACTTATCTAACTTATTATTCATTTTTATAACGCCGATATTAGATAAACAAGAAGTAGATGTAGTCATAGATATTTTATCTATTATATTTAATACAAAGTCTTTTAAGAAAATTGGAGTAATACGAGCAAATATATTTTTTTCAAAAGATATCATTTGGTTCATTCTAATTTTTAAATTATCTATATTAATAGATTTTTTTAATTGACTATTCACTGAATTTATTATATTTTCAAAAGATTCTTTCTTATTTTGAAATTTATAAACTACATATATTAAACCAAAAAAATTTCTTGAAGTTTCTGAATTAAAATAATTTCTTAAATCTACAGGAACTTCAATTCTTATAGTTTTATTTATATCATTAGCCCTCATTTCATTTTTATAGGAAATAATTAAAACAGATAGTAACAAAGATGTTAAACTTGCATTATAAGTATGTGCTAACTTAAGTGCTTCATTAGTAGATATATGATATTCCATAAAAGTAATATTATTTCTTTTTCTTCCTCTATAACGATATATTTTTCTTAAATGAGGAATAGAAATTTTACCCTTAGTATAATATTTATCAAAACTATCTTCTGATTTTTCATAGCTACTTGATGTATCTGCTATTTCAATATCACTTAAAGAATGTTTTAAAACTAAATATTTTGTAACTAAAGCTTCAAAAAATTTTAAACTTCCTCTACCGTCAGATAAAATATGTGAAACTTCTAAATTAATTCTTTTTTTATAATAATTAACTCTAAACAATACATCATCACTATCATTATATATTTTAGAACAAATAGGTATATTTTCTTCATTTATTTTAACCTTAGTTGCTGTTTCTAAATAGTACCAAAAAAAACCTCTTTTCAAATGAACAAAAAAATGTGGAAAATCTCCCATTATTTGATTTAAAGCTTCTTGTAAGATTTTGGAATCAACAAATTCATATAAAGTAACAGAATATCTAAATACTGCTGGTATCTTTGACTTATTTGTAAAAGAGTAAAAATTACCGACATTATCCAATTTATACCATTTTCTTCTTTTCATTAGTATTCCTCCCAAAATAATTATACTATAAAAAATTAATAACAAAAATAAAATAATCACCTACTAACAATACAAACTTTTAATTAACTTATTAAACCAACATAAAAAATAGTTAGACATAGTATTTATACTGCTAGCAAAATCATTTTTTAATATATTATATACTTATTTTATAACATTGCTTATCATACTCAATTTTTAAACTTACCAACTTTACTTTTTTATTGTAAAATTGTTATAATTAATACAAATTCAATTAGAAAGTAAGTGATATTTTAAATGGAACATAAAATGAAGTTACAACCTGAATATTATAATTTTATACTTAATGGTACAAAAAGAATTGAAATTAGACTTTTTGATAAAAAGAGACAACAAATTAAAATTGGAGATATTATTAAATTTTTAAAAGAACCTGAGTTAACTGAATCATTTAACGTTAAAGTTGTGGAGTTATTAAGATATAATTCTTTTGAAGATATGTTTAAAGATTTTGATATTTCCATTTTATCAGATGAATCTATGACAAAAGAAGAATTAATTAATGCTCTTGAACAATTTTATACTAAAGAAATGCAAGAACAGTACGGAGTTTTAGGAATTAAAATTGAATTATTATAAAAGATGACAATGAGATTATATCTTAAAATCATCTTTTTTTACGAAAATTTAAATTTTCAACTTTTTTTCTTAAAAAAGTGATTAAAAAACATTTAAATAAATATATTTAATTATGTTAAATTAATTTCATTTATATTTTTTTCTCAGCATATATTTCTTTAATACTATTTAAAAAAATATTTTTAATTTATTACTATTATTTTCAGTTTAAAGGTGTCGAATTCGACACCTTTAAAATTTCATTATATATTCTGAATCAACTATTTTTTAAAATAATTTTACAAACAAAAAACTAACTCCCTTACGAATTAGTTTTATTCAAATTTGGTAGCGGCGGAGAGGGTCGAACTCCCGACCTACCGGGTATGAACCGGTCGCTCTAGCCAACTGAGCTACACCGCCATTAATAAGAACAAATTAATTATAACAAACATAATTTGTTCTTGCAAGCATTATTTTATTCAGCGTCTTTTTTTGAAACTTCTATTACTTCTTTTCCTTTATAATTACCACATTCAGTACATGCTCTATGAGGTCTAATAACTGCACCACATTTTGCACAAGTTGTCATTCCTGGTACTTCTTTTTTTAAATGAGTACGACGCATTCTCTTTTTAGTTTTACTAGTTCTTCTAAATGGAACTGCCATATTATCACTCCTTCCTTGCTAATCAACTAATTAATTCCCATCCATCCCCAGATGTGTTGGAAGGTTCTTTTGTATCAGACACAACACGAATGGGAATTTCCAATACAATATTCTCCCATAAAATCTCGGATATTTCAAGAGTATTTTTATTATTTTTATAAATTTCTTCAAATTTACCTAACGTTTCATCTACTATTGACTCAAAACTATAAGGAACATCTTTTAAAGTTATTGCACAAGGTAAAACCATTGTTCCAGTAATTTTTAAATTTAGATTAATATTATCCTCATAATCAATATCTATGCAACCAAAAACGTGTAAATCTTTTAGTTCTCTTATATCAGTATTTTTATAAATTTCACTATCTAACGAAAAATTAATATCAATTTCAATTTTTCCAAATCTATTTAAATAATTTAAATCTAACTTCATATTACATCATCTTATTCATTTGTTGCATTAATTGTTTAACTTGTTTTTGACTTGGTTTTCTTCCCATTCCACTCATTAAAGTTTCTATCATTTTTTCATTTATTGGAGGATTCTTTTTGAAATATTTCATCATATAATTTTTAGCAACTAAAAAGCCTACAATTCCTCCTATAATAAGTCCAACAAGCACTAATAATATATCTTGTAACATTATTATCACTCCTTTAATTAATTATACTAAATATAAATTTATTTTACAAGAATTTATGATTTACTTTACTTATCTTTACTTCCCTTTAAAACATAATTCTTACTTTTTAAATAATCATAATTATCATTAATAAAATCACATACAAATAAATCTGTTAAATCCTTTATATTAGTTAAAAATATATTATTTTCTAAAGTAGATTTAATTCTAATATGACTTTTATTAATATTCATCTTACTTTCTTCATTAGTAAAATAATTATGGTACATATGAACATTTTTAAATTTAGTATATTCATCATATTCTTTTAATCTATCATAAAAGTATTTATTAAAAAATTCTTCATTTATTGGTATACATAATTCATTAAATAAATCAAAAGCAACTATAACATCTTTTCTGTTATAATTATATATACTTTTTAGCATAATATATATATTTTCTGGTATTTTATTAGCCATACTAGTGTAATTTTTATTTAATTTAAATATATAAAAAGTTCTCAAATATATCACCTAATATAATATATCAAGAACTAACTTACTATTTTGTCGAATTAAATATTATTAATTCGTGTTGTGCTCTAGTAACAGCAACATAATATAAATATTTATTATTATCAAAATTATTTATTATTATAACTGAATCGAATTCTAACCCTTTAGAAATATATGCAGGAATTATAATTGATTTTTTATTAAACTTTTCTATATTTTCATTAACTATATTAATTTCTTTAACTTTATCTTTAACATTACTAAATACACTATTTGCTTCATCAATACTTTTAGTTATTATAGCTATGCTATTATACTTACTTTTTAAACGGTTTATTTCATCTACTAATAAATTATAATCTAAACTATCATATGTTTTAACAGGAATATTATTTTCTTTTCTAACAGCAGATGTATAATTTAAATTTAACACTTTGTTGCTATACTCTATTATTTCTTTACTAGATCTATATGTTTTTAATAATTCAATATATTTAGAATTATTATCAAATATATTTAATAATTTATTTAAACTATCATATTTATAAAATGGATTAATAGTTTGATTAACATCACCTAATATAGTAAATTTAGAATTTTTAAATATTCTTTTTATTATTTTATATTGTAATAAAGTATAATCTTGAGCCTCATCTATGACAACTAATTTAGTATATACTTTATAAGGTATACTTGATATTAAAAACTTAAAATATATAAATAAAGAAGAATCTTCATAATTTAATACTTTTTTATTTAAATTTTTAATATTTTCACTTCTATTAAAATATCCTTTATAACTATATAGAAATTCTTGACTATCATAAAAACCTTTATATAATTCTTTTATATCAGAAGTTAAATTAATAGATTTTAATAACAATGTCTTTATTCTAATTTTATCTTGTTTTTTACCCTTATAATACCTATTATTTAATTTATCTGCTATATAATCAAATCTTTCAAATAAATTAAATTTATCAAATCTTACTTTTAATAATTCATTTAAAATGTTTTTATCTATAGTTTGTTCTTTATAAATTAAATCATTAGTAAAACTACATAAATTAGTTAAAGTATTAGCATAATTTTCTAAAATAGATATTACATTATCACTTAATTTATATTTAATTAGTTCATTATTTTGATATTCATTTTTATAATATCTTGCTAAAAAGTCTGAATATGATTCAACTTTGTTATATTCTTTAATATAAAATGAAGCAAAATCATGAAACGTTGATATTAAAGTATTATCTTCTCCTAATTCTGGTAAAACATTTGATATATATTCTTGAAATATATTATTAGGAGAGAATATTAATATATTATTACTATTTAAATAATTTAGTTTATATAATAAATAAGCTATTCTATGTAATGCAACACTAGTTTTACCACTACCTGCTATTCCTTGAACTATTAAGTTATTTGTTTTATCATCTCTAATTACTAAATTTTGTTCTTGTTGTATGGTATTAACAATATTTTTCATATAGTCACTAGAATTTTCTTTTAATACATTTTGTAATACTTCATCATCAATATTAATAGTAGTATCAAATACATTATTAAGTTTGCCGTCTTTAATTTGATATTGACGTTTTAATAATATTTTTCCTTTTATTATTCCTTCTGGCGCAATATATTTAGCATCACCAATACCATAATCATAAAACATAGAACAAATAGGACTTCTCCAATCATATACATAATAATTTTCATCATCATTAACATTTGTTAAACCAATATAAATTTCATTAAAATTATTATTTGTTTTAAAATCTATTCTTCCAAAATAAGGTTTATTTTGAATAGAGTATAGTTTTTTAAATTTTTTAGCCTTTTGTTCTAGGAAAAATACTTCTAAATCATTGCTAGTACGTAAACTTTTCATTTCCGCTGGGTCTAATTCTGCTTTATTATCCCACATCATTATTTGAAATTCTCTTAATTTTGTTTCTTTATCATAAAGTTCTGTACCTAAACTAGATATTTCATTTTTTATAATATCTAAAGTACTTTCAAGCTTTTTTTTCTCAAGTAAAATTTCTTTTTCAGATATACTCATTTTACCTCCAAAACTTGATATTTAAAAACTAAGCAAAATAATAATATCACATATTATTTTTTTTAATCAAGTATTTTAAATGAAATATCAAAAAAATCACCATTTTATGATGATTTTTATTTGTTATCTAATTCACTAGATAATATTTCTTTTACTAATACAGGATTTGCTTTACCTTTAGTTTCTTTCATAACTTGACCTACAAAATAATCAAACATATTTGTCTTACCATTTTTATATAATTTTATTTGATCTAAATTACTATCTAATATATTTACTATGATATCTTTAATAGTATCTATATCATTTATTTGTTCCATACCTAATTCTTTTATTAATATTTTAGGATCTTTTTGTAATTCTAAAGATTTATTAAATAACTCTTTTGCTTGTTTGCTACTAATTTTATCTAATATAGTTTGATCTATTATAAATTTTAATTTATCTGGAGTTAGATATAATTCATTTATGCTAATATTATTAGAATTTGTATAATCAGATATTTGATTTAATACCCAGTTTACAGATGATTTTATATCACATCCTAAATTAATTAAATTATCAAAATATTCACTTACATCTTTATTTTTTATTAAATTATTAGCGTCAATTATATTTAATCCTAATTCATTAATATATTTTAATTTTTTTTCATTTGGTAATATAGATATTCTAGATTTTATATCATTAATTAAATCAGATGTAATTTCATAAGGAGGTATATTTGGTTCTACAAAATATTTATAATCAATAGCATCTATTTTACTTCTCATTGTGATAGTTGTTTCTGTTGCTTCATCATATCTTCTTGTTTCTTGAACTATTTCATCTTTTTTACCGTTTAATATAAGTTCTGTTTGTCTTTTTATTTCATATTCTATAGTTTTTTCTACATTATTTATATTATTAACATTTTTAACTTCTACTTTAGTTCCTAATTCTTTTGAATCTTTTTCCATCATAGAAACATTTACATCACATCTAATTTGACCACGTTTTATATCAGCATCACTAATTCCTGTATATCTAAATATATATTTCATAGTATCTAAAAATGCTACTGCTTCTTTACTAGAATGCATACAAGGTGATGTTACCGTTTCTAAAAGTGGTACTCCTGCTCTATTATAATCTATTAAAGAAAAATAAGAATAATGATCTAGTGATGCAGAATCTTCTTCTAAGTGTATATCTAATATATCAATATTTTTTTCTATTCCATCAACATCTATTGTTAAAACTCCATTAGTCCCAATTGGTTTATTAAATTGAGTTATTTGATAACCTTTAGGTAAATCTGGGTAATAATAATTTTTTCTATCAAACATAAAAATTTCTGGAATATCACATTTTAATATAAGAGCCATTTCTATTGCTTTTTCTATACATTCTTTATTTAAAAGCGGAAGAATACCTGGAAAAGCCATATCTATTTTATTAACATTTAAATTTGAAATATCATTATAAGAATTTTTTGCAGGAGAAAAGACTTTAGTATTACTTTTCATCTCTGCATGCATTTCTAATCCAATAACAGGTATTAATTCCATTATTCCACTTCCTTTGCTATTTGATATTTATAATTCATTGATTGTTCTAAAGCATATGAAATATTCAAAATATTTGCATCATCTAAAATATTTCCAGTAATATTTATACCTATAGGCATATTTTCAACAAATCCATTTGGTATAGTAATACTTGGATAACCCCCAAAATTTCCAATTACCATCAAATTTTCTAATACTTGTTCATTACCACTTATTACATCATTAGAATTTTCTATCTTAGGTGCAATTTTACCACTTGCTGGCATAATCATAACATCATACTCTTTAAATAGATTATTCATTTTTTCAGTTATAAGTCTTCTAACTCTTTTTGCATTTAAGAAATATTTTTCTTGATTTTCTTTTTGAAGAACATAAGAGCCTATTACAAATCTACGTTTAATTAAAGAAGAAAACCCTTTAGTTCTATGATTTTTTATCATATCTACATAATTATCTCCTTCTCCACGTGGTCCAAATATTATTCCTGTTAAATTAGAATCATTACTAGTAGCTTCTGCACATGATATACATAAATAAGAAGGAAATAAAGCTTGAAGTAAATTATCGTCAATATTTATTCCAGTTACATTTGCTCCCAATTCTTCTAACTTATTTAATGTATTTTTAAATTCAGTTATAATACTTGTTAATTCGTTTGATGGATTTTTATAATTCTTTAAATCAATTAGATTTTCAATATAAAATAATCTTTTTCCTGTTATATTTCCTGTTAATGATTTAGTTAAATTTACATTTAAATCTATACTTGTCATATCTAATTCATCTTTTCCTTTTACGTTGTCGACAACTATTGCAGCATCTTTAACAGAACGTGTTAATACTCCAACATGATCTAAACTTGAAGCAAATGGAAATAATCCAAATCTACTAATAACACCGTAAGTAGGTTTATAGCCAACTATACCACAATATGCTGCTGGCTTACGAATAGAATCTCCAGTATCACTACCAAGTGCATATGGAACAACTCCAGTTGCTACTAAACAAGCTGACCCAGAACTTGACCCTGCAGTGATTCTAGTTTTATCCCATGGATTTTTAACAATTCCAGTATGACTTGTAGTTCCTGTTGCTCCCATACCTAACTCGTCCATAGCACTTTTACCAATTAAACATGCACCAACATCTTTTAATTTACTTATAACAGTAGCATCAAAGAATGGAACATAATTATTTAATGTATTGCTACTAGCAGTAGTTAGAATATCTTTTGTAGATAAATTATCTTTTGCAACATACGGAATACCAGATAAAATATTATCATTAACTTCAGTTTCTTTTGTATCTTCACATATAGTAACATATGGATTATATTCCTTTTGTATTTCTTTGGATTTTTTTAATGATTGTTCTAATAACTCTTTACTAGTTATTTCACCAGATATTAGTTTTTTATGTAATTCTTCTAACACTATCCCACCACCTTTGGAACTTCTATTTCTCTATCACTAACTTTACCACTGTTTTTAAGTATATCCTCAATATTTTCGTTTATAATTTTATCTCCATTTCTAGGAACAGACTTAATTATAAATGGATAATGTTGTGGTTCTACATCACTTATACCATCTATTTTATTTATTAAATCCATATTTGCTTCTATAATTTCAAATTCATTAAAAATAGTATCTGTTTCTTCTTTTGTTAAACCAATTAATAATTTATCAGCATAATCATTTATTAATTCTTTAGTAAATTTACTCATCTTTATCACTCACTTCAATTCCTAATTCTTTTAATTGCTTTTCACTAACTACATTAGGAGCTTCGCTCATCATATCACTACTAGATGTAGTTTTAGGAAATGCTATAACGTCTCTTATATTATCTGTACCAGCTAAAATCATTGTTAATCTATCAAGACCTAATGCAAATCCACCATGTGGAGGTGTTCCATATTTTAAAGCATTTACAAAAAATCCAAACTTCTCATCAATATCTTTTTGTGATATTTCTAGAGCTTCAAACATTTTTTGTTGTACATCTTGATTATGTATTCTTATACTTCCTCCACCTACTTCATATCCATTAATAACAATATCATAAGCTTTAGAATAACAATTTGCCTTATCAATTAATAGTTTATCTATATCTTCATCTTTTGGCATTGTAAACGGATGATGGCAAGAAACAAATCTATTTTCTTCATCGCTCCATTCAAAAGATGGAAAATCAGTAACCCATAACAATTTATAATCGTCATTCTTTATTAAATTATTATCTTTTGCTATTTTACTTCTTAAAGCACCTAATGAAGTTTTAACTATATTTTTTTGTCCAAAAACTATAAATACAATATCATTATTATTTACTGCTAATTCATCTTTTATAGAATTAATTTCTTCTTCACTTAAAAGTTTAACTATACTACCTGTAATTTCATTACCAAATTTTAAATATGCTAAACCATTTGCTTTATATTTTTTTACATATTCTGTTAATTTATCTATTTCTTTTCTTGAATATTTATCTTTTAAATCACGTACAACAATTGCATTTATTATTTCGTTATTATCTATAACTTTTTTAAATAAATCAGATTTATTATCTTTCAATATATTAGTAATATTACATATATGCATATCAAAACGTAAATCAGGTTTATCTGTTCCATACATATCTATAGCATCATCATATTTCATTTTAAGTAATGGTAATTTTACATCAATATCTTTAGTTTCTTTAAATACATTAGCAACTAAATTTTCACATATATTCATAACATCTGATTCATCGACAAAACTCATTTCAACATCAACTTGTGTAAATTCAGGTTGCCTATCTGCACGTAAATCCTCATCTCTAAAACATTTTGCGATTTGAAAATATCTTTCTATACCTCCAACCATTAATAGTTGTTTATAAATTTGAGGTGATTGAGGTAGAGCGAAGAATTTACCATTAAATATTCTAGAAGGAACTAAATAATCTCTTGCCCCTTCTGGAGTACTTTTACATAAAATTGGAGTTTCAACTTCTAAAAAGTCTAATTTATCTAAATAATTTCTAATAGACATAGTTATTTTATGTCTTAATTTTAAATTATTAGATAATACATTTCTTCTTAAATCTAAATATCTATACTTTAATCTTGTCTCTTCGCTTGCATTAACATCATCAATTATTTGAAAAGGAACTTCATTAGAAGTATTTATTAAATTTAATTCTTCAACTATAACTTCTATTTTACCTGTTTCTATCTTTTTATTTGATGTTATTCTTTCAACAACTTTACCAGAAACATTTATAACATATTCATTTTTTAAACTTTCAGCAATAGTATAATATTTACTTTCTGGATTAACTACTAATTGAATTAATCCACTTCTATCTCTTAAATCAATAAATATTAATCCTCCTAAATTACGTACTCTATTAACCCATCCTGTTAATTCAACTAATTGATTAATGTTATCTATTCCTATTTCATTATTAAATATTTTTTTCATAAAATTACTCCTTATTATAATTTTGTATCTAAATAATCTACCAAGTCATTAATATTAACTAGTTCTTCTTCTTTAGTAGTGTTATCTTTAACTTTAACTTTATATTGTTTTATATCTTCGCTATTTAATAGAATTAGATATTTACTATTAAATCTATCTGCAGATTTAAATTGATTTTTAAAACTTTTATTCATATAATCTGTTTCACATATAAATCCATTCATTCTTAAATCTTGTAGTAAGTAAGTAGCAGTATCTTTTTCTTCTTCGTTGCCATACATTAAAAATATATCTATATCATCTCTTATTTTAAAATTTATATTTAATGATTCCATAGCAAGAATAGTTCTATCAAGCCCCATAGCAAAACCAACTGCAGGTATATTAGGTCCACCTAACTCTTCTACAAGTCCATTATATCTTCCGCCACCCCCTAATACATTTTGGCTTCCAAAATCTGGTATATTTCCAACAATTTCAAATACAGTATGGTTATAATAATCTAATCCTCTTACTAAGTTTGTATCTAATTCATAATCAATATCCATAAGATCTAAGTAATCTTTTAATTTATTAAATCTATCTAAACTTTCTTTATTTAAGTAATCTATTGTTTTAGGAGCATTTTTTAATATATCAGTATCAGCATCAACTTTACAATCTAATATTCTTAATGGATTCTTAATTAATCTTTCTCTACAATCTTCACATAAATTATCTATATTTGGTTCAAAATAATTAATTAAAGCTTTTCTATACTTATCACGTGATTCATTATCCCCTAATGTATTTATTTTAACCTTTACATCTATACCTAATAATTTATAAGCATTATATGCTAAACTAATTATTTCCGCATCACTCATAACATCATCTGTACCAATACATTCAATACCAAATTGAGTAAACTGACGTGTTCTACCACTTTGTGGTCTTTCATATCTAAACATTGGACCAATATAATATACTTTTACTGGCTCACTCATATTGCCATACATTTTATTTTCTATAAAACTTCTTACAACACCAGCAGTTCCTTCAGGACGTAAAGTAATATTTCTATTTCCTCTATCTAAAAAATCATAAGTTTCTTTAGTAACTATATCACTAGATTCACCTACACTTCTATGAAATAATTCTGAACTTTCAAATATAGGTGTTTCAATATAAGTATAATTATACTTTTCACACACTGCATCAATTACATCACATACATATTTCTTTTTTTTAGCATCTATGCCAATTACATCGTAAGTACCTTTTTGTTTTGTTATCATATTTAACCTCTTTCTAAATAAAAAACACTTATTAACATAAGGACGAGTTACCCCGCGGTGCCACCTTACTTTACAAGTGTACTCTCTTTATTTTAACGCAAATATACGTTCTTAATTATAGAAGTGTCTTTTAGTATATTTTTATATAGACATTCTCACCATACTTGTCTTCTCTTAATATAAAAAATATACCTACTTTTCTTCAATAAGAATATAGGTATATTTTACTTTATATTTATATTATAGTCAAGGTCTTATTGTGTATGGATCATCAATTGTTCCAGTACCTTGTGTTACTAATACTCCATTTTTTAAATTAATAACTGGTCTAATAGAATTACTATTTGAAACATTACTACTAGTTAAACTATCTGTACCACTACTAATAACTACACTTGCAACATCATCTTTATAACTAAATGGAGACATTGTCCAAAAAGATTCACCATTACTTAAATAGAATGAATTATTTACGTTACCTTCTTTTGCTCCAGCCATTAATAATTCTTCTTTAGAAAGCAATGCTATTGGGTAAGATAAATAACCATTCGTTGAAATATTTTTATTAGTGTTTTCACCACTAACAGTATACCTTGAATAATTATTTGTTACATCTTTAGCACATTCTAAAGTTATATTATTATTTAGACTTCCATAATTAGTATTATTTTTCCCATACCCCAATTCTTCATTTAACGGTGTAATATTACCACAAAATAATGTGTCCGATATATAATCTTTATAGTTTAATAAATTAGTTTCAAAATATTTATCCAAACTTGATTTTATAGTACTATGTCCAGAAGTTTCTGTACCAGGTACATAATTATTTTTATCTTCTATAAATTTATGGGCATCATCATAATTATAACTTCCTGGTGTTCCATACATATAACCCAAATAAGCATTATCATCACTTTTAGAATTAAAAGTAGAATTTCCAATTGATGAATTGAGTATAAGTCTTACACTTCCGTCACCATTTATTCTTACTATTCTCCATAGTTGATTAGCAAATGAAACATAATTATTTTGTACTGCACCTCTAAAGTAATAACTAGTACCATAATCGTCTATTGTTTCAAATAGTCCTAATTCTGCCGTAGCAGTAGAAGATAAATCAGGCTCTTTTATATTTAAATTAGCATTTATTGGTAACATTACTTTATTAGTCTTTTCTAACAAACTATCAATTTCTGGATTACTTTTTTCGCCACTATATAAACCAGAATTAATATATTGATTAATTACCTTATATGCTAAAGTATCTATTTTATTAGCATAAGGAACTTCATTATAAACAAGAGTATATTTATTAATATTATCTATATGGCTGTTTTCTATATATTTTTCTAAATCATAATTTAATGTAGCATAAGTAGTATCAAGTATAAAATTAATTGTAATATCTTTATCATTTAAATTAGAAATATACAAATATACATCTTTACTTGAATTAGCCTCTAATACTCCATAAGAATTATTTCCATCTTTATCTAATACCTTTACAACATAATCACCGTCAGACTTTGCAAGTATTCCATAATTTATAGAAACTGTACTAGAATTAGAAATAGTCTGTTTAATTAAATATTCTTCTTTCGCTCCAACAGAAACAGTTGGTATAGAAAGAGTTGATGATAAAGTTGGTATAGTGGAAGATACAACTTCTTTTTCTTCAGTTTGTACAAATAAACTATAACTTAAATTCAAAGCATAACAACCAATTATCATAACTATAGCACTTAAGAAATATATTTTTTTTGTCCTATTCATTCACTTTCCTACTCTCTATAATTTAGTATAAAATAAAATCTTTTTTTTTTCAATATTAAAAGAAGTATTTTTTTCTACTTCTTTTAATATTGTTTACCAAAATATATTTTTGTAACTGCTTCTTTGCCACAAACTATACAATTTCCATCAGTATCAGTAAGTTCTTCTGGCATACAACGTGATTTTAAACCTAATTCATTTTTAATTTTATCTTCACATTCAGTGCTTCCACACCAATTTATTAAAGCAAAACCAGGTTTATTTTTTGCAATATCTTTTAATTCTTCATAGGTCTTAACATTGTTATACAACATAGAATTACGTCTTTCTAATGCTTTATTATAAAGATTATGTTGTATTTCTATTAATAATTCTTTGATTTTATTAATAGTATCACTTTTTTCTAAAATTATTTTTTCTCTAGTATCACGTCTTACTAATGTTACTTGATTATTAAACAAATCACGTGGGCCAATTTCTAATCTTATAGGATAACCTTTAACTTCACTTTCTGCAAACTTAAATCCAGGAGATTTATCTGACATATCTGTTACAAATGTAATATCTTGCTCTTTTAAATTCATTTCAAAATATTTAATAGCATCTAATACTTCTTCAGTATTTTTAATAGGAACTATAGAAACTTTAATTGGCGCTATATTAGGAGGCAATACTAACCCATAGTCATCACTATGAACCATTATCAAGCCACCTATCATACGAGTAGATACTCCCCAACTAGTTTGATAAGGGTACTCCCATTTATTTTCTTTATTTAAAAATTTTATATCAAAAGCTTTTGTAAATTTTTGTCCAAAATAATGACTTGTACCATTTTGCAATGCAACACCATTATACATCATTGCTTCAATAGTATATGTTTCTTCAGCGCCAGCAAACTTTTCTTTTTCACTTTTTTTACCAACTATTACAGGTATTGCTAAATAATTTTTTTGAAAATTTTCATAAATTTTAAACATTCTTAATGTTTCTTCTCTAGCCTCAAGTTCAGTTGCATGCATAGTATGTCCTTCTTGCCAAAGAATTTCTCTACTTCTTAAGAATGGTCTAGTTTCTTTTTCCCATCTTACAATAGTACACCATTGATTATATAAAAGTGGTAAATCTCTGTAACTTTTTATTATTTTTTTATAGTGATCACAGAATAATACTTCACTAGTAGGTCTAACACACATTCTTTCATCTAACTTATTATCTCCACCATGAGTAACCCAAGCAACTTCTGGAGCAAAACCTTCAACGTGACTTTTTTCAACATTTAATAAAGATTCTGGTATAAACATAGGCATTTGTACATTTACGTGTCCAGTTTCTTTGAATTTTTTATCTAATACATTTACCATACTTTCCCAAATAGCATAACCATATGGTCTAATAATCATACTACCTTTAACTGATGAATAATCTATTAAATCAGCCTCTCTTATAATATCATTATACCATTTAGCAAAGTCAACATCTCTACTAGTAATATTTTTATTATCTTTCATATTTGCACCTCAATATACTTAATTATACCATGAAATAAAATTATATAGAATAAAAAAAATATACTAATTAGTAAAATTAGCATATTATTTTATCATTTCATATGTTGATTTTATTTTATTCATAACTTTTTTATTATTTTTCATATACATATAAGTACCGTACCCAACTCCAGCCATAACAGCAATCCCCATCATAGTTTTAGTTACTTTTTTCATAATCTACTCTCCTTTAATATTAGTATGTCTCATTTTAAATTAATTATTCAATAACATTTCCATTAAAGAAGTTTTTCTAACTAAACTATAATCATTATTTACAGAATAAACAAATGTTTCGCTATTTCCTATAATAACTAAACTTTTCTTTGCTCTAGATACAGCAGTATATATAAGTTTATTATAAAGCATTTTATTATAAGACTTTGATATAGATAGTATTACGTGATCAAATTCACTACCCTGTGCCTTATGAACACTTATTGCATACGCGTGCTTAATCATAGACATTTCTTCTCTTTTAAATGAAACTATATTATTATCAAAATTCACTTCTATAAAATTAGATTTACTATTAATATCTATATTATAAATATATCCAATATCTCCATTATAAATACTTTTATCAACATCATTAACTAAATTTAATACTTTGTCACCAACTCTATAAATAATAGTACCAATAGATACCTCTTTTAAATTATCTCTTGGTGGATTAAATATATTTTGTAATTCAATATTTAAATTATCTATACCAATTTCACCTTTATACATAGGAGCTAGTACTTGTATATTATTTTCATCTAATCCTTTATCTAAAGATTTTTTAGCAACATCAACAATTAATTTTTTTATACTTCTAGTATTACATTCAATAAAATTATAATCATCTTTTTTATTTAAAAAATCAGTTAATTTTTTATTCTTAATCTCATTTGCTAATATAGGAATATAAGAACCTTCACTTTGTCTATAAATATTATTTAATTTAATATGAGCAAACTTATTACTATTAATTAAATCATTTAAAACAAGTCCAGGAGAAACACTTGGTAATTGATGCTCATCTCCTACAAGTACTAATTTAACATTCTTTCTCAAACCTTTAAGTAAACTATCAAAAAGTATTGTATCAATCATACTAGTTTCATCTATTATAATAAGTTCGTGGTCTGTCTTATTAAATTCATTTATTCCAAAAGTATTAGTTTCTTTATTCCATTTTAAATATCTATGTATAGTAGAAGCACCAAAATTAGTAGTTTCACTCATTCTTTTACTAGCACGTCCAGTTGGTGCTATAAGTGCTATCTTATTAGATAAACCCTGTTCATTATATTTATAAACTCTTCTATATAAATTTATAATTCCATTTATAATAGTAGTTTTACCAGTACCAGGACCTCCAGTAATAATTACTATATTATTACTAAATATAGAAGTTATTGCATCAATTTGTTCTTTATTATATTTTATACCTAAATGCTTTTCTATAACTTCTATATTTTTATTTATATCATTCTCTTTAGTACTTTCTTTTTTATTTATTTCTTTTAAGTTTTTAACTATATTAACTTCAGCATCATAATATTCTTTTAAATAATATTTATCATCTTTAATAACTATTTTATTTTCGTTAGATAATAAGGTAAAATATTCACTATTATCTATACTAATATTAAATTCACTATATAAACTCTTAATTATTTCATCTTTATATGAATATGTATCTCCAGTATTAAAAGTTATTCTTTTCATAGTTTCAACTATACACGCTAATATTCTTAAATTAGTTGTCTTTTTATATATATTTAAATATATTTTATCTAATATTTTAAATTCTATTAAATCTATTAAACTATATATATTATTTTCAACTATATTCAATATACCATTACCATATACATTAATAAGTTTCATACTTTCTCTTATACTAAAACCATAACTTTTTAGTTTTATTATAGTTTCATTTGATTCATAATATTTTATTATAGAATTATATATACTTTTCTTTTTTGTTTCTGTAAGTTTAGGTATTAAATCTAAGTTATTTATATTTTCTTTAATTTTAGCAACTGCATTATCACCTAATATATCAACTATTTTATTTGCAGTTTTTTCTCCACAACCTTTTATTAATGGACTTGTTAAGAATTCAACTATAGCATCATGTCCTGTAGGCATAACTTTTTCATAACTAGCAACACTATATTGATAACCGTATCTATCGTGGTATATTAAAGAACCATACATTATATATGTATCATCCAAATTAAGTTCACTAAAATAACCTGTAAAAGTTATAGTTTTTTTTACAAAATCTTGCATCTCAGGATCATTAGTTTCACTTATTTTAAATAAGCCCACATTATAACCAACATCACTTTTATAAATAGTCTGCTTATACTTTCCTTTAATAAAATTCATTTTTTATCACCACGCTATAATAAATTAATCACTATTAATTATAGTATCAAAGAATTGATTAAAAATAAAGGAAGTTTTTATATATTATTGTACTTTAAAAATTTATACAAATTAATTATTAATTTTAAATATAAAAAAAGAATGAAATAAATTTCATTCGCCAACCATCTTTGATGGTTGTTTGTTTTTCTTTTGATATAATTTAATTGTGATTTTTATGATAATATGCACTCAAGATTATAATGATTTTATTAAGTTAAAAAAAGATATCGATAATAAAAAAGTTAGATTTAAAATTCAAGTTATTTTTTCTAAATGGTGGCCTATTTTTCTCGAAACTTATAAACACTTAAATATTAGGCAAGTTGTTAAAGATTATGTTGATA
>CALVZA010000049.1 GCA_944372415.1 uncultured Bacilli bacterium
TTTATAATATTCTTAAGGAAGGTAAAAGTAGAGATACTTATAATAAAGCATCAAAATATATAAGCGCAATTTTAAAATTAAATAATGGTAGTAGCTTAGTAGAAAAAATTTTAATAGATTTAAAAAACTCTGATTATCAAAAGTGTTCAGCATTATTTGATGAAATAAATAAGGCAATTAAAAATTAAAATCTATCAAAAAAGGGCAAGGACATGTATGTCCAATAAATACTAGAGTTATAAATCATCATATTTATACTCATACTTATACTCCTGAATATACATGTTGTGAAGAAAATGAAAAATGTGATATATATCAAGGTAAATGTGATCAATTTTAAAGTAGTTTGTAAAATGTGGACAATATAGTCTACATTTTTTATAAAATTTTTTAAAATTACAAATTTGCAAAAAATACTTTTGTATTTTTTATGTTTATGTTAGAATTACTTATATAATTCGAGGTGGTTATATGAAGGAATTTGATACTTTAATTGAATTAATAAAAAAATATAATGAAGAAGAAATTGATAAAGTAGTTTTAGCATATAATTTTGCATGTGAGGCTCATAAAGAACAATTTCGTGAAAGTGGAGAACCTTATATAATACACCCAGTAAATGTTTGTATTAATTTAGCTAAATTTCATGCAGATGGTTCTACTTTAGTGGCTGGTATGTTACATGATGTTGTAGAAGATACAAAATATACAATTAATGATATAGATGAAAAGTTTGGATCTGAAGTTTCTAAATTAGTACTAGGAGTTACTAAAATAAATAATATTCATTTTTCTTCATTAGATGAAGCAAGAGATGCTAATATTAGAAGAATTATTACTAGTTTAAATGATGATGTTAGAATAATCATTATTAAGTTATGTGATAGATTACATAATATGAGAACATTAAAATATAAATCATCATCTAAACAACAAAGAAGTGCTATAGAAACTTTATCTATATATGCACCATTAGCATATTTTATTGGTGCTTTTAGATTAAAATGTGAATTAGAAGATATATGTTTATCATATTTAAAACCAGATTTATATGAAGAACTATTAATAAAATCTGATAATATTAGAAAAGATTATATTAAATGTATAGATGAGACTGAGAAAAGAATATCAGAAGTTTTAATACAAAATGATATTAGATATGAGATGCGTTCTAGAATTATAAATGTTTATAATATATATATAAAGCTTAAAAAAGGTTACAAGTTAAATGAAATACATGATTTAGTTAACTTGAAAATTATTTTAAATAATGAAGATGAGTGTTATAAAGTTTTAGGGTTAGTACATAAATGTTATACTCCGATGAACTATAAATTTAAAGATTATATCGCTGTTCCTAAAACTAATATGTATAGGTCTTTACATACTACTGTATTTGGTCCAGACAAACATATTATACAAATTCAAATTAAAACAAAAGAAATGGATAATATAAATACTTATGGATTAGCTAGCTATTGGAATTTTTATAGAGAATGTGGTGCTAAAAAAATGCAAGCCGAACTATTAAACAAGTATCAATTTATTTCTACTATATCTGATTTAAATGATACTATAAAAGATGATAGGGCGTTTATTGAAAAAATAAAAAACGAAATATTTAGTAATAACATATATGTATATACGGCCAATGGAGATATTATAGAATTACCAACAAATTCAACTCCTATAGATTTTGCTTATAAAATTCATACAAATATGGGTAATCATTTATCTAAATGTTTTGTAAATGGTGATGAAGTGACATTGGATTATAAATTACAAAATAAAGATAGAGTAATAATTATAACAAAAGATGATACAGTACCAGATAAAAAATGGGCTAATATTGTTAAAACTACTTTAGCTAAAAAGAAAATTAGAGAATATTTTAAGAATAAGAAATAAATAGATTTTAAAGTTTACTTAGTTTTTATTATAAACTAAGTTTTTTTTATAATAAATTTTATGAATAGTAATTGATATCTATATTTTTATTTGATATAATCGTATTAGAATAGAAAAGAGGGTTAAGATGAATGATGGTATAGATAAATATTTAAATAAGTCTAAAAAAAATCTTTGTATTATTCTTCATAATTTAGAAATTAATGTAGAGTTTTTAGAAAATAATTTATGGGATAATAATGATGATTTTAAAGATATATTAAATAATGTTATAGAAATATATTATGATAAATATTATTTATATTCATCTAATGATTTTTCTAAAATTGAAAGATATATAAAATTTAATAATAAAATTAATAGAAAATTAAAAAATATATTACTTTCTATAATTGAATATTATGAAAGTATTAATATGGTAGATGTATTAAAAGAAAAAGAAGGTTCTATATTATATTTAACAATACTTATATATGTTGGAACATTATTATATGATAAAGATTTTTATTTAATAGATACTCCTAAAAAAATAGAAAAAGTTATTAATAATGTATTAGATAATTTTCAAAGTATACGTTTTAAAAGAAATAAAGATTTAATATCATTTATAGAAAATATAAAAGATATAATATTAGAAAATAATAGATTTAATAATATTATAAATGATTTAAGCAACATTAATAATCATAATTATTTTATAAGAATAAATAAAGAAAATAATTATTATAAAGTTATATATGAATATAATATTTCTGAATTAAATGATTATGAAAATAAAGATATTAGTATTGTAAATGATAAAATGAAAATTGCTAGCATTTTAACTGGAATATCTTATGACTTAGCATATTATACTTCATTTAAGTTATTAAAAAATGGTATTGATGCTATATTATTATTTAAATTAAGAAAAGAAGATTTATTAGATAAAAGTATAAGAGATTATTTAATTAATAGGAATAATTTAGTTAATAGTAAAATTAAATTTTTAATAGACTATGAAAACTTAGAAGGTAATTATGAGTTTATTAATTTAATGAAAGCTAATGAAATTGATATTTATATAGAAGTTAATAGTGATAAAGAAACTAATAATTACAATATGTTTATGGATATTAAAAATGTTATAGTTTCTGAAGAATTTTTAAGTATTAATGAAAAATATTTAGAAATTTGGAAAGATATGAATATGAATTTTATTATAAAAAATTTAGGAAGTAGAATAGATGAAAAGAGTCTATTATCTAGAAAGTGAAGGTAAGTTATGAATAATTATGGAAAGTTTTTTGTTGATTTTTTAACTCCTTTTTTTGAAGGGCTAGTATCAATTTTTAAATCTATATTTAGTGGTGTTATTGAAATGCTTAATATAGTAAAATATGGAGAAACTATTACTAACTATAAAGAAAGTGTTAACATTGTATTTATTATAATAGCGGTTATTTGTTTAGTACTTTTATTAGCATTATTTTCTTACATAATATATTATATAGTAAAAAAGATTATAAAAGTTATTAGAAAAAGTCATGAACAAGATGCGTTGTTAGAAGAAGTTGAAAAATTAAATTATGACATGATAAAACTTAGACAAGAAAATGATAAGTTAATGACAATGGCAGAGAATCTTGGTAATGACCTTGATGAAAATGGTAATCCAATAACAAAAATTGGTAAAGGTGAAAGCAGATTCTATAAGTTAACAATGTTAGATAAGGAATGGGAAAATAAGAAACTTGAACCATTTGAAAATAATTTAACACTAGAACAAATTTGTGAAAGATTTAGAAATTATGCTGCAAGTGAATTAGAGTTATATTATACTCCAGAATTAATAAGATTATTTATATCATCTTTTGGAGCGAGTAGGTTACTTATACTACAAGGTATATCTGGTACAGGAAAAACTTCACTTGCATATGCTTTTGGGCATTTTTTAGGTAATGATTCAGTAATTGCACCAGTTCAGCCATCTTGGAGAGATAGAACTGAATTGTTTGGCTATTTCAATGAATTTACAAAAAGATTTAATGAAACAGAATTATTAGCTAAGATGTATGAAGCTACATATAATGAAAAAATTTATATAACAATATTAGATGAAATGAATATTGCACGTGTAGAATATTATTTTGCTGAGATGTTATCTATTATGGAAATGCCTACAAAAGAAGAATGGGTAGTAAATCTTGTTGCAACACCTTGGGAGAATGATCCGAAGAAAATTGTTAATGGTAATTTTGCACTTCCTGGTAATATGTGGTATATCGGAACAATTAATAATGATGATTCAACATTTATGGTTACCGATAAGGTTTATGATAGAGCAATGCCTATTGATATTAATGAAAAGTGTGCTAAATTTGATGCTCCTAAAACGGAAGGTATTAATATAAGTGATAAATATTTTGAAAGTTTGTTTGATGAAGCATATAAAAAATATCCAGTTAGTGGAGAAATGTTAACTAAACTTGATGAATTGGATCAATATATAATTGAACATTTTAGAATATCGTTTGGTAATCGTATTATGAGACAAATTGAAGATTTTGTTCCAGCATTTGTAGCATGTGGTGGTACTGAGATAGATGCAATAGATTATCTAATTTCTAGTAAAATACTTAGAAAATTTGAACAATTAAATCTTGCTTTTATAAAGAATGAATTAGATGAATTTATTAATTATTTAAATGTTAAATTTGGAAAAGAAAATATGACTAAGTGTAAAGATTTCATTTTAAGATTGAAGAAATCTATGTAGGTGAGTTATGTTAAAGAATATTACAGATGTAATGAATAATATTAGTACTGGCGATTTAGATCTTTTCTTATCTAAAACTGAATCTAATTTTATATGCTCTTCTGATATAAAAGAAACTAAAATTGATTATAGTTGGCTAAACGTATTGGAAGATACACTACCAAATATAGATAAAATTGTACGTAATCCTAGAAGATTTATTATTCAAGAAGAAGATGTAGTTATTGTTGAAAAAACAAAGAAAGTATCTCAAGAAACTATAAAACATTTAGCACAACATAGTGAAAATATTCAAGATTTAGATGAAAATGGAGATGTAGTTCCTAAAAAATTATTGAATGTTCATAAAGAAGATACAACTGATTTATATGAAAATAGATTTATATATACATTAGTAACTAGATTGGAAAGTTTTATAAATAGACAGTTAGAAAATTTAGAACTTGTAAGTAATAAAGAAATAAAAAAAGATGTAAAGTATAAGGCATCAACTGCTATAAATAATAGGAAAATTAATATTGAACTTAAGATGCATGCGGAAGATACAATAGATTTAAGTGAATTTGGTACTGACTACAAAAATAGAATTCTAGCGTGTTACGAAGTTATAAGTGGCTTTAGAACTACAGAAATGATTAGAGAATTAGTTGGATGTTCTCTTGTCAGAAATCCTATTAGAAAGACTAATTTGATATTAAGAGAACCTAATTTTCAAAAAGCATTTATATTATGGCAGTATTTAGATACTTTTGAGTATAAAGATCCTAAAGTTGTTAATTATGAAAAGATAACTAATACTTCTAAAGAATTAAATGATGAATTTACTTTAGGGTATTTTATAGATTGTAATGCAATAGATGAACGTAAAGAAAATTTAATGCAGTATAAAGATATTGATGCCAAATTAAATAAATTGCTTAATGAGTATATTTACGAAAATAATCAAGATATAGATAAATTTATTGACAAGACTAAAGCGTATTATATTAAAGCTTTAAAAAATAAAGAGATTAGAATTCAAAATATTTCTAAAATTTATGAAAATTTTATATCTTTACATAAATCTAAAATTAATAATATAAAAGAAATGTTTTAAAAGTATGTAACTTGAAGTACAGTTTTCAAAGGTGGAGATAGTTACTTACTTTTTTTATGCTATTTGATTACTTTTAATACTATATATTAAAAGTTATTGTATATAGCAAAAATAAATTTAATATTATAGTAGAAATGGAATTTTTTAATATTGTCTTTTTTTTACTTGTAAGATATAATTAATAATAAGGAGAGTATATTATGAAGAATAGTAAAGATAATAAAAAAGAAAAAATTAAACGACTTTCTAAGTCTCAAGTTGGTACACAAGTAATTAAACTTGAAGAGTTAGAAAAGTTAAGTGTTGAAAAGCAAGAAAAATATTTTGAAGATGTTTTCGATAAAATATACTCTGGAAAAGAAATAGAATCTTTAAGAAAATATGCTTTAAGATGTATTAAACTTACATGTGATCCCAAAAATAATAGAATACATTTACCATATGGAGTAATGGTTCAAAAGAAAGATACTGAACTTATTATTAAAGTATATCAAAATAGACATTGGTTTTTATTACTATTATTTATTACTCTTTTGTTTTTGGCTATTTTGGGTTCTAGTTATTCCTGGATAAATTATTCTATTATTAAAAATTTAAATAAAGATATTGATGGTGATGGTATTGCTGATATTAATTTAGATTTAAATAATGATAGAATTGCTGAGATTAATATAGATACTAATAGGAATGATATACCTGATATTAATATTGATTATAAAGGAAATAGAAAACCAGTATTTAATATTGATACTAATCATAATGGTAAAGTAGATTTTAATTTGATTAATATTGATACTAATCATGATGGTAAATGTGATATAAATTGTGATAAAAATAAAGATGGATGGCCTGATATTAATTTAGATCTTGATGGTGATGGTAAAGTTGATATGGAAATTGATACTGATGGAGACGGAAGAGCAGATTTAAATTTTGATATGGATGGAGATATGAAATGTGATTTGCATTGTGATACAACAGGTGATTTAAAATGTGATAAGTATTGTTTATCTAGTGAAGAGGTTGATAATGTAGATCCTTCTAATAGTGGAACAAGTACTAATGTTGGTAATAATAATATGACTATAAAAGCCGGAGAATTGGTGTTAGAATATGAAGATGATAATACTGTATTTATTACTGATATATATCCTGATGATCAGCCTAATTATACTCAAAATATCCCTACAAAGAAATTTAGAGTTACTAATAAATCTAGTTTATATATAATGTATAATTTAAGATGGGTTGTATCTTTAAATGATTATGTTACAGATAATTTTAAATATAAAATAACTAGTACTTTAAATGGTGCAAACTTTGATTTTAGAACTGCTCCTAAAACAACTTCTCCTGTTGCCACTGAAATTATAATTCCTCCATTTTCTACACAAGAATATTCAGTAGATTTCAAATTACAAGGTACAGGTGGAAGACAAAATGAAGACCAAGGGAAAACATTTTCTGGACATTTAGAAATTTATTTGGATAATGAATATTAAAAAGGTCTAATAATGACTTTTTTTTATAGAGGTAATTATGAATAAACAAAGTAAAATAATTTTATCATTAATTATTATTTGTATTTTATTTCTTACATCTATGACAATATCATATGCATATTTTTATTTTGATAATAGTGTTATTATAGAAGATAATGAGTTAGTAACTACTACTACATCAATAACTACACAATTTGTTGATACAAATAAATATACAAATATAAGTATTAATGCTGTTGGAGATTGTACGATAGGGTATGATGATAATTTTGGTTATACATATAGTTTTAACGAAGTTATAGAAAAAAACGGTTATGATTATATTTTTGGTGGTATTAAAAATATTTTTTCTAAAGATGATATAACTATTATAAACTTAGAAGGAACGTTTACTGAAGAAACTATTAAAAGAGAAAAAGCCTTTAATTTTAAAGGGCCTAAGGATTATGTAAATGTTTTAAAAGAGGGAAGTATAGAAGTTGTAAATATAGCAAATAATCATATATATGATTATAATGAAGTGGGTTATAAAGACACTATAGATACATTAAACAATGCTGATATAAAGTATTTTGGGTTTGATCATTATTACATATATGAGAAAGATAATGTAAGAGTTGGTTTTGCAGGAATATATTGTATTGAAGATTATAGTTGTACTAAGAAGATTGATAATAGTATAAATACTTTAAATAAAAAAAATTCTGATATAATAATTTTGTCATTTCATTGGGGTGTAGAAAAATCATATATCCAAAGTGAAATTCAGAAATATTTAGGACATTATGCGATAGATAAAGGAGCAGAATTAGTTTTAGGACATCACCCTCACGTGTTACAGGGTATAGAACTATATAATAATAAATATATAGTTTATAGTTTAGGAAATTTTGCATTTGGTGGTAATAAAAATCCTAGTGATAAAGATACTATGATTTTTAATATCAATTTTAAATTTATTAACAATTTACTTAATGATACGATAATAAATGTATATCCTGCTAGTGTATCAACTAAGAGTAATATAAATGATTATAGACCTACGTTATTAGATGGTGAAGAATATAATAGGGTAATAGATAAAATACAAAGTAATAGTGTTGGTATAAGTTTAAAATAAAAAAACTTTTAAAGTTTTTTAACCTAGTGCAACATCTAGTATCATCATTATTGTAAAACCTATAATTGTTATAAAGGCCATTAGGTCTTTTTTTTCTGTATTTTGACTTTCTGGTATTATTTCTTCTACTACTACATATAACATTGCTCCTGCGGCAAATGCTAGTAGGTAGGGAAGAATTATGTTTACTTTTAAAACTAGAATAGCACCAATAACTCCTGCAATTGGTTCAACTATTGCAGATAAACTACCTATTATGAACGCTTTCCATTTTGATGAACCACTTCCTAGTATTGGTAAGCTTATTGCACTTCCTTCAGGAAAGTTTTGTATTCCTATTCCTATTGCAAGAGATATTGCCGCTCCAATTGTTGCACCGTCAAGACCATAAATTACTGAACCAAATGCAACACCAATTGCCATACCTTCTGGAATATTATGAAGTATAATTGAAAATATTAGTAAACTTATTCTTTTTTTGTCTTTTGATATTTTTATTTTCTTTTCAAAAAGTTTATCTCCTAGATATAGAAATATAGTACTACCTAATATTCCAACAATTAAAACTATTATAGGAATTAAGTTTAATTTTTCTGCCATATCTATTGCCGGATTTATTAGAGAAAAAAATGATGCTGCTATCATTACTCCAGCACTTATACTTAAAAACGCATCTAGTAATGTTTTATTGAATTTTTTAAATAGAAAAACGCTTGAAGAACCAAAGGCAGTTACTAAAAATGTAAAAGTACATGCAATAAGTGCTTGCATTGCTGGGTTTAATCCATAGAAAAAATTAATCATTTATTTTATCACCTAGTTTATTAAATGATAAAATATAAATTATGTTAATAAAAAATCTACACTTTTTTTAATTCGTATAGATTTTTTTTAAATAAATTATTTTATCTTTTTATTTCCATTATAACAGGAAGTATTATTGGTCTTCTACCTGTTAAATTATTAATAAATGGATTTAGTTCTAAAATAATTTGATTTTTTAAATTAATATAGTTATATCCATTTTGTAGTGAGTTTTTAACAATTTCACTTACTTTATTTTCTATTTCATGTATTAGTTCTACATTTTCATTAACTAATATAAATCCTCTTGTAGTTATATTCGGTTTTATAAGTAATTCACGTTTAATAGGGTCTATATTAATTATAGTTACTAATATTCCATCATTACTCATAAGTTTTCTATCTTTAATAACTACAGAACCTATATCTCCTATACGAGAACCGTCTACATAAACGTCTCCTGCTGGTACTCTTTTGTTTATGAAAGCACCATTTTTTTTAAGTTCTAAAACGTCACCATTTCTCATTATGAATATATTTTCTTTTTTTATATCGCATGATATTGCTAAATCTCTATGGCGTTTTAGCATTCTGTATTCTCCATGTACTGGCATAAAGTATTCTGGTTTTATTATTCTTAGCATCCATTTTAATTCTTCTTGTTTAGCATGTCCTGATGTATGAATGTCTGCTAATTCCGTATTTGTATAAACTTTAACTCCTTTTAAATATAGTTTATTAATTATTTTATTTATGCTGGCTCTATTACCTGGAATTGGACTTGATGAGAATACAACAACATCATCTGGTAATAGTTGTATTTGTTTATGTGTTCCATTTGCAATACGTGATAATGCTGCTAATGGTTCCCCTTGAGATCCAGTACAAAGTATACAGATTTCGTCTTTCTTTAAATTTTTTGCTTCATTTGCATCTATAAATATATTACTGTCTTTTATTAAGTTGTTTTTTAATGCTATTTCTTTTGCATTTTCCATACTTCTACCAAAAGTAATTATTTTTCTATTATTTTTTTTGCAAGTTTCAACTATATGTTTTATTCTATAAATATTAGAAGCAAATGTTGCTATTATAATTCTAGATTTTATTTTACTAAATATATCACTTAAGGCTTCATCTACTGTGCTTTCACTTTTCGAAAAGCCAACTGATAAAGCATTTGTACTATCTGATAAAAGTAATTTGACACCTTTTGAACCTAATTCAGCCATTTTATGTATGTTTGCCATAGGACCAATTGGAGTAAGGTCAAATTTAAAGTCTCCTGTAGTCATTATTACTCCTACTGGAGTATGTACAACTATAGCAAAAGAATCTGGAATAGAATGTGTTGTTGTTATAAATTCTATATTCATACTTTTAAATTTTATGAAAGACTTTTCTGTTATAACTTCTAAATTATTATATCCTATATTTTTATCTTCTAATTTTTTTTCAATTAAATCTTTAGCAATTTGTGGGGCAAATATTTTTGGTATTTCTATGCTTTGTAATAAAAATGTAATACCTCCAATATGATCTTCATGACCGTGAGTTATAAATAATCCTCTAATTTTCTTTTCTTTTTGTTTTAAATATGTAACATCTTGAATAACATAGTCGATACCAAGCAAGTCATCTTCTGGAAACATAACCCCAGCATCTATTATTATTAAATCATTATTTGTTTCAATAATGTACATATTTTTTCCTATTTCACCTAAGCCACCTAAAGCAAATACAAGCGTACTTGTATCATTATTTTTCATAATATTCCTCCTTGTAAAAATAAAATTCATGCGCTATAAGAATGTATTAATTATAATACTTTTTTACTCGTTTGTCTAGTGAATGAAAAAACTACTTAGAAGTAGTTAATGTTTTTTGGTTTTTATAAGCAATAATATTAAATATTATAATAGGAATGAATATAGAAATAGTTGATAAATTATAAGTGAAATTTTTAGTAAAATCTATTGCAAGTATAAATAACATAATCCATAAAATTATAGAAATAAAATGATATTCTAATTTTTTATATATAATACTAGTTAAAGATAATGTACTAATTAAAATAATAAAACTAATTATTAAAGCCCACCAAGTAGAAGTATACATATTTTGTATTAATAACGCTAAATCATTAATAGTTTTAGTACTACTTTCTATATAATTTAATCTATCAACATAACCTAAATATATTAAAAAATATAATGATAATATTATTTCTAATAAAGTTATTATAATTAATAATTTGCTATTTTTTTTTAAAATATTTTTCATAACTAACCTCAATTCTAAAAATATAATAACATATTTTTAATTATTGATAAATGTAAAATTTTATTATAGAATAAAATTGGTGAAGTAAAATGTATTTAGGAAGTCATGTTTCTTTTGATAGTAAAGAACAATTATTAAAAAGTGTTAAAGAATGTATTAGTTATGGTGCAAATACTTTTATGTTTTATACTGGAGCGCCTCAAAATACATTAAGATGTAATTTAAATGATGAATTAACTAATAAAGCATATGAATTAATGAAAGAAAATGATATTGATATTAATAAAGTTATATGTCATGCTCCATATATAGTTAATTTGGCAAATGATTTTGATCCTAGTAAGTATGATTTTAGTATTAATTTTTTAAAAAATGAAATTAATAGACTAGAAACATTAGGAATAAAATACTTAGTATTACATCCTGGTAGTAGTGTAAGCATAGAAAGAAATAAGGCTTTATTTAATATAGCCAATGGTATTAATAATATATTGTATAAAGATTGTAAAGTTATGATACTGTTAGAAACAATGGCAGGTAAAGGTACAGAGTGTGGCATTAGTTTAGATGAGATAAAATATATTATAGATAATATTAATTTAAAAGATAATATAGGAGTTTGTTTAGATACTTGTCATTTAAATGATAGTGGTGTTGATATTAATAATTTTGATTATTATTTAGATGAATTTGATAAAATTATAGGAATAGATAAGATAAAATGTGTTCATATAAATGACAGCAAAAACATTATAGGATCTCATAAAGATAGACACGAAAATTTTGGTTTTGGTACTATAGGATTTGATGCATTAATAAACGTCATATATAATGAAAAACTAAAAGATGTGCCAAAAATATTAGAAACACCATATGTTGGAGAAAAAAAAGAATATCCACCATATAAATTTGAAATAGAAATGATAAAAAGCAAAAAATTTAATCCTAATTTAATAAATGATATAATTAATTATTACAAATAGTGAGTATTTACACGAATACTCTTTTTTGATAGAATTAATTTAGGATAATACTACATCATATGGAGTGTGATATTTATGAAATTTAATAATAAAAATAGTAAGGGTTTTACTTTAGTGGAGATTATAATTAGTATTGCATTACTTGCTTTAATTGCTACAATTTCTATAGTAACTTTTGTTAATAATAAGAATGATAAAAATTATGAAAAAGCTAAGGAAGAATTAGTAAATGCAGTAGAAGTAATATCTGAAGTATTAAAAGATAAGAATAATTTAAAAATTTATGAAGATCATGAGAATGTAAAAAATTCATTTTTTTGTTTTAAAAAAGAAACTATTATTAGTCATGGTATAGTAAGTGAAGATAATGATATATTAACTAATATGAGTGATGATGAATATATTAGAGTAGAAAAAGATGAATTAGGTAATTATAAAATTAAATCAAATGCCAGCAAAGATGAGTGTAAATATTTAAATGGTACTGTTAGTAATGATGATTCACATGAAAAAAAAGATGGTGATTTAAAAGAAGATGGATATCAAATTTCTCATCAAGTAATTGATAGTGATAGAGATAATGAAAATGAATTTATATATAAGGTTAATTTTGATTTAGTAACAGGAGATTTTATTCAGAGAAAAATGAATGTTTATACTGTATTTATTTTAGATGGTTCTTCGTCTATGGGAACTAGTGGTTTTAGATCAGCAAGAAATGCGGCTGTTAGTTTATCAACTAGTTTAATAAATAGTAACAATCAAAATATTAAAAATTATGTATCGGGTATATCATTTAGTGGCAGTTGTAATAACTCAGATATAGATATTAATGCAATTACTCAACAAACTGAGTTTAAAGAAATATCATTAGTTAATAATGATTTTAGTTTTGCTAAGGACTGTACTCATTATTATGAAGCCTTAGATGCTGGTTATAAAAAGATACGTAATATAGAAGAGAATCCATCTGAAGATTATATGTATTTTATTATATTTTTAACAGATGGTGTAAATACAGGTAAAGATTATAATGATCCTTTACAAAATATCAAAGATTTTTTAAATAATGGTGGAAAAGAAGTAGGTAAGTTAGTTGTAGTAGGGTTTAATTATTCTGGTAAACAAGAAATTTTAAAAAATATTTCTAGTGATGGATGTGTAGGCAGCGTTAGTAAATGTTTTTATAATACATCTTCATCAAATGTTATGCAAACTTTTAATGAATTTTATAAATTAATACAAAACGAAATAAATTGTTATTATGATAAAGCGTCTATTGAAATTGAATTAGCAGATAATTTTTATTTATATAAAGCAGATGAAACAGACCCAAAAAAGATAACTAAAGAGATAGAGTTAGTATGTGATGGTAATGGTTATAATGATACTATTAAGAAATATGTTTCTAACTTATTTGATGGTGAAGAATATATTTATTTTAAAAAAGATATAACAGATGAAACTGCAGTGGGTAGTACTGGATATAAAATAATAGATAACTTAACAGTTAATTTGTATAAAAAGGACGAAAATTCGAATAATTATCAACAAGTAGGAAAATCTATAGAAATTAGTGGCGAAAATTTTTCAAAAGTTATATTAAATGTAGAACAAATTGAAGTTATCAACTAGATGTGTTCTCTTTTTTATTGACTAACAATATTAGTAATGTTATAGTATTGACTCGCAAGAGGGATTTATATGATAGGTAATATTGAACTAATAATTGATGAAGATTCATTTGAATATTTATATTCTAAAAAGTATGAAATAGGAAAAGGATTAAAAACAGATTTTACAATAAAAATGTTGAGTAGTGTTAATGAAAATTATCAAAATTTAATTAGTAACTATGACGAAATAAGAAAAAATTTTAAAGAGTATTTTGAAGATTATATATATATTTATGATAATTTAAACGATTATAATTTTATGATTAAAAAATTTTTAAATAAAGAAGATGAATTTTATAAAAAAACATTTGATAGTATTATATATATAAAAATATATGGTTCACATGAAAAGATATTAAATTATTTAAATAATAATTCAAGTTTAAAACATAAAAAAATTATTTTATCTGGTGATTTTGATTTATCTACTAATATAGATAATTTAATAAATTTATTTAAAGATTATGATAATATTTATGTTGAAATACTTGGTAATGATTTGCCAATAAAATTAGAAGAATTGAAAAAAACACAAAGTATTATAAATAATGCTATAGATGAAGTTAATAAATATAACTTTAGTACTATAGAAAAGATAATGTATTTTTATGATAAAGTTCGTGAAAAAGTGTATTTAAAAGAAGACGAGAATGAATCTTACACTGAGTCTAGAGATTTAACTAAAGTATTATTAGGAAATAAAATAGTTTGTGTTGGATATGCAGTATTATTTGAAACATTACTTAATAGATTAGGTATTAATAATATGATATATAATATTAAAAGAAAAAATTTATCTGTTGGACATGCTTTAAATTTAGTTTATATAAAAGATGATAAATATAATATTGATGGTGCATATTATTTTGATACGACTTGGGACAGCAAAAGAAAAGATAGTGATGATTATTTATATAGTTATAGATTTTTTGCTAATACAAAAGATATGATAGAAGAGTATCAATGTTATAATTTTATAGATAAAACTTTGCCTTATTTTGATAGCAATATAGTAAATAAATTTTTAATTGAATATAATAAAAATGGTTTACAAAATATGAATGAAGAATTAGTAAAAACTATAAATAGAATGTCTAAATTAATAGAAGGAAAAAGTTTAATAACTCCGTTGATGAGAGTTAATTCAACTTTATCTGTTCCTGATGAATTAAGAGAAGATTTTAATTTGGATTATACATTGAAAAAAATAGAAGAATTAAAAGATAAATTTAATAAAAATTTAAAAGCGAGTACATTATTAAAAATATTATATAATGTTAGAAAGATAGAATTTTATAATAATTCAAATAAGTATAAATTTGATATAAATGTTTTATATTCTATATTAGTTAATTCAAATTGGAAATTTAGTACAAATGCTGAATTAATGTTATTAAATGCTATATTTGGTGAAGATATGAACGCAACTAATCAAAGAAATATGATTAAATTTATTAAAGATAATAAAATAGATTTAAAAATAGAACAAATAAAATTAACTAAGACTTTAAGAAATATATGTGAAAGTAATATAAATAAAAATCATCAAAATTAATTAGTGATGATTTTTTATTTTACAAACATTTTATGCGTTTCTTGTAAATAATATTAATGAATGATATAATTTTATTTGAAAGAGTGAATTTTATGTATAGAAAGACTTATGTTGAAATAGATTGTGAAACTTTAGAAAATAATATAAAAGAAATAAAAGAAAAATATAATCAATATAAATATTATATTGGAGTAGTAAAGAATAATGCTTATGGACATGGAATTGAAT
The DNA here is from genome assembly GCA_944372415.1 of uncultured Bacilli bacterium. Classification (GTDB taxonomy): domain Bacteria; phylum Bacillota_I; class Bacilli_A; order RF39; family UBA660; genus UMGS1124. Next base: position 15,914 of record CALVZA010000049.1, read on the forward strand.
GTGTTAAATACATGATAAAAGGTGGTATAAATTATTTAGCAGTTTCATCCTTGGAAGAAGCATTAAAATTAAGAAATATAGAAAAAGATATACCGATATTAATATTAGAACCTATAAGTTATGAAGGTATAGATATTGCTATAAAAAATAATCTAACAATAACAATAGATGATAAAAAATATTTTGATTTATTATTAAAGACTAAAAAAAATATTAAGTTTCATTTAAAAATAGATACAGGTATGAATAGATTCGGTTTAAAAAATAAAGAAGATGTTAAATATATTGTTGATAATAGTAACGATAATTTATATTTAGAAGGTATATATACTCAATTGTCAAAAGGGATAGGGACTGAATTTATTAGAGAAAAAAATAATTTTGAAAATATAACTAGTTTAATAGATTTAAATAAAATACCCATTGTACATATAGAACGTTCTTTAACTTTAGAACAACATAATAAATTACCATATGATAATGGAATTAGATTAGGAATTATTATGTATGGATTTAATAAGAAAAAATATAATTTATCTTGGAAAAGAAAATTATATAATAGATTAACTTTAAAAAAAGATAACTTTGTTCCATCTATATTAAATTTAAAAACAATATTAAAATTTTATACAACAGTATTAGAAATAAAAGATGTTGTATCAGGAGAAATAGTAGGATATGGTGATTTATATGATACTAAAAAAGAAATTAAAATTGCTATATTACCGTATGGTTTTGCAGATTTTTTATTTGTCAATACTAATTATGTATATATAAATAATAAAAAATATAATATAATTGCTAATTATATGGATGTTACTTCAATAATTATAGATGATGATGTGAAAATAGGTGATAAAGTAGAAATTTTTGGGGATAATATAAGTATTAGAAAAGCAAGCGAAATAGCTAATCAAAATGTATATAAACTATTAACTAGTATAACTAATAGAGTACCAAGAGTTTACAAATATAAAAAAGAAATAAAAGAAGTAGAATATTAGGTGATATAATGAAAGACTTTAGAACATTGATTATAGGTAATGATATAAATGCTTATTACTTAGCAAGATGTTATCATGAGTTAACAGGAAAAAAGGCTGATTTAATAGGATTAAGTATTCCTGGTGAGAAACCATTTGCTTATACAAGATATACAAAAATATTAAATATTAAATATGTAGAAAAATTATGGGATGAAAAAGTTTTTTTAGATACTATTGAAGAATATTATAATGAACATAAAAAAGATAAAATATTATTAGTTAGTAGTAATGAAACTTATGGAGAATATATTGCTAAAAATAAAAATAAATTAAAAAATAAATTCTATTTTAATTATCCTAGTGTTAAATTACAAAGAACTTTAGTAATGAAAGAACAATTTTATAAGAATTATGAAAATAGTGTAATAGATTTACCAAAAACACTTTATTATAATTGTAAAAAAAATAATATTATTGTTGATGATATAATGTTTCCTGTTATAGTTAAACCTTCTAATGTTATATTATTTAAACATATTAATTTTCCTGGTAAGAAGAAAATATATAGGTTAAATAATATGGAAGAACTTTTAAATGTTATTAAATGTTTTAAAGATGGTGGGTATGATGATACTTTAATAATTCAAGAGTATATTCCAGGAGATGATTCTCATTTATTTGACGCAGTTGTTTATGCAGATAAGAATAACTCAGTAAAACTTGTTTCTTTTGCTCAAATAGGCTTACAAGAACATAGTCCTAAGATGATAGGAAATGCTGCAGTTTTAATTAATGGATATTCAGAATATCCTGGTGTTACTGAACAAATAAATAAAATTAAAGAATTTATGGAAGGTATTAAATATCAAGGTTTTGCAGAGTTTGATATGAAATATGACGAACGTGATGGTAAGTTTAAAGTTATGGAAATAAATGCTAGACAAGGTAGATGTTCTTATTACATAACTCCTTGCGGTTTTAATTTAATTGAAATTTTAGCAAAAGATTTAATATTTAATGAAGAAATGGAGTATCAAGTAGTAGAAAGACAACAATTAGAAACTTTTGTACCAAAAAGTATTGTAAAAAAATATATATCAAATGATAAATACAAAGAAAAAGTATTAGAATTATGGGATAGCAGAGTAAACCCTTTATGTTATAAAAAAGATAAAAGTTTTTTAAGAAAGTTATTATTGTTAAAAATAGAGTGGAATTATATTAAAGCTTATAAAGATAATAAATGGGATTGGAATTGATTATATGTGCGGATTTTGTGGTTTTAGTGATAAATTAAAAATGAGTGACAAAAAGAAAATTATAAAAGATATGTCAGATAGAATAATTCATAGAGGCCCTGATAGTGAAGGTTTTTATATTGATAAATCTGTTGCTATGGGTTTTAGAAGATTATCTATTATTGATTTGAAAGGTGGTAATCAACCATTATATAATGAAGATCAAAGTATTGTAGTTATGTTTAATGGTGAAATATATAATTTTTTAGAATTAAGAGAAAAATTAATAAAATGTGGTCATAAATTTAAAACAAATAGTGATACTGAGGTAATTGTACATGGCTATGAAGAATATGGTGAAAATATTTTTAATAAGTTACGAGGAATGTTTGGAATTTTAATTTATGATAAAAATAAAAATCAAATAATAGGTGCTAGAGACTATTTTGGTATTAAACCTTTTTATTATTATTTTGATAATGATTTATTTATGGTAGGTTCTGAAATTAAATCATTTTTATCTCATCCTAATTTTAAAAAAGAGTTTAATGATAATGTGTTAAGTTTATATTTATCTTATGGTACTAATCATATGGAAGAAACTTTCTTTAAACATACTAATAAACTTAGACCTGGCCATTATTTGATTTTTAAAGATGGCAAACTAACTATTAAAGAATATCATAAATTAATTTATGATAAAAAAGAAGAAACTTATGATTATTATGAACGTTTAGTTAAAGAAACTTTAGAAAGTTCTATTAAGTATCATCAAATTAGTGATGTAGAAGTAGGTTCATATTTAAGTGGTGGAGTAGACTCTTCTTATGTAGTAAGTCTTGCTAAGCCTGATAAGACATTTACTGTAGGTTTTTCTGGTAAAGGTTTTAGTGAAATAGAATATGCAAAAAGTTTATCAGATCATTTTAATGTAAAGCATTATAGTAAAGTTATAAGTGGTGATGAATTTTTTGATATTTTACCAACTGTTCAATATCATTGTGACGAACCTAGTGCTAATGTTAGTACTGTTCCTTTATATTTTTTAAGTAAATTAGCAAGTAGTAAGGTTAAAGTAGTCTTATCTGGTGAAGGTGCAGATGAAATGTTTGGGGGATATAATGAATATAATGTAAGTACTAGTGAAAAAATGTACTTAAGTTTACCTTTATTTTTAAGAAAAACTATTGCTAATATTATAAAACCATTACCATATTTTAAAGGGAAAAATACTTTAATAAAATATGGTAAAGACTTAAGTAAAAGATATTATAATAAAACTGAAATGTTTTTACCTGATGAAGCAAAAGATATTTTAAAAGAAAAATATATTAAAAATATAAGTCCATTTGATTTATGTAAACCTTATTATGATGATGTAATTGGTAAGGATGATGTTTTAAAAAAAATGTATATAGATTTAAATTTTTGGTTACCTAACGATATATTATTAAAAGCAGATAAAATGTCTATGGCCAATAGCGTTGAACTACGTGTACCATTTTTAGATAAAGAAGTTTGGAATTTATCTAAAAAAATACCTACAAAATATATGGTACACGATAATCAAACAAAATATATTTTTAGAAAAGTTGCTAATAAAGTTATTCCGACGGAGTGGGCTAAACGTAAAAAGCTAGGCTTTCCTGTTCCATTTGGAAATTGGATTTGTGAAGAAAAATATTATAATAAAGTAAAAAATATGTTTAATAAAGATTTCGTTAGTGAATTCTTTGATGTAGAAAAGATAAATACTATGTTAGATAATCACTATAATAATGTATTACGTAATGGTAAGAAAATTTATACAATATATTCATTTTTGATTTGGTATGAACGTTTTTTTATAACTGAGAATTAATCTACTATATGTAGATTTTTTTAAATAAAAAAGATTCTAATCAAGAACCTTTATATGTAACTTCTTTTTAATTTTATTTATCATAGTATTACCAAAAATATCATTTATAACATTTAATTTATAAGTAATTATTATATATATAATTCCTCCAACAATAGTATTTATAATAGTATATATTATAGAATCAACTCTATTGTATAAGTTAAATGTTAAGAATTTATTTAATATAAACAGTACAATAAACATAACAATAACTGCAAATATTACTTTACCTAGTATATTTATAGTTTCTTTGAATTTTAAATCTTTACTTTCTTTCTTTAAGTAATATATACTTACACTAATGCTTAATATATATCCAATAACTGTCGCAATAATAGATCCTATAAAACTTTCTATACCAATATATTTACATAAATACATTAGTGGTACATCAAGCATAGCATTTGTAACAAAACCGAGTATTACAGAAAAGTATACTGCTTTGTATTTATTCATTGATTGAAGCATCGTTGATGTTGAAAGATTTATATTTACTAATAATGCTGTAAAAATATTTATTTTTAATATTAAACTTCCATAATGGTTAGTATTATAAAATATAGTCCATATTGGAGTTGATAATATACTTATCCCAACAGTCATAGGAATAGAGGTAAATATAATAATTTGTAATGCTTTATTTATTTTTAAATTAACATTTATAAAATCTTTTTTTACATAACTGGATACTATATTTGGTATTAATGACATAGTCATTCCTAGTACTATAGAGTTTATTATCATAGATATTTTAGGACACCAAGTTGAAATAGATGAGGTAATAAACTCTACATCATTTGCACTATAACCTAGATGTTGTATTGTTCTTGAAACTAATACCATATCAGTTGATGAGTATACGTTAGTAATTAAGTTTATTATAATGATTGGTATAGAATAATATGCTATTTTTTTTATAATTTCTTTATTAGATATATTATCTTTTTTATAAATATTATTTATATGTAAATCTTTTTTATTATGTTTAATTTTCACTATTAAGTAAAAATCTGCGACTAATGCGCCAAAGAATGCTCCTAGTAGTGATATACCTACAGCGAATGTTAAACTTTTATTAAATATTTTATATATAGTGTATGATCCTATTAACATTATAGCAATACGTACTATTTGTTCTATTAATTGGCTTATACTAGAAGGAGTCATAATTCTATGTCCTTGTAAATAACCTTTAGTAACACTTAAAAATGGAACTACTAATACTGAAAACGATACACATCTTATAACAAATGCTACATCATTTATTGTATTTCCTCCAGTCATATCACCTATGATTAAATGAGCAAAACTTTTAGCGAAAATAAATAATATTAGAAAAGATATTATCGATAATAAAGATATAATCTTTTTAGATAAATTATATGTTCTAGTCTTTGCTTCATAGTAATTTAAAGTATCAAATTCACTAATTATTTTACTAATAGCACTTGGAATACCAGCACTAGATATACTTAAAAAAATTAAATATATATTATAAGCATAACTATATAATGCTGCTCCACGTGATCCTACAATAGAATAAAATGGAACAACATATAACATACCTAATATTTTTACTAAAAATATAAATATAGTTGCTATTATTGTACCTTCTATAAATGTATTTTTTTTCATAGAATCCTTCTTTCATATAAGAAATTATATAATAATTATTTATATTTTTCATTATTTATGTTTTTTTTATACATTTACTTAACAATATTATTTGTTAAAATTTATAATTTATTTTATAATATTTTATTGAAGGAGAGAATTATGAAAGATAATGTTGTGTTAGAAAAAATATATAAAATAGGGAAGATTATTGTAGTTTTATTAGCGCTTATTTTAGTAGTATTAACTATAGGAGTGTCAAAGATGTATAAAGATATTAGTAGTGAAGTTTTTGAAGAGGAAACATATAATACTGATTATGACGTTTCTCAATTTAAAGAAATAAGCGCTAGTGATATAGAAAAAGAAACTAAAAACAAAGTAAGTGTAATATATATAGGTAGAGAAACATGTAGTTGGTGTTTAGAATTTCTTCCAACTTTAAAAGAAGCTCAAGAAAAGTTTAACTATACTACATTATACATAGATATTGCTAAAATAATAGACTTTGAAAATAATACTTTAATTGATCAAGCTTCTTATGATACTATATCTAAACTAAGTGGGGAAGGATATGAAGATTATATGTCTGAAAACTTTGGATCAACTCCAATGGTATTAGTTGTTAAAGATAATGAAATTATAAATGCTCAAACAGGATATTCAGAATATGAAGACTTTGAAAAAATATTAACTAAAGCTGGTTTTAAAGAATAATAGAAAATTGTGTACTATATTTAGCACAATTTTTTATTATCTGTAGATTCGACAAAATATATTAAAAATTTATATATAAAATATATTGATAAGGGAAAAAATTGGTGTTATATTTTATACATGTTTATTTGAGGAGGACATTATGTTAGAAATAAAAAATATAAAAAAATCATATAAAACTGGTACATTTGTTCAAAAAGCTTTGGATAATGTGTCGATAAAATTCAGAAAAAATGAATTTGTTACTATTTTGGGTCATTCTGGAAGCGGAAAAACTACTATGCTTAATATTTTAGGAGGGCTTGATAAATATGATAGCGGAGATTTAATTATAGATGGTAAATCTACTAAAAAATTCAAAGATAAAGACTGGGATGCGTATAGAAATAATAGTGTTGGTTTTATATTTCAAAGTTATAATTTAATAAATCATATTTCAATATTACAAAATGTAGAAATGTCTCTAAAATTAAATAATGTATCTATAAAAAAACGTAGAAAAAAAGCGTTAGATGCTTTAAAGAGAGTTGGTTTAATAGAACATATTAATAAAAAACCTAATCAATTATCTGGTGGACAAATGCAAAGAGTTGCCATTGCTAGAAGTTTAGTTAATGATCCAGATATTATTTTAGCAGATGAACCAACAGGTGCACTAGATAGTAAAACTAGTGTTCAAATTATGGATTTAATAAAAGAAATATCAAAAGAAAAATTAGTTATTATGGTTACCCACAATAGAGAATTGGCTGAAATTTATTCTACTAGAATAATTGAATTAAAAGATGGAAAAGTAATAAATGATACTAATCCTATAACAAAAATAGATGAAGAAGAAAATAATTATAATTTAAAAAGAACAAAAATGTCTTTTAAGGAAGCGTTATTATTATCATTTAATAATATAATGACTAAAAAAGGAAGAACATTACTAACTGCATTTGCATCTAGTATAGGAATTATTGGTATTGCTTTAATATTATCTTTGTCAAATGGTTTTGATAAACAAATAGATGAATATGAAAAAGGAATATTATCGGCAATGCCTGTAATGGTATCTTCACAAGCTATGAACATGGATGAAGAGACAATAGAAAAATTGACAAGTAATAGTGAAGAAAAATATCCTGATTATAATTATGTAATTCCAAAAGATAATGATATGGAATTATTAACTAGAACAAATATTATTACTGAGGAATATATAAAATATATAGAAGATATGCCAAGTGATTATTCTTATGGAGTTTCATATATGAGAACTACTAATCTTAACTTTATTCAAAAAAGTAAGGATAAAGCATTTCTGATAGATAATAATACGTTTAGTATTTCATCTATACCGAAATCATTTAGTAATAAATCTTTTTTAGGAATATATTATGATACTCTTGCTGGAAGATTACCAAGTGATAAAAATGAAATGATTTTATTTGTTGATTCAAATAATAATGTTGATAAAAATATATTAAAAGCTTTAAATTTAGATACAGAAAAAAATGTTGATTTTGATAATATTTTAAATTCAACTATTAGAGTTGCTATGAATGATGATTTGTATATTAATAATGATGGTTTTTTTAGAGTGAATACTGATTATATGAGCGTATATGAAAAATCGTATGAGTTAAAAATAGTTGGAATATTTAGAATGAATGAAGATTATCCTTCGTATATATCTGGATCATCTTTAGCATATACAGAAGAATTTATAAATTATTTTATTGATATTAATAGTAATTCTGAAATTGTAAAAGCTCAAAAAAAAGAAGATTACAATGTTTTATCTGGTCTTCCTTTTGAAAAAAATTCAACTAATAATAGTGCAATGACTAAAGATACAGCATTAAGTTATTTAGGAGCTAAATCATTACCGTATGCTTTAATGCTATACCCTAAAGATTTTGATGGTAAAGATAATCTATTAAAATATTTAGACAAATATAATGAAGAATTGGATGAAGAAGATAAAATTATTTATACAGATCAAGCAGAAATGATTTCGTCTATGAGTGGTTCAATTATGTCAGCTGTAACAATAGTTTTAGTTTCATTTAGTTCTATATCTTTAATAGTATCATCAATAATGATAGGAATTATTACGTATATAAGCGTTTTAGAAAGAACTAAAGAAATAGGTATATTAAGAGCATTAGGAGCGCGTAAAAAAGATGTATCTAGAGTATTTAATGCTGAAACATTTATTATAGGAATAACAAGTGGTTTAATAGGAATAGGTATAGCACTTCTATTAACTATACCAGCAAATAAAATAATATACTCTTTGACGGATTTAGAAAATGTAGCTGTTTTAAATCCTATTCATGCGCTAGTTTTAATTATAATAAGTATGACATTAACTCTTATTGGAGGATTTATTCCAGCTAAAATTGCTAGCAAAAAAGATCCAGTTGTTGCATTACGTACCGAGTAATTTGCAAAAAAAAGTAAATTGTGCTATAATTTAATTACTAATGAGGGGGATAATAGTGTAGATATAGAGTTCCTTCGTGAATTCTTTTTTTACATTTTTTGTCAAACATAATTAATTTTTAATAACATAAAATCTTATTAGTGATATTATATAGTCTTTAAGGGGGAGAAAATATGATAAAAACTATATTAGATAAAATCAAAAAATTATTTAGAAAGTTAGAATTAAGTAAAATTAACTATTTAAATCATAAGTTTAAAAAATATATTGTTAAATACGAAGAAAGTAATGATAAAATTAAAATAATAAATTCTAATGGTGATTATAAGTTTGTAGAAAATAATATTCCTAATAAAGTCAAAATTATGGATATTATTAAAGATCACGAAAAAGAAATGACAAAAAAAATTAATTATTATGAAAATAATAAGGAAGATTATAAAATTATAATCATTTCAAGTAGTTTATTTTTAATGATTTTAGGATGTTTATTTATATTTAGTTTCTTTGTAGGTAGTTATATATTATTCTTTTTAACACTTTTATCTTTTTCAATAACTTTAGTATTGTTTTGTATGAATACTTATAAAATTTTAATTTTTAGAGAAGAAGTAAAAAGATTAAAATATATAAAAGAAGATAAAATTGTTTTAAATGAAAATGAATTATTAGATATTATTAAAGATAGTTTGACTTATATAAAAAAATATTTTTATTCATTTATAATGAAGATAGTTAATTTAATAGATTCTAAGGGTAAAATTTAATAAATTTTACCTTTTTTATCTTATAGGAAAGTTCATAATTTGAAAAATAACAAAAAAATTAATGCAAAATAAAAATTGGCATTCAAAAGAATGTCAATTTTTACTATTAACATTAATTAGTTATTTTGTTGTTTAAT
>CALVZA010000050.1 GCA_944372415.1 uncultured Bacilli bacterium
ATGAAAAAAGAACTTGTGTTATAATATTTGACAATCAAGAAAAAATAGAATTTGATATGTCATATTGTGTTTTGAATAATCAAATTTTAAAATCTCATAGATTAGAATCTATTTTTAATAAAAGAAAGTCTAAATAATGTTAAAATCATTTTAAATAATCAATTTTTATGATATAATTTAAATAGGTATAGGAGTATTATAATACCTATTTATTTATTATATTTATTTAAAAGAGGGTTTTAAATGGAAATTACATCTTTGAAATTATTTAGTTTTAGAAATTTTGATAATTTAGAATTATTTTTTTCTAAATATAAAAATATAATTATAGGTAATAATGGAGTTGGTAAAACAAATATTGTTGAAGCAATATTTGTTTTGGCCTTAACAAAATCTTTTAGAACTAATGATGATGATATATTAATAAAAGATGGTAATAATTTATATAAAATAGAGGCTAATATCAAATCAAATTTTATAAATAATTATAAAATAGTTTATCAAGATGGAAATAAAGTTGTTAAAATAAATAATAATAAAATAAATAAGTTTAGTGATTATATATCTAATATAAATATAGTTTTATTTAGTATAAATGATTTAAAATTAATAAAAGATACTCCTAATACTAGAAGAAAATTAATTAATTTAGAAATATCTCAACTTAATAATAATTATATTAAATATTTAAATTATTATAATAAAATTTTAAAGCAGAGAAATTCTTATTTAAAAACATTATATAAAAAACAAGTAAACTTAGATTATTTGAATGTTATTGATAATCAACTTATAGATTATGGTTTAAAAATAAAAGATTTAAGACTTGATTTTGTTAATAAGATAAATTTAATAATTTCTGATATTTATTTAAAATTGGGTGGTAATAATAAATTAAATATTTATTATAAAACTGATTATGATATGTATACTAAAGAACAATTATTAGATATTTATGTTAATAATATAAATAAAGATATTAGTTTTGGTTCGACTCAATTTGGTATACATAAAGATGATTTTATATTTAATATGAATGATAAAGATTTTAAAAATTATGGTAGTGAAGGTCAACAAAAAAATTCTATTATAGCTTTTAAATTGGCTGAGTTAGAGATTTTTAAAGATAAGACTGGTGAATATCCTATATTAATTTTAGATGATTTATTTAGTGAATTAGATATTAAAAAAATTGAGAAAATTTTAAATTATATTAATAAAGATGTTCAGACTTTTATTACTACAACTGATTTGAAAAAAATTAAAAAAAGTTATTTAAAGTCTAGCAAAATATTTGAATTAAATGGTGTAGAAGTTAAGGAGGATTTGTATGAATGAATATAATGATAGTGACATTCAAGTGCTTGAAGGATTAGAAGCGGTAAGAAAAAGACCTGGTATGTACATAGGTACTACAGATGTAAAAGGTTTACATCATTTGGTATGGGAGATAGTTGATAATTCTATAGATGAGGCTTTAGCAGGTTTTTGTAAAAATATTGAAATTATAATAAATAAAGATAATTCTATAACAGTAAAAGATGATGGACGTGGTATTCCTGTTGGTATTCATAGTAAAACTGGAATTTCTACTGTTGAAACTGTTTATACAGTATTGCATGCTGGAGGAAAATTTGGTGGAGGCGGATATAAGGTATCTGGTGGACTACATGGTGTAGGTGCCAGCGTTGTAAATGCTTTATCGAGACGGGTAACTGTAAGAGTTTATAAAGATGGAAAAGTTCATGAAATTAAATTTGAAAATGGTGGAAAAACTGTACAACCTTTAACAGTTATAAGTGAATGTGATATAAATAGAACAGGAACAACTGTAACTTTTAAACCTGATCCAGAAATATTTGATACAGAAATTTATGATTATGAAACTTTAAAAATTAGAGTAAGAGAATTGGCTTTTTTAAATAAAGGTTTGCGTTTAACTTTACGTGATGATAGAGATGATGAAGATACTACAGGTGATATATTTTTATATGAAGGTGGTATAAGTGAATATGTTAGATTTTTAAATAAAAATAAGACAGTTATTCATAATGAAATAATTCATTTAGAAGGTGAAGAAGATAATATTTTCTTTGAAGTTGCTATGCAGTACAATAGTGGATATGTAGATAATATTTATTCTTTTGTTAATAATATTAATACTCACGATGGTGGAACTCACGAAGAAGGTGTTAAGAGAGCTTTAACTAGAATTATTAATAATTATGCTAGAAAAAATAATATTTTGAAAGAAAAAGATGATTCTTTAACTGGAGAAGATGTTAAAGAAGGACTTACAATGATAGTTTCTTGTAAACATCCTAATCCACAGTTTGAAGGTCAAACTAAAGGTAGATTAGGAAATTCTGAAGTAAGAAAAATTGCAGATAGTGTTTTTTCTAAAGGATTTGAAAGATTTTTAATGGAAAATCCTACAGAAGCAAAAATTATTGTTGAAAAAGCAATGCTTGCTTGTCGTGGTAGAATTGCTGCTAAAAGGGCTCGTGAAGTAACTAGAAAAAGTGATATTAGTGTAACAAGTAGTTTTTTTGGTAAATTATCTGATTGTAAAAGTAAGGATCCAAAAGTTTCTGAAATATTTATAGTCGAGGGAGATAGTGCAGGTGGAAGTGCTAAAAAAGGTAGAGATTCTATGACTCAAGCTATTCTTCCTTTGAGAGGTAAAATTTTGAATGTAGAAAAGGCAAGACTTGATAGAGCTTTAGGAAATGAAGAAATTAGAACTATAATTACTGCCTTTGGAACAGGGATAGGTGCTGAGTTTGATTTGTCTAAACTTAGATATGATAAGATTATAATTATGACCGATGCCGATGTAGATGGTGCACATATTAGAGTATTATTATTGACTTTATTTTATAGATTTTTTCGTCCTATTGTTGAGGCTGGCCACGTTTATGCTGCACAACCTCCTTTGTTTAGAATTATGCATGGTAAAACTAGAAAATATGTATTAGATGAAGAAGAAAAAGAAAGTTATTTAAGGAGTTTACCTGAAAATATTCGTTCAAAAGCTGAAATAGCACGTATGAAAGGTTTAGGAGAGATGGATGCGTCTGAGTTAAATGAAACTACTATGGATATTAATCAAAGAACGCTTAGAAAAATAACTGTAGATGACTGTGTTAGTGCAGATCAAATATTTACTCAGTTAATGGGCGAAGAAGTAGAGCCAAGAAAGAAATTTATTGAAGATAATGCAAATTATGCAGAATTAGATATTTAGGAGGTTAATTATGGAAGAAGAAAAAAATCTTGACGAAACAATTACTAATTTAGAAAATTCTATTGATAGTAATGATGATTCATACTTTAGTGGAGAATTTCACGAAAGAGATAAGTTATCTGAAAATAATATTGTAGAAGAAGTAAAAAAATCTTTTTTAGATTATTCATTAAGTGTTATTACTTCTAGAGCAATACCAGATTTGAGAGATGGATTAAAACCTGTTCATAGACGTATTTTGTGGTCTATGTTTGATTCTGGTTATACTCCAGATAAACCTCACCGTAAGTGTGCTAAATCTGTTGGTGAAGTTATGGGTAATTATCATCCTCATGGAGATTCATCTATTTATGATGCAATGGTAAGAATGGCACAAGACTTTAATATGAGATATCTTTTAATAGATGGACATGGAAACTTTGGTAATATTGAAGGAGATGGAGCGGCAGCTTATCGTTATACTGAATCAAGATTATCAAAACTATCTTTAGAAATGTTGCGAGATATTAGAAAAGATACTGTAGATATGTGTCCTAATTTTGACGAATCATTAAAAGAACCTGTTGTACTTCCTTCAAGATATCCTAATATTTTAGTAAATGGAGCCATGGGTATTGCCGTTGGTATGGCTACAAATATTCCTCCACATAATTTAACTGAAGTTATAGATGGTTGTATTGCTTATATTGATAATCCAGAGATAGATACTCTTGGTTTAATGCAATATATAAAAGGACCTGATTTTCCTACTGGAGCTATTATACTTGGAAATTCTGGAATAAAACAGGCTTATAAAACAGGTAGAGGAACAATTACAATTAGAAGTAAAGCAACCATAGAAGAAAATGGAAATCATAGTAATATTGTTATTACAGAAGTTCCTTATGGTGTTAATACTTTAGAATTAAAAAATAAGGTTGCTGAGTTAGTTCATAATAAGATATTAGATGGAATATCTGATTATCACACAGATTTAAAAGATGGAGTAAAAATAACTATAACATTAAAAAAAGATGCAAATCCGCAGGTAGTTCTTAACAATTTATATAAACATACTGCTTTTCAAACAAATTACAGTATAATATTGTTGATGATAGACGGAAGAACTCCTAAAGTTCTTGGGCTTAAAGATATAATTTCTAAATATATAGACCATCAAAAAGAAGTTATAATTAGAAGAACTAGATTTGATTTAAAAAAAGCAGAAGATAGAGTACATATTTTAAATGGCTTAAAAATAGCATTGGATCATATTGATGATATTATTAAAATTATAAAAGAATCAGAAACAGATCAAATTGCTAAATCAACATTAATTTCTAGATATTCATTAAGCGAGATACAAGCTGATAGTATCTTAGAATTAAAGCTAAGAAGATTAACAGGATTAGAAAGAAATAAAATAGAAGAGGAATTAAAAGATTTATTAGAAAAAATAGATTATTATAATTTAATTTTATCTTCTGAAGAAAAAGTTTTAGAAATAATTAAAACAGAATTAACAGAAATTAAAGATAAATACGGAGATGATAGACGTACAACAATTGATATGACGGCAATAGATTATATTGAAGATGAATCTTTAATTCCTGAAGAAAATATTATTGTAACATTGACTAGCAAAGGATATATCAAACGTTTGTCCGTTAATTCATATAAAACACAACATAGAGGTGGCGTAGGTGTAAAGGGAATGTCAACCAACGAAGAAGATTATGTTGACTTAATGATAAATTTATCCACACATGATTATTTGTTATTCTTTACTAATAAGGGTAAGGTTTATAGATTAAAAGGTTATGAAATTCCTGAATTTAGTAGACAATCAAAAGGTTTGCCTATAATTAATCTTTTACAAATAGAAAAAGATGAAATGATTACATCTTTAATAAAGAGTTGTAAAGATGACGAATACAAGTATTTAATTTTTGGTACAAAAAAAGGATTTATAAAACGTACTTTAATAGAAGAGTTTGAAAGCATACGAAATAGTGGGAAAATTTGTATTTCGTTGAGAAATAATGATGAACTTATAGGCGTGAAGAAATCAAATGGTAACAATTATGTTATGATGGGTTCATCTGAAGGTAGAATGGCAATTTTTAAAGAAGATGAAATAAGAGTTATGGGTCGTACTGCCGCTGGTGTAAGAGGTATTAATTTAGTAGATTCTGAATGTATTGGCTTAGAAGCAGTTAGTTTAGACAACAATATTTTAATAGCAACTAAAAAAGGTTATGGTAAAAAAACTTTAGTTAGTGAGTTTAGAATTACTAAACGAGGAAGTAAAGGAGTAAAAGCCTTAAATGTTACCGAAAAAAATGGTAAATTAGTTTCTTTTAAAATTATTAATGATAATCAAGATTTAATGATAATAACCAATTCTGGTATGGTAATACGTTTGTCTTTAGAACAAATATCTCAATTAGGCAGAGTTACACAAGGTGTTAAGTTAATTAATTTAAAAGATAATCAATTTGTTTCAACAATAAGCATAGTAGATAAAGAAGAAATTAGTGAAATAATAGAAGAAAATTAAAAAATTAATTCTTTTTTATGTTTCACGTGAAACATAATTGTTGAAAAACAAATTTTAAATTTTTACTGTTGAAAATTTTTCAATGTTTCACGTGAAACATTGTTGAAAACTCTTGAAATAAATGTAATTAAGTGTTAATATTTAATCGTGCAATTAATATTTTTATAAACTGGTCAGGACAGGAATGTAGCAGCCATATTAAATAATATTAATGTGCACTTTTTTTATGGAGAAAAATTATGAAACAAAAAATTTATAAAGAACTATATAGACTATCTTTAAAAGCTTATAAAAAGAACGAAGTACCTGTTAGTGCAATTATTGTAAAACAAAATAAAATTATCGCTAAAGCGTATAATAAAAAAAATCTCTCTAATAATGTTTTATATCACGCAGAGATACTTTGTTTACAAAAAGCTTATAAAAGATTAAAAAGGTGGAACTTGAATGATTGTATTTTATATGTAAGTTTAGAACCTTGTGATATGTGCAAAAAAATTATTCAAGAGTCACGAATAGATAAGGTATATTATGTTCTATCAAAAGGTATTTGTAATAATGCGTATAATAAAACACAGTACGAACAAATGTTCTTGAATGAAAAAAGTGGTTTTGAAGAATTATTGAAAAAGTTTTTTCATAATATTAGAAAATAAATAAACTTAATGTAGTATTTCATTATAAATTAATTTTATTTTACGTATACTTAACTGTTGTGTTTATTCTAAAAAAATTACTTTAAATGATTAAATTTTCTGGAAAATGAGAGACTTTTTGATAGAAATTTGATACAATTGTTATGAGGAGGTTTCTCATGGATTATAAAGTTTTTTATAGAAAATATAGACCTAAAAACTTTGTAGAATTAATAGGCCAAGATAATATTAAAGAAATTTTAGTAAATTCAATAAAACTAAATAAAATAGCACACGCATACATCTTTACTGGTCCTAGAGGAACTGGGAAAACTAGTACTGCTAAAATTTTTGCAAAAACTTTAAATTGTATCAATAATAGTAATGGAATTTCGTGTGAAGAATGTGAAATGTGTAAAACATTTTCTACTTCTGCTGATATTATAGAAATTGATGCTGCAAGTAATAATGGTGTTGAGGAAATAAGGGCATTAAGAGATAGTGTAAAAATTGCACCTTATAATTCAAAATATAAAGTTTATATAATAGATGAAGTTCACATGTTATCTAATAGTGCTTGGAATGCTTTTTTAAAGACTTTAGAAGAACCTCCAGCACATGTTATATTTATTTTGGCTACTACTGAAATAAATAAAATTCCAGAAACTGTTATGTCAAGATGCCAGAGATTTGACTTTTCAAAAATACCAGAAGATTTAATGTTTATTCATTTATCAAATATATGTAAACTTGAAAATATTACAATAACAGAAGATGCTTTAAAAGAAATTGTTAAATTATCTAATGGTTGTTTGAGAGATGCTTTAAGTTATTTAGATAAAATTTCAAAATTTGATTTAAATATAACTTCAGAATTAATAGAAAAAAACTTTGGAATTTTAAGTGGTAGTAAACTAGATAATTTATATAAACAAATAAGATCATCAAATATTGAGCAGATAAATATTGTTGTTAATGAAATATCTTCAACAGGCATAACACCACTAAATTTTATAAATGATTTTGTTAATTATCTGATGAACAAAATCATTAAAAAAGAAATATATGATGTTAAAGAAATTGATTTTATAAAAAATTTAATTAATAAATTAAATAACTTAATAACAAATTTTAATTCAGTTATTAATCCATATATACTAATAAAATTAGAATTTATTACATTAAATTATTTCCCGGGAAATACTATTGTGGATATTTCCCAAGATAATTTTAATTTGAGTGATAAAGTACAAGAAAAAAAATCAGATAATTTTAAAGATAATATTTCTATAATTAAAGAAGAGAAAAAAGTAGAGACAGCATTAGAAAAAGATAGTGTAGAAAATATACAAGAAAAAACGTTACTAAAAAAAATAAATTATGATAAAATAAAAAGTGTTAGAATAAATAATAGTTTTGTTGATGCATCTAAAGATTTGAAACTACAATTTAGTGAAAAGTGGGTAAGTATGTTAAATGAATTAAGTATAAAGTCTGAATTTAATTTGTTAGGTTATGTAGAAAATGCATCTATAGAAGTTGTATCTAGCACTAATGTTATATTTTCTTTTAAAAACGATAATGAATCTATAATATTTAATGATAATTTAGAAATTATAGAAAATAAGTATAACGATTTAAACAATTCTAAATATAAATTTTTGGCTTTATCTAGTACTGAATGGAATGATGAGAAAGCTAATTTTATTAAAAATAAAAATAAAAAATATGTGTATATTAATGAAGACAAAACAGATTATGAATCTTTGTCGTTAGTACAAGATTTGGCTGAAGATGTATTTGGTAAAAGTATTATAGAAATAAAATAAGAAAGAATGGAGAATGAATAAATATGAATATGAATAGTATAGTGGCTCAGGCTCAAAAAATGCAAAAAGATATACAAAAGAAACAAAATGAGATTAACTCAATGACTTTTATTGGAGAAAGTGAATGGGTAGAAATAACTTTAAAAGGTGATAAGACTGTAGATAAAGTAATTATAAAAAATAAAGTGTCAATGGATTCTGAAGATTTAGAATGTTTGGAAGATATGATAAAAATTGCTATAAATGATGCTTATAAGAAAATAGATGCAGAAACTGAAAAAAAGATGGGCATGTATAGTAAACTTGCGGGTGGACTTTTCTAATGTATCCTGATATATTAACCAAAACTATAGAATCTTTTAAAAAATTTAGTGGTATTGGTGAAAAAACTGCAGAGCGATTATCTTTGTCCGTTTTGGAAATGACAGACGAAGATGTAGAAAATTTTTCTAAGAGTATTTTAAAATTAAAGAAAAGTATTTCTAGGTGTAAAATTTGTGGGCATATAACTGATCAAGAAATATGTTCTATATGTTCTAGTAAGTATAGAAATGATAATTTAATTTGTGTTGTTGAAGATTATAAAAGTGTCTTTATGTTTGAAAAGACAGGAAATTATGAAGGAAAATATCACGTATTAAATGGAGTTATTTCGCCAATTGATGGAATTACTCCAGATGAGTTAAATATAAATAGTTTGCTTAATAGAATTTCAAAGATAGACGGATATAAAGAGATTATTATAGCATTAAAACCTTCTATTGAAGGAGAGGCAACAACTTTATATTTAAAGAAAATATTAGAAAAAGAAAATGTTAAAATAACTAGATTATCATATGGTATACCTATGGGGGTAGAAATTGATTATTTAGATTCTATAACTTTAGATAGGGCTTTGCAAGATAGAAAAGATATTTAGCAAATAAATGCATATATTTTTATAGGTGATATAATGAATAAAATCTATAAATTTATAAAAAAATTAGTTTTTTCTATACTATATTTATTTGCTATAAATATGTTTTTATCTAAACTTGGTTATAATATTCCTATAAATTTTTTTAGTATTGTTATAGTATATATACTTAGATTTCCAGGACTTATATTATTATTGTTTTTAAGTAGGTGGTAATATTGTTTATTTCTAATGAATTTAATTTAATAGAAAAAGAATTTAAAAACAAGAAAAATTCACATTCGTATATATTTTATACAAATGATTTTTTTAGTTGTCAAAAAGATGTATATGAGTTAATTAAGAAAATTTTTTGTGTTGATAATTTAAATTTGGTTGAATCTGACTTTGTAGTAATTAAAAAAAGTGAAAAAAAGAATATTTTAAAAGATGATATGTTAGATTTAAAAAATTTTTTTCAGAAAACATCTTACTTAAATAATAACAGAATTTATCTTATAGAAGAGGCTCATAAACTAAATTCCATTAGCTCAAATATGATTTTAAAATTTTTAGAAGAACCATTACATGGTGTTGTAGCATTTTTTATAACTGATAATTTAGACTCTGTTTTATCAACAATAAAAAGTAGGTGTCAAATAGTTAATGTATTTTATGAACAAATCGATATTCAAAATAATGAAATAAATTTAAAAATAGATAAGTTACTGTTTGAAGAAAATAAATATTTATCACTATTTAAAATTAAAAGTTATTTTGAAGATTATGATAGAAATGAACTAATAGAAATATTTAAAAAATATTTAGAGTATTATTCTGTTAGTATTGTAGATATTAAAAAACTAGAAAAATTTAAAGTTATAAATTATGTTTTAAATATGTTAAATAATAATGTAAATATAGATTATGTATTTGATTATTTGTTGTTAAAAGGGAGCGAGCTGTAATGAATAGTATTATTTCAGTTAAATTTAAGACCGATGGTAAAGCGTATTATTTTTATTCTAATAATATTGATCTTAAAGTGGGAGATTATGTTTTAGTAGAAACAGAAAAAGGTATTCAGTTTGCTATAGTAAATGAAATTGATATAGTAAAACAAAATTTAAAAATGGAGTTAAAAGATGTTTTGAGGAAATCTACAAAAAAAGATTACGATATTTATTTAAAAAATCTTAAAGATGCTTCAATTATTTTAGAAGAAACTAAAAACAAAATAATTGAAGATGAAATTCCAATGAGATTATTGGATGCTACATATACTTTTGATAGAAAACAATTAATTTTTAATTTTGTTGCAGATGAAAGAGTTGATTTTAGAAACTTAGTAAAATATTTAGCGGCCAAATATAAAACTCACATTGAACTTCATCAAATTGGTGTTAGAGATAAAGCAAGAGAAATTGGTGGCATAGGGTCTTGTGGGTTACCACTATGTTGTAAAACGTTTAAAAATAGTATTGATGGTATTTCTATTAATATGGCAAAAAATCAAAATATTTCTTTAAATCCTAATAAGATTAATGGATGTTGTGGCAGACTTTTATGTTGTTTATCTTATGAGGACGATTTGTATTCTGATAATAGAAAAAATTTACCCAAAATTGGGGAAGAAATAACTAGTGGTGATTTTACTGGAAAAGTAATTAAATTAGATATATTAAAAAAGCAGGTTGTAGTTGATGTTAACGGAGAAGAAAAAGTAGTTGATTTTAATGATAAATGATTTGTTGAATTATAATCTTAAGATTTATCAAAATGATAGTCAGTTTAAGTTTTCAATTGATTCTGTTCTTTTAGCAGAGTTTGTTGATATAAACTTAAGAGCAAAAAATATAATTGATTTTTGTAGTGGGAATGCTCCTATTCCAATGATTTTATCTACTAAGTTTGATAAAAATATTGTTGGAGTTGAACTTCAAGAAGAAATTTATAATTTAGGAATTAATAGTATTAAAATTAATAACATAAAAAATATTACTTTTTTAAATATGAATGTTAAAGAGTTATATAATTATTTTGATTATAAATTTGATATAGTTACTTGTAATCCTCCTTATTTTAAGTATAATAATAGTTCTATAATTAATGAGAACAATTCTAAGGCTATTGCACGTCATGAAATAGAAATTAATTTAGATGATGTTATAAATGTTGCTTCTAAAATATTAAAAGAAAGTGGAAGTTTATATATAGTTCATAGATGTGAAAGATTAGTAGAAATGTTAAATTTATTTAAAAAATATAATTTTGGATTAAGAAAATTACAATTTGTATATAATGATTTAAATAGTAATTCATGTTTTTTATTAGTAGAAGCAAAATATAAATGTAATGATGATTTAAAAGTTTTTAAACCATTATATATAGATAAATATTTGGAGGGAAAATGAAGTTAATTGTTGGATTAGGGAATCCTGGTAATGAATATGATAAAACTAGACATAATATTGGATTTATGATTATAGATAGTTATTTAGGAAATGTTAAATATAAAAATAAATTTAATGGATTATTTTATGAAAAGAACTGTGGTGATAAAGTTATATTTTTAAAACCTCA
The DNA here is from genome assembly GCA_944372415.1 of uncultured Bacilli bacterium. GTDB lineage: Bacteria > Bacillota_I > Bacilli_A > RF39 > UBA660 > UMGS1124. The sequence goes on from CALVZA010000050.1 coordinate 11,729, forward strand.
AACTTTTATGAATAATTCTGGTATGTGTGTTCGTGAATTTGTAAAGTATTATAATATTAAATCTGAAGATATAATGGTTATACAAGATGATTTAGATTTATGTATTGGTAAGTATAAATTTAAAATAAATAGTAGTAGTGGTGGACATAATGGAATTAAATCAATAATTAATCAAATACATTCTAATGGCTTTTTTAGAATGAAAATAGGAATTAATAATTTAAATAAAGGCGATACTATAGATTTTGTTTTAGGTAAATTTAATAAAAGTGAAATAGATTCTATAGATTTTGAAACATTACATAATGCGATAGATGATTTTATAAATTATGATTATAGTTATGTTATGAATAAATATAATGGAAAGTGATTTAAGTGTTTAATAATATATTTAAATATGAAAATAATTTAACAGTAACTGGTCTTAATAGTTCATTAATTAATGAGTATATACTTAATTATTTTGATAATAATGAAAATGATTTGTTAATTGTTACTGATTCTTTATATGAAGCAAATAAAATGTATAAAAGTATACAAAAGTTATGTGATAATGTATACTTTTTTCCAATGGACGAATTTGCAACTGTTATTGCTATTTCTACTTCTCCGGATTTAAAAGTTGTTAGAATTAATACTCTAAATAATATTGGTAAAGATAAAAACATAGTAATTACTAATTTAAGTGGCTATTTAAAAAATATTGATAAAGATATTAGTAAGTTAGAAATTAATATTAATACTAAAAGAGAAGATATAATAAAATTTTTAGAAAATAATTCTTATATTAAAACAAACTTAGTTAGTAGTACTGGTGAATATGCTGTAAGAAACTTTATAATAGATATTTTTCCATTAAATAATACAAATCCAGTTAGAATAGAATTTTTTGGTGATGAGATAGAATCTATAAGATTATTTAATGAAGAAACTCAAATTTCCAAAGAAAATATTGATACTGTAACATTATATAGTTTTAGTGATTATATTTCTTTAAATAAAGAAAATATTGTAAATAAACTAAAAAACCCTTGTGTTATGTTTTTAGATTACAAAAAAATAAATAATTCTTATATATCATATTTGAATTCACAAAAAGAATTTCATTTAGAAAATAATGATATATTTAATAGTTTATATAACATAAGTAAAAAATATTCAATTTATATTAATACATTAGATGATGAAGCTGTATGTAAGAAAATTATTAAATATAATTCTAAAGATATAATTAATTTTAATAATAATTTTGATAATATTTATAATTATGTAAATAATGAATTAGATAAGTATATTATAGTATTTATGTTATCTAACAAAGTATTAATACAGAAAATAATATCAATGTTTAAAAATGATATATCACTTAATAGTTTTATACTTGGAAGAGTTAATATCGTTGAAAGAGATATTGATAGAGGTTTTATATTTGATAATTATATAGTTATTTCAGAATTTGATATAGAAAATGTTAAGAAAAATTCTTTATTTATTAATCATTATAATATTGGTAAAAAAATAAAAGGGTTTGAAGATTTAAAAAAAGGAGATTATATTGTTCATGTGGCTCACGGAATTGGGCAATATCAAGGTTTGATTACTTTAGAAAATAATGGAATTAAAAAAGATTATTTGCTATTAAAGTATGCTGGTAATGATAAGGTTTATGTACCAGCACAAAAGATAGAAACTATATATAAGTATAGTGATGGTGATTTAAAAGAACCTACCTTAAATAGTTTAGCAAGTAACAATTGGTTAAAAACAAAAAATAAGGTTAGGAATAGTATAAAAGATATATCTAAAGAATTAATTAAGTTATATGCAGAAAGAGAAATTATTTTAGGTGAGAAATATGTTTCTACTCCAGAAGAAGTTATTTTTAATAATGAGTTTGAATATGAAGAGACTCCTGATCAAATTAAGTCTATAGATGATATTCTACACGATTTATCTAGTAGTAAACCTATGGACCGTTTGTTATGTGGAGATGTTGGTTTTGGAAAAACTGAAGTTGCTATGAGAGCAATGTTTAGAACAGTGATGAACAATAGACAAGTTGCGTATTTATGTCCAACGACAATTTTATCTAAACAACAATATGAGAATGCTAAAAAAAGATTTAGACATTTTCCCATAAATATAGAACTACTTAATAGATTTACTTCTACAAAAGAAGTCACTAGAATTAAAGAAGGTATAAAAAGAGGAACAGTTGATATAGTAATTGGTACACATAAATTATTAAATAATGAATTTAGTTTTAAGAATTTAGGTTTGTTAGTTATTGATGAAGAGCAAAGATTCGGTGTTTCTCAAAAGGAAAAAATTAAGCAAATGAAAAATAATATAAATGTTTTGACTTTATCTGCAACTCCAATACCAAGAACATTAAAATTAGCAATGAGTGGTATGAAAGATATGTCTGTTATAGACACGGCCCCTATTAATAGATATCCAGTTCAGACTTATGTAGTTGAAGAAAATGATTATCTTATAAAAGAGGCGATATATAAAGAACTTGCAAGAGATGGTCAGGTTTATATTCTAATAAATAATATTGAAACATTAGAAAGTGAATATGATAAATTAATTTCTTTAGTACCTGATGGTAAAATATGTATTGCACACGGTAGAATGGAAAAAAATCAATTAGATAAAGTTATTACTGATTTTGTTGACGGAGTTTATAATATTTTATTATGTACTACAATTATTGAAACTGGAATTGATATACCTAATGTTAATACTTTAATTATTAAAAATGCAGATAGATTTGGTTTAAGTCAATTATATCAAATTAGAGGGCGAGTGGGTAGAAGCGATAAAATTGCTTATGCTTATATGATGTATGAAAAGAATAAAATGTTGAATGATATTGCTATTAAACGTTTAAAAACTATTAAAGATTTTACTGAATTAGGTAGTGGTTATAAAATTGCAATGAGAGATTTATCAATAAGAGGAGCTGGCGAGTTATTAGGTAGTACTCAGTCTGGTTTTATAAGTTCTATAGGAATTGATTTGTATATGGAAATGGTAAATGAGGAAGTAAATAAGTTAAGGGGTATTGTTACTAAAAAAAGTGAAGAAAGTGATAAAAATTTCTTAAATGTTAATACTTCTATTTCAAAAGAATATGTAGATGATGAATCTCTTCGTATAGAAATACATAAACTTATAAATGAGATAAATTCTAAAGAAAATTTTGAAAAAGTTAAAAATGAATTAGAAGATAGATTTGGTAGATTAAATGATGATATTATAAATTATATGTATGAAGAATGGTTCCAAAGTGTTGCTGAAGAATTAAAAATTGATAATATACGTTATTTTGGTAATTCTGTTGAAATAGAATTACCGTTAGAACTTTCAAATAAGATAGATGGAGAAAAATTATTTTTACAAATATATAATATAAATCCTAAGTTTAAGTTAAAATATATTAATAAAAAAATTAGTATTAGTTTAAATATAATTAATAGAAATGCAGATTATGTAAAGGATTTGTTAGATTTATTATTGCTAATAAAAACTTGTATAAAAGATATTTAAATTATCATAATAATATTGGTGATATTTTTGAATAATACTTTTAAAAAAAGAATAGATGAGTTAGGACGAATTGTAATTCCTAAACAAATAAGAAATACTTTTAAAATAAAAAACTTTGATGAATTAGAATTATATATGGAAGATGATTATATAGTTTTAAAAAAAACGGGTGGTATACTTTTACAGAAGGAAGTTTTAGATAATTTTTTAAACTTTTTGAGGGATTATTTATTTATAAATGCTATCATAGTTGATAAAAACATTGTAGTTTCTTCATCTATTCGTGATATAGAAACATGTAATACTTTAATTATAGATATAAATAAATATATTAATAATAGTGATAAACTAGATTTAGAAATAATTGATGGTCTTAAATTAAGTGGTTTTGTTAGAAGTTTTCATTTAATTAATGATAGCAATTTATATGGCGATATTGTTTTTATATTAAATGACAGTTTAAATAATAAGCTAGATTTGTTAAAAAGTATTGTTAAGATTATTTTAGATTTAATTAGTTAGCATAGAAATATGCTTTTTTTTATTATATAATTTTTTTGGAGTGATTTTTATGTTGGTAGATACACATTGTCATATTTATAAAGAGTATTATGATAATATTGATAGTATAATGGAAAAAATTAGAAATAATAATATAAATAAAGTTATAAATAATGCTTGTGATTATAAAAGCTCGTTAGAAGTTATTGATTTATCAGAAAAGTATAAGGAAATGTATTTTACTTTAGGATTGCATCCAGAAAGTGATTTTAATGAGTTAAATTCTGTAATTAAGTTAATAAGAGAAAATATAAATAATAAAAAGTTGGTTGGAATTGGAGAAATAGGGTTAGATTATTATTATGATAAAAGTAATAAAGATGAACAGATTAGAGTATTTGAGGAGCAGTTAAAGTTGGCAGAAGAATTAAATTTGCCTGTTATTATTCATTCTAGAGATGCAACACAAGATATGCTAAATATATTAAAAAAGTATAAGTTAAAAGGTGTAATTCACAGTTTTAATGGAAGTGTAGAAGTTGCAAAAGAATATATTAAATTAGGTTATATGCTTGGTATAAACGGTGTAATTACTTTTAAAAATTGTAAATTAATTGAAGTTATTAAAAGGATAGGAGTTCATAATTTAGTTTATGAAACTGATAGTCCATATTTAACTCCAGTACCTGATAGAGGTAAAAGAAATGATTCTAGTTATGTGAAAGATGTAGTTCTATTTATTTCTACAAATATGGGAATTGATGTTGAAAGTTTGGCAAGTATTAGCAATAAAAATGTTAAGCAAATTTTTGACATATAGATTATATTTTGATATATTATAAGTGTTATTGAAGGTGATATATTTGAAATATTTTAATAAGTGTTTTAAAATATTAATCATTTTGATAGCAATATTTGGCGTTAGTAAAGTTAATGTTGAAAAGGATATTGGTACTGTTTTTAATGATAACAGTAATAAAGTTTTAGATTTAACTGCCATGGCTATTAAAATGGAAGAAATAAGAATGAACGATTTATATTATCCTAAAGATACTTATGTTGGTTATTTAACTGCATATAAGGCTGATTGTCCTTTATGTGGTGGTACGTTAGGTTGTACTGGTCAAAATGTTTTAGATGGTACAATTACATATAGTGATAGTCAGTATGGTATTGTTAGAATTATGGCGTCATCAACAAATTTGGCGTGTGGTTCAATTGTTAGTTATGGAAGTGGAGAAGATAAAGTTGTCGCTATTGTTTTAGATAGAGGAGTCACTGGAACTAATTTAGATTTATTAGTTAATAATATAAATGATGCATATGATATTGGAAAAAGATATATTTCTTATGATATTTTAAGATATGGATGGTCAAGAAGTAATTCTTGATTTCTTTATTAAAAAGGATGATATTGTGGAGAAACATAAATTTAAGAAAAGATTTGGTCAAAATTTTTTGAATAATGAGAGTATTTTAAATGAAATTTCTACTTGTTTTGATGTTAAAAAAAATGGAATTATAGTAGAAGTTGGAGCAGGAGCGGGTGCATTAACTAAACATTTAGTTTTAAGAAATTTACCTGTTGTATCTTTTGAAATAGATGAAAGTTTAAAAAAATTTTTAGATCAAATAAAGTATGATAGGTTAAAAGTAATTTATAAAGATTTTTTGGAAATTAATTTAAAAGATTATTTTAAAGAGAAAGTTCCATTATATTTTGTTGCAAATGTACCTTATTATATTACAACTCCTATTATTACTAAGTTTATAGAAGAAGATGTTATTCCAGAGGTTATGGTTTTAATGGTTCAAAAGGAAGTCGCTGATAGATTAAGTGCTAAACCTAAATCAAGTAATTATGGTGCTATAAGTGTAATATTAAATTATTTTTATAATATTGAGTATATGTTTACAGTTTCAAGAAATGAATTTTATCCAGTTCCTAATGTTGACAGTGCTATTATAAAATTAAGTAAGAGAAGTGTTATTAAAAATGTAAAAAATTTTAATAAATATAAAAAATTTGTTAATGATGCTTTTAAGCAAAAAAGGAAAACATTGCGTAATAATTTAAAAAATTATAATCTAGATATAATAAATAATATTTTGAATAAATATGAATTAAATTTAAATAATAGAGCAGAAGATGTTGATTATGAGATTTTTGTAGAAATAGTAAATAATTTATAATATTATTTATTTTTTTTTAATATAATTTTATAGGTGTTAACCTGAAAATAACTATATTTTGTATGTTATGTATAGTATAAATATAGTGAAAGGAATGGAACTTTTTTATGGAATTACAGATTGGAGACTATGTAACTAGGAATAGTTATAACAATGATACAATATTTGTAATTATTAATATTAAAGATGATATGGTAATACTTAAGGGTGTTGATATAAGATTATTTGCTGATAGTAAATATGATGATTTAGTAAAATGTGAATATGAAAATAAAGATGAGGAATTTGAGAAAACTATATTATTAAGAGATGATATGGACAGAAGCGAGTATTTTTATTTACCTGCTAAGATTTTACATATAGATGGAGATAAAGACTATTTAAAACGTTGTTTAGATTTTTACAAAAAGGCTAATGTGTTTGCAGTTGGAGAATATGTTAATGAAAGCGAAATATCTGTTGTAATTAACAAACTTCTAAGGAAATATAATCCAGATATTTTAATTTTGACTGGGCATGATGCCATTAATAAATCTAAAGATATAAATGACATTAATAATTATAAAAATTCTAAAAATTTTGTTAATGCTGTTTTTAGGGCTAGAGAATATGAAAAAAGTCATGAGAAATTAGTTATTATAGCGGGTGCTTGTCAGAGTGATTATGAAGCCTTAATAAAGGCAGGAGCTAATTTTGCGTCTAGTCCTAAAAGAATTAATATACATGCTTTAGATCCAGCCATTATTGCTATTAATTTGGCTTTAACGGAGAGAAATAGAGATATTAATTTAATTGAACTTCTAGAAAAAACAAAATATGGAAAAGATGGAATAGGTGGTTTGAAATCTAAAGGAATGATGTATGTTGGATATCCTAGATAATGCTTGCATTTATAATAATTTTGGTATAAAATGTAATTAGAGTTTTTATAACTTGAAAGGAGTGCATGTTAATTATGAAAATAACATCTGTAAATGTAAAAAAAATTGAAAAAGAAGGCTCTAGAATGAAAGGTAAAGCATCTATACTTTTAGATGACTCATTTGCTGTTCATGATATTAGAATAATAGAAGGAGATAATGGTTTATTTATAGCTATGCCTAGTAGAAAAACTGCTACTGGAGAATATAAAGATATAGCTCATCCAATAAATTCTGATGCTAGAAAAATGTTTGAAGATGCTATAATTGATGCTTATAATAAAGCAGAATAATGATTATTAAGCCACTTTTAGTGGTTTTTTTGTTATTAAAAATTATTTTTTGTATATATTTAATTAGGTGATTTTATGGAAAGTAATTTTGATAGTAACGTTATAAGTCATAGTGTAAAAATATTAGAACGTAATAATATTTTTATAAGTGGTACTAAAAAAGTTCATAATTTTAATGAAAATGAATTTTTAATAAACACAGTAATGGGTAATATTAATATTAAGGGGAGTAATTTAGAGTTAATAAAACTAGATACTAATGACGGTAATATTTGTATAAAAGGAAAAATTAATAGTGTTACTTATTTAGAAGGAATAGAAGGGGAAAAAGAAAATAGTTTCTTTAGTAAATTGTTTAAATGATTATATTTTTAAACATTTTATTAACTATTTTTTATTGGTTTTTTTTGTTAACTATTATAAAAAAAATACCTATTAATTATATTATTAAAGGTATATTTATTGTATTAATTTTTATTGGTTATATAAGTTTATATTATTTTTTCTATAATGGAAGTTTTAATATTTATAATTATTTAATTATTCTTTTTACATTTATTTACATATTTATTTATAAATAATTTTTTTAGTGTTTTTTTTGTGGTATTATTATTATGGTGTATGATATGAAAAAAGTAAATAAAGGAGCAAAAAGAAGATTATTTTTGTTGTTTTCTATATTTTTACTATTATTTTCTAACATGATTTATACCACAATTACTTATTGGAAAGAAATATTAAAGAATAAAAAAGAAACAAAAGAGTTAGAAGATAAATATAATAAATTATTATCTAATAAGGAAATACTTGAGAAAGATGTAGTAAAACTTCAAGATCCAGAGTACGTTGCAAAGTATGCTAGAGAAAAATATTTGTATAGTAAAGATGGAGAACTTATAATAAAGATAATTGAAGAAGATCAATAATTATGTTATAATGTTTATTTGGGGTCGTAATGGTTTCGACAGGATATTTTTTCTATTTAATTGCAAGTGGAGAGCTACACCTAATGTAGCAATACAGTTTAAATTAACTGACAAAACATTTAATAATAACGCTTTAGCATTTGCTTAATTTAGCAATTAAAGCACTTTAATCTTTCTTTCTTATAGGATTGATTAGGGTTCATATATATAAGATATAGTAGTTATTTTGTTTAGGGTAATTGCCGAATTTTTATAAACTATACTAGTAATAGATTGTTAGAACTCTTTTTTACTAGTGAATAATTAGTTCTAACTAAACTTGTAGATATTAAATAGAAAGTATTTTGGACGTGAGTTCAATTCTCACCGGCTCCACCATTGGGAAATCTGTTCGAACTATTCGAACTTTTGATATAGAAATCAATCGTAATGATTGATTTTTTGTTTATATAAAAAATCTTTAGTAAGTTTGATAAAAAACGCTAAAAAATTCTATTTTTAAATAATAATACATTAAAAACAATTTGTATTTAAATGTAGATGTAATGAAAGGCTCACAAATAGGAATATACAATTTTAATGGTAAATATTAGTTTATTAAAATAGTTAAAAATAAAACCTTTTATATTCGCAATTTAGTATTAATAAATGAGAAATTTTTAATATTTTAAAATGACATATTTGATTTAATTTAGTAATTGGCATCTGTAAAATGTTTGTATTTTGAAAACTTAAATTTTATTATAAATTGTTGTTATTATCTTATTGGAACCTTATTATTG
>CALVZA010000051.1 GCA_944372415.1 uncultured Bacilli bacterium
ATATTGTTGAATAATCTGGCTCGATACTTAATTTCTATATTTTTAAGTGAATTAATAGCATCTTTATTCATATTAAGTCTCTATTTATATTTATATGAAAAAATATTTTATATATTTAAATTATATATTATAATAAAATAGGTGGTAGTGATGAACATATATTTAAATTCAATAACAACAGCAATTATAGTATTTCCTTTTATAGCATTTTTAATAACATTACCATATTTAATAATTAATTATAATAAATATGGTTCTATATCTAAATTAAGATCCTTAATTATATATTCTTTTGTTTTATATTTATTATGTTCATTTTTTTTGGTTATATTACCTTTACCTAGTAGAGAATATGTAAGTAATTTAACAATACCTAAATATCAGTTAGAGCCATTTTATTTTATTTATGATATTACATCAAATGAATATAATTTAAATACATTTAATACTTTATTAAAAATAATTAAAGAGCCTTCATTTTATCAACCATTATTTAACATTATTTTAACAATACCATTTGGTATTTATTTAAGATATTATTATAAATGTAGTTTTAAGAAGACTTTATTTTTAACGATATGTTTAACTTTATTTTTTGAAATAACACAACTTACTGGTATATACGGTATTTATTCTAGAAATTATAGAATGTTTGATGTAGATGATATTATTTTTAATACATTAGGAGGTATTTTAGGTTATTTTATATGTAAACCATTTTTAAAAATATTACCTTCTAGAGAAAGTATAGACAATAAATCATTTAAAATGGGGAAGAAAGTTACTGGTCTTAGAAGATTTATTGCGTTTATTATTGATATATTTTTTATTTCTATTGTATTTGGTATTAGTTTAATTATATATTTAATTAATAATTATAGTTTAAATTTAATTAATTTTATAATTTTATTGTTAATAGTTAATTATGTAATGTTAGTTTTATTTCCAATTATTTTTAAAGGAAAAACAATTGGAAAAAGTTTAGTACGTATTAGTGTAAAGAGTAGTGATACTAAATTATATCAAGTTATTATTAGAACTCATTTAATGTATATTTATATAGTTTTTATTCCTTTATTTAGTATCATATTAATATATGATAATAATTTGTTAGGAATAATTAGTATATTAATTTATATTATTTATATGTTTATATCTATTTTTGTGTTATTTACTAATAAATTATTTTGGTATGAAATATTAACTAGAACTAAAAACGTTAGTACTATTAGAGTAGATGAATTAATATAAATGTTATAGTTTAGTAAGGTTATCAAAAAATATTGGACACTATTAAATGCTTTTGATAAACTTTAATTAAGTAGAACATCCAACCCTTTATTAGTTGGGTGTCTACCTTATATGGGTGATGCCATTTCCTAATTAAAGGTTAATGGTGTTCTTTTTTATTAACTAAATTTTCTTAAGTAGAAGGATAATTAGTAAAATGATTATTAATATATTTAATATATGAATTATAAAATTCTTTCTATACATATATTTGACTTTTTTTATTAATATAATAGAAGGTAGAGACCAATTTAGATGTTCTGGTTGGTTATAATAAATAAATTATTTAGAAAAAACAATATGTTTGAAATGCAAAAAAATATTCTAATATTGTTTAAATAACTTTAATATGATAAAATAATTTCGAGTTAAAGGGAGTGACGTGATGCGTAAAACAGTATGTTTAATAGGAAGACCTAATACTGGTAAATCTACTTTATTTAATAGATTAATCAATGAAAAAAAATCAATTATTGCAGATGAACCTGGAGTTACTAGAGATAGAATATATGGTATTGTAAATTATAAAGATAAAAGTTTTAACTTAATAGATACTGGTGGTATAGATTTAGAAATTAAAGATTTTAATGAAGCAATTAAAGTACAAGCAGAACTTGCTATGGATGAAAGTGATGTTATTGTATTTGTAGTTGATGGACTTGAAGATTTAACTTTAAATGATTTTAAAATAAGAGATTATTTATTGAAATCTAATAAAAAAGTAATCGTTGCTATTAATAAAATTGATGATAAACATCATGAGAAAAATATATATTCTTATTATGAATTAGGATTTGATAATATGATAATGATTTCTGGGGAACATAAAAGAGGTATAACAGAGTTATTGGACGCTATTACGGAAGATTTTAATCCATATACAATTATAAATGATGATACTACATTAAAGTTTTCTATTATAGGTAGACCTAATGTAGGCAAAAGTAGTTTAGTTAATGCTATTTTGAATGAAGAGAGATGTTTAGTTAGTAATATTGCTGGTACTACAAGAGATTCTTTAGATACTAAATTTACTTATGATAAACGTAATTATACTATTATAGATACTGCAGGTATGAGAAAAAAAGGAAAAGTTTATGAAAATATTGAAAAATATAGTTTAATTAGAAGTTTAAAATCTATTGAACGTAGTGATGTATGTGTAGTTGTTATAGATGCTAGTGAAGGTATAATTGAACATGATAAACATATTGCAAGTTATGCAATAGATGCAGGTAAAGCCATTGTTATTGCTGTAAATAAGTGGGATACTGTGAGTGATAAAGATATGAGTATGAAGAAGTGGATTAAAGATATTAAAAATAATTTTCAATTTATTCCTTATGCTCCTATAGTATTCTTAAGTGCTAAAACTAAATCTAGAATTCATACATTAATGCCTCAAGTTATTCTTTCATATGAAAGTGCTAATAGAGAAATTAAAACAAGTGCATTAAATGATTGTATAAGAGATGCTGTTATGTTACATATGCCTCCTAGTTATAAGGGTAAGAGATTAAAAATCTATTTTGTTAATCAAAGTGGAATTAAACCTCCTAAATTTACTTTTAATGTTAATAATAAAGGACTAGTACATTTTAGTTATGAAAGATATTTAGAAAATAAAATAAGAGAATCTTTTGATTTAGTTGGAACACCTATAATATTACAATTTAAAAATAAAAATGGAGAATAATGAAAATTATAGTAGATGATATAATTATAGATGTAATAATTATAAGAAAAAAAATTAAAAATATTTATTTTAGAATAAAAGAAGATTTAAAACTTTATGTTAGTTGTAATTATTTATGCAGTGATTCTTATATAGAAAAATTATTAATTAAAAATAAAAAAGATATTATTAAAATGTATAATAGTATGAAAGAAAAAGAATCTGTTTCTAAGGATATATATTATTTAGGTAATAAGATGGAGTTTGTTAAATCTAATAAAATATTTATAGACGAAAATACTATATATGGACCAAGTATAGATTATGTTAATGAATATTTAGAAAAAAATAGTATTAGTATTTTTGAAAAAAGATTAAGTAGTTTAATAATACAATTTAATAATTTACCAAAATTTAGATTAAGAACTAGGCGAATGAAAACTAGATGGGGTGTATGTAATAAATCTAGTATGACAGTTACACTTAATACAAAACTTATTCATAAAGATATAACATTAATAGATTATGTTATTATACATGAATTATGTCATTTTAAATATATGAGTCATAATAAAGATTTTTGGGATGAAGTAGAGAAATATTATCCATATTATAAGCTTGCTAGAAAAAGGCTTAAATATTAATGAGGTTTGTTTATGATTAATTCAATTAATAATGAAAAAATAAAAAAATATAGTAAACTTTTACAAAAAAAGTATAGAGATGAAAGTGGTTTATATATAATATCTACTGATCATTTAGTTAGGGAAGCACAAAAAAAGAATATAGTAGTAGATATATTTTTATTGGAAGATAAAAAGAATGTTTATGGAAATGTAACTTATGTTACTGAAACAGTTATGAGGAAACTAACAAATTTAAAAACTTTACCTACTGTAGTTGCTATTGTTAAAAAAGAAGTAGAAAGAGAAATCTTAGGTAATGTTGTTATGTTAGACGGATTACAAGACCCTGGAAATGTTGGAACGATAATTAGAAGTTGTGTTGCATTTAATATTGATACAATAATACTAGGGGACAATACAGTTGATGTTTATAATGAAAAAGTTTTACGTGCTAGTGAAGGTATGATATATAATATAAATATAATTAAAAAAAATTTAATAGACTCAATTATGGATTTAAAAGTAAAAGGTTATGATATTATTGGAACTAGGGTAGATAATGGTACTGATATAAAAGAAATAACATCTAAAAAGTATGCTTTATTAGTTGGAAATGAAGGCTGTGGTGTAAATAATCAGTTATTAAATTTATGTGATTTATACGCTTATATTAAAATGAATAGTATGTGTGAAAGTTTAAATGTTGGTGTTGCTACGAGTATTATTATTTATCAATTAAGTGAAAACTAGACATATTATTCTAAAAAAAAATAAGAATATTTAACTATTCTTATTTTTTTGTGTTATAATTTTTTTATGGTAGGTGAGTGTAAATGAAGAAAATATTAATATTATTTATGACAATTATTTTATTATGTGGATGTGGTAAAAAAGAAAATGAACTTGTAATGGTAACAGAGGCTGGGTTTGCACCTTTTGAATATTATGAAGATAGTAATATTGTTGGTGTAGATGTTGAAATAGCAAAAGAAATTGCTAAAAAACTAAATAAAAAGTTAGTTATCAAAGATGTTGCATTTGATTCTATAATTAATGAAGTTAAAAGTGGTAAAGCTGATATAGGAGCAGCAGGAATTAGCTATTCAGCTGAAAGAGCAAAACAAGTAGATTTTTCAAAAGATTATTTTGTATCTAATCAAGTAATAATCATAAAAAGTGATAAAAATGAAAATGATTATAATAATTTAGATGATAAAAGAATAGCAGTACAGTTAGGAAGTACATCTGATACTTATGTAACTAAAAATTATAAAAATGCAACAATAACTCGTCAAAAAAAATATTTATCTGCAATCGAAGATTTAAAAAATGATAAAGTTGACTGTGTTGTTATGGATGAGTTGCCTGCTAAACAAATAGTAAAAAATAATAATAATTTAAAAATAATTAATAGAGTTTTATCTAGTGAAAATTATGGAATGGTTGTTAAAAAAGGCAATGATGAATTATTAAGTGTAGTTAATGAAGTTATAACTAAATTAATTGATGAAGGTAAAATAGATGAATATGTTATAAATTATACAAAGTAGGAGAAGTTTATGAGTGAGTATTTTAGTTGGATTAAAGATACATTTTATTATAGTTTAATTTATGATGATAGATATAAATATATTTTTATTGGATTAAAAAATACTATTTTAATTGCATTATTTGCTGTAATTCTTGGAGTTGTTATAGGTATTTTAGTTGCTCTAATAAGAAATTATTATGATAATAATAAAAAACTTATAATATTAAATTTTATTTCTAAATCCTATGTAAATATTATAAGAGGTACACCTGTTATATTACAGTTGATGATTATATATTATGTAATTTTTAAAAGTGTAGATATTAATATATTATTTGTTGGTATTATTGCTTTTGGTATTAATAGTGGTGCTTATGTTTCAGAAATTATAAGGGCTGGAATAAATTCGATAGATAAAGGACAAATGGAAGCTGGATACTCACTTGGGTTAAAGTATGGACAAGTTATGAGGTTTATAGTACTACCTCAAGCAATAAGAAATATATTACCAGCTTTGGGTAATGAATTTATTACACTTTTAAAAGAAACATCTGTTGGTGCATATATTGGAATTATTGAACTTACTAAAGCTAGTGATATAATTGCTTCACGTACGTATGACTATTTTTTCCCTTTAATTATAATTGCAATTATATATTTGATTATGACTTTAGGATTAACTAAATTGGTTAATTTGCTAGAAAGGAAATTAGATAATGTTAATTATTAAAGGATTAAAGAAAAAATTTAATAAAAATTCAGTTTTAAAAAATATAAATTTTGAAGTTAATAAAGGAGATAGAATAGCAATAATTGGTCCATCAGGTTGTGGTAAATCTACTTTATTAAGATGTATAAATTTATTAGAAAAACCTAGTGAAGGAAGTATTATTTTTAATAATACAAATTTATTAGATAAAAGTGTTGAATTAAATGTTATTAGAGAAAAGATAGGTATGGTTTTTCAACAATTTAATTTATTTAATAATTTAACTGTATTAGAAAATATTATTTTGGCACCTACTAAATTAGGGTTAATAAGTAAAAGTGATGCTGTTAAAGAAGCAAAAAAATTATTAAAACAGTTTGATTTATATGATAAATTAAATAATTATCCTAGAGAATTATCCGGTGGACAAAAACAAAGAGTTGCAATAATTAGAACATTAATAATGAATCCTGATATGATATTATTTGATGAACCTACTAGTGCTTTGGATCCAGAGATGGTTTTAGAGGTTGAAGATTTAATTAAAACTATTGCTGATGAAAATATGACTATGATTGTTGTATCTCATGAAATGAATTTCATAAAGAATATTGCAACTAAAGTTATATTTATGATAGATGGTGAGATAGTTGAAATAGGAGATCCTGATACTATTTTTAATAAACCTAAAGATGAAAGGTTAAAAAAATTTATTAATTTAACGAATAAATAAAAAAAGATTTAAAAAAAATATAATTAATGATATACTTATATAGAATAGAAGGAGGATAAATATGAGTGTGATCAATGTTAAAAGTGAAATAGCACCTTTAAAAAAAGTATTATTACATAAACCAGGTAATGAGTTATTAAACTTAACTCCTGATACATTAACTAGATTATTATTTGATGATATACCTTTTTTACCGGATGCTATAAAAGAACATGAAGAGTTTGTTACTATTTTGAGAAGTAATGGAGTAGAAGTAGTATTTCTTGAAGATTTAATGGCTGATGTCTTAAGACTTAGTAGTGATATAGAAGATAAGTTTATAAGACAATTTATTTATGAAGCAGGTATTCGTACACCTAAATATAAAAATTTAGTATTTGAATATTTAAAAAGTTTTGTAGATAAAAAAGAATTAGTTTTAAAGACAATGGAAGGAATTAAAATAGGAGATATAAGTAGAAAGAAACGTGAGATTGAAAAATCTTTAGTTGATTTAGTAAGTGAAGAATCTGAATTTATTGCAGATCCATTACCAAATTTATATTTTACAAGAGATCCTTTTGCAAGTAGTGGTAATGGAATTATTTTAAATAAAATGTATTCTGTTACTCGTAGTCGTGAAACTATATATGCAGAATATATATTTAATTATCATCCTGATTATAAAGATATGGTTAAAAAATATTATGATAGATATTTACCATATCACATTGAAGGTGGAGATGTTTTAAATTTAAATGAACATGTTTTAGCGGTTGGAATATCTCAAAGAACTGAAGCTGCTGCAATAGATGAACTTGCTAAAAATATGTTTCGTGATCCAGAGTGCAGTATAGATACAATATTAGCATTTAATATTCCTGAAAGTCGTGCTTTTATGCATCTAGATACTGTATTTACTCAAATAGATTATGATAAATTTACATATCATCCTGGTATAATGGAAACTTTACAAGTTTTTGAAATAACTGAAGGTGATATACCAGAAAGTGATGAAGATTTAAATGTAGTTGAAGTTAATGGAACACTTGAAGAAATATTAGAAAAATATTTAAATAGAAAAATAACTTTAATACCTTGTGCAGGTGGTGAAAAAACTAGTAGTGAAAGAGAACAATGGAATGATGGTACTAATACTTTATGTATAGTACCTGGTGTAGTAGTTGTATATAATCGTAATAATATAACAAATAATATTTTAAGAGAACATGGTATAAAAGTATTTGAAATGAGTAGTGCTGAATTATCACGTGGTAGAGGTGGTCCTAGATGTATGAGTATGCCTCTTGTAAGAGAAGATTTAAAAAAAGAAGCAATAGAAGCAATCGATGTACCCACCAGTAGAAAGGAAGAATCTTATGAATTTGACTGGCAGAAATTTTTTAACATTGATTGATTATACACCTCTTGAGATTGAGTATTTATTAAATTTATCAAAAGATTTAAAGTTGAAGAAAAAAAATAATATTCCCCACGAATATTTAAAGGGTAAAAATATTGTTCTTTTATTTGAAAAGACTTCAACTAGAACACGTTGTGCATTTGAAGTTGCAGGAAGTGATTTGGGTATGGGAGTAACTTACTTAGATCCTGGCAGTAGTCAAATGGGAAAAAAGGAAAGTATAGAAGATACTGCAAAAGTTTTAGGTAGAATGTATGACGGAATTGAATATAGAGGTTTTGATCAAAGTATTGTAGAAGATCTTGCAAAAAATGCTGGAGTACCAGTTTGGAATGGTTTAACAACTGAATTTCATCCTACTCAAATGTTAGCAGATATTTTAACAGTTCAAGAAAACTTTGGTACTTTAAAAGGAATTAAATTAGTATTTATGGGAGATGCAAGAAATAATGTTGCTAATTCTTTAATGATAGTATGTGCTAAAATGGGTATGAATTTTGTAGCGTGTGCTCCTAAATCTTTGTGGCCAACATTAGATTTATATATAAAAGCAAAAGAAATTGCTGCAAGTACTGGTGCTAGTATTAATTTTACTGAAGATGTTTATGAAGCAACAAGAAATGCAGATGTTATATATACTGATGTTTGGGTTTCGATGGGAGAACCAGCTGAAGTGTGGGAAGAAAGAATTAAATTATTAAATAAATATCAAGTTAATATAAGTGTTATGAATAATGCTAATCCAAATGCAATATTCTTGCATTGTTTACCATCATTTCATGATTTAAAAACTTCTATAGGCAAAGAAATTTATAATAAATTTGGACTTAAAGAAATGGAAGTTACAGACGAAGTATTTAATTCCAGTAAGTCTAAAGTATTTGACCAAGCAGAAAATAGATTACACACTATAAAAGCTGTTATGTATGCAACGATGAAGGAAAATAATGAGTAAAATAGTAGTTGCTTTAGGAGGAAATGCGTTAGGGAGTAATCCAAAAGAACAATTAGAAATTTTATCAAATGTAGCAAAAATACTTGTTGATTTAATTAAAGATGGAAACAAAATAGTATTAACACATGGAAATGGACCACAAGTTGGGCAAATTAGTTTAGCGATGGAGTATGCAAGTAATGGAGATGTAAAAACTCCAGAAATGCCTTTTGCAGAATGTGGTAGTATGAGTCAAGGTTATATTGGTTACCAATTACAACAATCTATACAAGACGAATTGGAACGTCAAAAAATTGTGAAAAATTGTGCAACCTTAATAACACAGGTTCTAGTAGATCCTAAAGATAAAGCCTTTAAAAGTCCTACTAAACCTATAGGAAATTTTTATACTAAAGAAGAAGCACTTAGTATAGAAAAAGAAAAAGGTTATGTCTTGGTTGAGGACTCTGGACGTGGATATAGGAGAGTTGTACCTTCTCCTGAACCTATTGATATTATAGAAAAAAATGTAATCAAAGAGTTAGTAGATAATGATAATATTGTTATTGCAGTAGGAGGTGGAGGAATACCAGTTGTTAAGACTGATAAGATAGAATTATTACTAGGAGTGGACGCGGTTATTGATAAAGATAAATCTAGTGCACTTTTAGCAAAATTAATTGATGCTGATAAATTACTTATATTAACATCTATTGATAAAGTATATATTAATTTTAATACTGAAAGTCAAAAAGGGTTAGATGAAGTTGATATAAATGATTTAAAATATTTTATTAAGTCTAAACAATTTGCTAAAGGTAGTATGCTTCCAAAAATTGAAGCATGCATGTCTTTTGTGGAAGATGATGACAAAAAATTAGCAATAATAAGTTCTTTAGAAAATGCTCGAGATGCATTACTTGGTAAATCAGGTACAATAATAAAAAGGAGGAAATAAAAATGGTAAAAAAGAAAAAGCAAAAGACAATGTTATCAGCTTTTTCAATTATTCTTATCCTAATAATTGGATTAGGAATAATATCTCACTTACTTCCAAATGCTAAATTTGTGGGAGATGAGATAGTAAATGGAAGTGGTACAGTTGGTGCAAAATTATCTGATATTTTAATGTCACCAATCTTAGGTTTTGAAGATGCAATAGATGTTGGAATATTTATTATGATACTAGGAGGATTTTTAGCAGTAGTAAATAAAACTGGAGCACTTGAAACCGGAATTAAGGTTTTAGTTCAAAAACTAAAGGGTAGAGAAATTATTTTAATACCTATCTTAATGTTAATTTTTTCTATAGGTGGTACAACTTATGGAATGATGGAAGAAACTGTAGGTTTCTATGTATTACTAGCGGCTACTATGATGGCTGCAGGAATGGACCCATTAGTAGGTTCTGCAACTATTTTATTAGGTGCAGGTTCTGGGGTACTAGGCTCTACAATTAATCCATTTGCAACAGGAGCTGCGATAAGTGCTTTACCGGAGGGAATACAAGCAAATCAAGGATTAATAATTATAATAGGAGTATTACTTTGGTTAACTACTTTAGCGATATCATGCTTCTTCGTAATGAGATATGCATATAAAGTAAAAAAAGACAAAGGTTCTACATTCTTATCTTTAAGAGAACAACAAAATGCTGAAAAGAAATTTGGAAAATATGAAAAAAATGGCGAAGAAAAAGTATCTTTAACTAGTAAACAAAAAGTTACATTGTGGTTATTTGCATTAACTTTTGTTATTATGATTATTGGATTTATTCCTTGGGGGGAATTCAATATAACTATATTTGACAAATTTACGGGTTGGTTAACAGGTTCTAGTTTAGGTAACTGGTGGTTCTATGAAAGTGCTTTGTGGTTTTTAGTAATGTCAATTATAATTGCCATAGTAAATAAGTTTGGCGAAAAAGGTTTTGTTGACACATTTATAGATGGTGCTGATGATATGATAGGTGTAATACTCATTATAGCAGTAGCTCGTGGTGCAAGTGTACTTATGAGAGTAACATATTTAGATAATTACATAATTTATAATGCAGCAGAATTACTTGCTAAATTACCAGAAATTGCATTTGTTCCATTAAATTATATATTACATATTGTTCTTTCAATATTAGTTCCATCATCAAGTGGATTAGCAACATTATCTACACCAATTATTGGACCACTTGCTAATACATTAGGTTATAGTACAGAGGTTACAATAATGACTTTGGTTTCTGCTAATGGTTTAGTTAATTTAATTACACCAACATGTGGAGCTATAATGGGAGGTTTAGCTTTAGCAAAAGTTGAATATTCTACATGGTTTAGATGGGCATTAAAAGTAATTATATCAATAATAATAGCAAATATAGTATTACTTTCACTATTTGCTTTAGTAACAGCATAATTTAAAATAATATTATTAAGTACTATAAATTTAGTACTTTTTTTTATATAATATATTTGGTGGTTATATGGAATATATAATTAAAAGTAATTCTTATAGATTACTTAAAAATAAAATAAATTTACTAACTCAAAATATAGATAAAGAAAATATATCATACTTTGATTTATCTATTGATAATTTAAAAACTATATTAGAAGAATGTAATTATAATTCTTTATTTAATGATAAGAAAGCTATAATAGTATATAATTCTAATATATTTGGCACTAAATATGAATATAAAGAAGACTTAGAATTATTAGAAAAATATTTAAATAACCCTAATAAAAATACTATATTAATTTTTATAACAGATAGTATAAGTAATCGTAAAAAATGTGTTAAACTAATTAAAGATAATAATAATTTATTTGAATTAAATATGCCAGATAAAAATAATTTATCAAAAGAAATAAAAACATATTTATCTAAAAATAATTATAAAATAGAAAATAATGCTTTAGATTTATTAATAAAAAATAATTTAGAAAATTATGATTATATTTTAAATGAATTAGATAAAGTTATGATAATAAAAAAAGATTTTATTATTAATATAGATGATATTAAAAAATATACTTCTAAATTAGATGAATTAAATATATTTGATTTTGTAGATTTAGTAGTAAAGAAAAAATTAAATGACTGTTTAAAACAATTGGATGATGTAATAAGAAATAATGTAGAACCATCTATTATTTTTAGTAATATAGCAGCCCAATATAGATTAATATATTCGGTAAAAAATTTACTTAAAGAAGGTTTAAGTGAAAAGAATATATCGGATGAATTATCAATTCATCCATATAGAATAAAGTTAGCATATGACAATTCATACAATTATACAAACAAAGAATTAGAAGAAAAATTGTTATATATTGGACAGTTAGATGAGAAAATAAAAAAGGGTTTAATAGACAAATACAATGCATTAAAATTATTTTTAATAAATATGTAAAACAAAAAAATAATACTTGATTTAGGTATTATTTTTTTGCAGAATTTAATTAAGGTAAAGATTCTATTTATGAAAAAGTTATGTAATTTTTTATATTTGAAAGGAGTGAGTTTCATGAATAGAAGACAAAAAATAATAGTAAGCGTAACAGGAATATTTATAGTACTATTAATATTAGTAGGATTAACATATGCATATTTCTTAACACGTATACAAGGAAATACAAATGATAAAAGTATAAGTGTAACAACTGCTAATCTAGCGGTTGTATATGGAGATGGAAAT
>CALVZA010000052.1 GCA_944372415.1 uncultured Bacilli bacterium
TATTAAACAACAAAATAACTAATTAATGTTAATAGTAAAAATTGACATTCTTTTGAATGCCAATTTTTATTTTGCATTAATTTTTTGTTATTTTTCAAATTATGAACTTTCCTATAAGATAAAAAAATTGGATAATTAATATCCAAATTCACCACTTAAACTATCATCATTATCTATATATTCTTTTACATCAATAATTCTATATTCAGTTTTGCTATCTCGTATGATTATTTTTTGTATACCAGAATTAATAATCATTTTTTTACATAAAGAACAAGGATTAGAATTAACTATATATTCGTGATTATCAGCTTCTTTACCTACTAAATATAACGTAGATCCAATTAAATCTTTCCTACTAGCACTAATAATTGCATTTTGTTCTGCATGAACAGATCTACACATTTCATATCTTTCACCTCTAGGAATGTTAAGTTTTTCTCTTAAACAATAATTTAAATCACAACAATTTTCACGACCTCTTGGAGAACCATTAAACCCAGTTGCAATAATCTCATCATTTTTTACAATAATAGCACCAAACATTCTTCTAATACATGTACTTCTTTCCAAAACTGCTTCTGCTATATCTAAATAATAATTTATTTTATCTATTCTTTTCATATACTACCTCGAATCAATTACATACTATATAAAGGTCCCAAATAATCATTTTCAATATTTTGAATACTAGGATCTATATAATTATAATTACTACCAGTATCTATTATAAACCAAATTAATAAAGATAAAAGGATCAAAATAACAATACTTAATATCATACCACCTATACTAAGACCAAATCCAATACCTAATTTACCACTTTCTTTTTTATACTTAACAGCATATACAATACTAATAATACCTGGTATAAAACATAAAATATTTAAAAATATACAAGAACATATACATATTATTCCCAAAACCAAACTAGTTTCTTTATTACCACTCATATCTTTTTTATTATCAACATATAACTTGTTCCCACAATTAAAACAAAACTTATTATTCTTACCATTTTCACTTCCACATCTAGAACAATACATAAGACCACTTCCCTATTAATATTATATAAATCAAATATAAATTTAACAATAAAAAAGATGCAATATTTACATATTTACATATTCATCTCTTTGTTTAACGAATTAAATAATTATTTATTTCTTAAAATAGCATTAAATTTATTTTCAACACTTCTAATAATATTATTAAATAATATCATTACTTCTTCTTCTGTTAATGTCCTAGTATTATCTTCAAAAGTTAAATTATAAGCAATAGATTTTTTAGATTTATCTATTTTATCACCCTTATAAATATCAAAAACTTTTATATCAGTAAGTAACTTACCACCACTTTTCTTAATAACATTAATTATGTCATAAGAGTCAACATTATCATCAACTATAAAAGCTAAATCTTTTTCTATAACCGGATATTTATTTAATTCTTTATATTTAACATCTCCAACTTTATTTAAAGATAATTTAGTTAAAGAAATTTCACAAACATATATTTCTTCTTGAGTAATACTAGGATGTAATTTTCCAAAATAACCTATATTTTTACCTGCTACTACTATTTCACTATTTATTTTAGGATGAATTTCTTTAGGTAATTTATCACTTAAACTTAAAGTATATCTACTATTTAGTCCTAAAAAATTTAATAAATTTTCTACAATTCCTTTAATAAAATAGAAATCCATATTATAACAATTATTATTCCAAGTATTCATTAAATATTTACCACTTAATACAAATGCTAACTTAGTATCTTCAATATATTCATCTTTACCACTATATGTATTAGCAATCTCATATAACATTATATTTTTATTTTTTTTATTTAAATTATAATTAACTACCTCTACTAATGAATTAATTAAACTTTGTCTAACTATAGATTTTTCTTTTAACATAGGTCTATTTAATTTAATAAACTCACCAAAATTATAATTATATTTATTAGTATCTTCTTCACTTACTAATGTATATGTTCTAAGTTCATTAAAGCCTAGTGTACGCATTCTTTTTGAAACTATTTTTCTAAATTTAGCACTATTACTATACGTACCTTTCTTTATATTAACTCTAGGTAAAGTTGGTTTTATATTATCATAACCATATATTCTTCCTACTTCTTCTATAATATCTTCTTTTTGTAACAAAATATCTTGTCTTCTATTAGGAACATTAACACTATATATGTTGTTATTTAATTCATATTCAAAACCTAAACTTTTTAATGTAGTTTCAACATCAGAGTTAGTTAATTCCATTCCTAATATACTATTAATGTCATCTAATGAAACATCAACTAAACGAGATGTTTTATTGATTTTATCAACGCTAACTATACTATTTCCAATTTTAGCATCTGCATATTTTTCTAATAAGTGACATGCTCTTTTTATAGCAAGTTCACAATATTCATAATTTAATGGTTTTTCAAATCTTAAACTTGCTTCACTTCTTAAACCTAAACGCAAACTAGTATATCTAACATTATATGGATTAAAAATAGCAGACTCTATTAAAATATTCTTTGTATTATCATTTATGCCACTATCTAATCCACCCATTACACCAGCAACACATAAAGGTTTTTCTCCATCAGTTATAATTATATCTTCACTAGTTAACTTTCTTTCTTCATTATCTAATGTTATTATAGTCTCATTATCTTTTGCCATTCTAATAAGTATTTTATCGCCAACTATATC
>CALVZA010000053.1 GCA_944372415.1 uncultured Bacilli bacterium
ACAAAATCATGGATACAGATATGCTATGTATAAAGGTTTGAAAAAAAATCAAAATTATACATGGCTTATTTGTGCTGCCCAAAATATGAAAACAATATCAATGAAGATAGAGAATAGACAATATGAGGAGTCAAAATTAACTCAAAAAGAACAAAATTTAAATAAATTCATAAAAATAATAAATAAAATCCAACAAACAAAAATCCCAGTTATAAAAAACTGGGGGTTTGTCTACAATCTGAATAACATCCAATAATTTTATGGATGTTTATTTTTATATAAAAAAACGAAAATTACTTTCGTGTTATTAAGCAGTTTCTTTAGTATCTATATTTTTTTCAGCTTTCCTCATTGTTCTTGCTTCTCTTGCTGTAAGTTTTACTTTTTGTCCGTCTATTGTATAAGTTTGTAAATTTAGATTTTGACGCATTTTAGTAGCGTTTAAAGCATGAGATCTTTTATTTCCAAATAAAGGTTTTTTAGTTGTTACTTTTGTTGCCATATACTCTCCTCCTTAATAAGAATTCTAGTTGAGTTTATCATATAAAACTTTAAAAGTCAAATATTATAAAAAGAAAATTTAAAACTTTTTTATTTTTTAAATATATATAATAAAGAAAATATAATATTTTTATAGTATACTATATGTAGGTGAGTACTTATGAATTATATTTATTTAGGAATAGTAACTGATTATACTTTATTAAATAGTTTAGTTAAAATAGATGATTTAATAGATTATGCTTTAGAAAATAATATAGAAGTATTAGGTATATTAAATGATAATTTATATAGTACTATGGAGTTTTATACTAAGTGTAAGAAGAATAATATTAAACCTATTATAGGTTTAATAAGAAAAATAGATAATAAAAGTTATTATTTATATGTTAAAAATTATAATGGTTTAATAGATTTATTTAATGAAAGATATACTACTAATAATATAATATGTGTTGTACCTTATGAAAATAAAGATATATTAAGTGAGTTAGAATATGATGATATATATATATCTTATAAGAATAAAGATGAATTAAAGAATACTTTATTAATTACTAGCAATGTTGTTTCTTTAAATAAAATATATTCTATTAATAAAAGTGATGTTAAGTATGTAAATTATTTACAAATGATAGATAAAGGATTAACTATTAGTAATTATAATTTTACTGATTATAGTGATAATGTTTTTAAAAATGATTATGATGAATTTGACATTAGTAGTACTATTAGATTTAGTAATTTAATAGATATAAATTTTGTTTCTTATGAAAAATATATACCTGTATTTTGTGATAATTCATATGAGTTTTTAAAGAATTTATGTGTAAAGGGACTAAGTAAAAGGTTAAATAATGTTGTTAGTAATGAATATAAAAAGCGCTTAATATATGAACTTGATGTTATAAAAAAAATGGGGTATGTTGATTATTTTTTAATAGTATACGATTATATAAAATTTGCTAAAAAATCCAATATTTTTGTAGG
Organism: uncultured Bacilli bacterium; assembly: GCA_944372415.1. Lineage (GTDB taxonomy): Bacteria > Bacillota_I > Bacilli_A > RF39 > UBA660 > UMGS1124. Next base: position 1,492 of record CALVZA010000053.1, read on the forward strand.
TCCTGGTAGAGGTAGTGCTGCTGGTAGTTTAGTTAGTTATTCGTTAGGTATAACTGAAATTGACCCTATAAAGTATAATTTGTTATTTGAAAGATTTTTAAATCCAGAAAGAATAACTATGCCTGATATTGATGTTGATTTTGATGCTTTAAAACGTTATAAAGTAATAGACTATGTTGTTAATAAGTATGGTAGGGAAAATGTTAGTAATATTATGACTTATTCTACGTTAAGTAGCAAACAGGTGTTAAGAGATGTTTCTAAATGTTTAGAAATTGATAGTAAAATTGTTGATAAGTTATGTTCTTTTATTGAGGCTAAAGTATTATTAAAAGATAATATTAATGATAATGTAAAAAATTTATTAAATCAGTTTAGTAATTTAAAAAATGCATATTCTATTGCAATGAAGCTAGAAGGTTTAAAACGTCAAATAGGTACTCATGCTGCTGGTATAGTGATTAGTAGTAAAAAGTTAACTGATGTTATACCTATTATTAAAAATAATGATACTTATTTAACTGGGTATACTATGGAATATTTAGAAAATTTAGGGCTTTTAAAAATGGACTTTCTTGCTATTAAAGATTTAACTATACTAGATAATATAGTTAAATCTATTGAAAATAAAATTGGTAAGAAAATAAATATTCATTCAATACCTTTAGATGATGAAAAAACGTATAGAGAGTTTAGTAGGGCTAATACTAGTGGAGTTTTTCAATTTGAAAGTAGTGGTATGAAGAATTTTTTAAAGAAATTAAAACCAAATTCATTTCAAGATTTAATAGCGGCTCTTGCTTTATTTAGACCGGGTCCTATGGGAAATATTGATTTATATATTGCTCGTAAAAATGGTATGGAAGAAATAGATTATTTAAGTGATAGTTTAGAAAGTATTTTAAAAGATACTTATGGAATTATTATTTATCAAGAACAAATAATGCAAATATTAAGTAAAATGGCTAATTATTCTTATGCAGAAAGTGATTTGATAAGAAGAGCAATTAGTAAAAAGAAATTAAAAGTTATAGAAGAAGAAAGAGATAAGTTTATTAATAATTCTGTTAAGAATGGCTATGAAGAAGAAGTAAGTAGAGAAGTATATGATTTAATTGTTAAATTTGCTAATTATGGTTTTAATAAAAGTCATTCTGTAGCATACGCTTTGATAGGTTATGAAATGTGTTTTTTAAAAAGTCATTATCCTATATATTTTTATGAATCTTTATTAAATTTTAATATTGGTAGTGAATCTAAGACTAAAGAGTATTTAGAATGTTTAAAAAAATTAGATATTAGTATTTGTAAACCAGATATTAATTTAAGTACTAATAAATATCAAGTAATTGAAAATAAAATATTATTGCCTATAAATATTATTAAAAATATAGGTAGTAATGTGAGTGATACTATTGTTAAAGTAAGAGGGAACGGTTTTAAAGATTATTTTGATTTTGTAAAAAAAGTAAATGTTAATAATATTGGAATTAAAACTATAGAATTATTAATTATGTCTGGTTGTTGTGATTCTTTTGGCATTAATAGACGTACTATGATAGAGAATTTAAGTGATGCTATAACATATAGTGAATTATCAAGTGGTATTGATGATATTTTAGTTAGTATTCCTAATATTAAAGAATTTGATGAGTATGATAAAAATGAACTTGTTAATCAAGAAAAAGAATTATATGGTTTTTATTTATCAGATCACCCTGTTATTAAATATAATAATGCTATTAAATTGATAAATATTAATTATTATTTTGATAAGAGTATTAATTTAATATTATATGTTGAGGAATTAAGAAAGATTAAAACTAAAAATAATATGGATATGGCTTTTATGATTTGTAGTGATGAAACAGAGAAGTGTGATTTTATAGTATTTCCTAATAAGTTTGATTTATTAAATAATATTAGGGTAAGCGATATAGTAAAAATACACGGTAGAGTAGAGAAAAGATTTGATAAGTATCAGATACTTGTTAATGATATAAAAAAAGTTATGGATTAAGAAGAGGGACATAAAATATTATAATTTTATTATGATTTGGTAAAAGAAAAAAAGCAATTGAATTAAAA
>CALVZA010000054.1 GCA_944372415.1 uncultured Bacilli bacterium
ACCGTTAGAATGCTAGCAGTAGATACTCCAGAAACGGTTCATCCTACAAAAGGAGTAGAATACTATGGAAAAGAAGCCAGTAACTATACATGTGATAAATTAACAAACGCCAAAAAAATTGAGTTAGAATATGATGCAAATAGTGATAAAAAAGACAAATATGATCGATTATTGGCTTGGGTCTTCGTTGATGATGAACTTCTTCAAGAATTATTAGTAGAAAATGGCTATGCCAAAGTAGCATATCTATATGACGATTATAAATATACCAATTTATTAGAAGAAAAACAAGAACTAGCATCAGCTAAAAATATTGGCATATGGGATACTGAAGCTGCTAATAATTATGATGGAGAAGTTATGGATACAACAATAGAAAAAGAAGATGAAGAAGAAACAAGTAATTATACGAAATTTGATATAGTTACAGTAGTTATTCTTCTATTGATAATTATTTTTATTGGTGATAAAACAATTAAATCAAAAGCTAAGAAAAAATTAAAAAAATATTTAAAATAATGCTTGAAAAATATTATTTCATAAAGTAAAATATGTGTAAGGAAATTATTTACACAGAAGGGGGATTAAGTATGGAAGAATGGTATTTTTCAAAAGCTAATTTATTAGAAATGCGAAAAATGTCTATAGAAGAATTAACACTGTATTATGCAGAACTAAGAAAATATGAATATAATAAGGGAGTGCCATTAAAAGGAATAAAATTAAGAAAAAAAATTCATTTTTTAATTAACATAATTTTAAAAATTGATGAAATTTTATCACAAGAAAAAATCATTAAAATAGGTGATGAACATACTAAAGACAAAAAAAAGCCAAAAATTTTTGCGTGTACACATATAGGGGGAAACGATGTTCAAAGAGTGTTTCAAATAATAAAAGAACCTGCATACTTAATGTTTGGTAATCCAGGGGAAGTGTACAAAGAACTAATATATCAAGCATTAAAATTAAATGGAGTTATACCACTAAATACTGACGATAAAACAGATAGGCATATTGCTTATAACAGAGCAGCTGAATTACTTAAAAAAGGTGGTAATTTGTTAATTTTTCCAGAGGGCGCATGGAATATAACACCAAATGTTTTTGTCATGAAATTATTTACCGGAACAGTTAGACTAGCAAAAGAAACGGGTGCAGATATAATTCCTATAGGAGTAGAGCAATATGGTAAATATTTTTATTATAATATTGGAAAAAATTATTCTATTCCATCCGATACAACCAAAAGCATTGATTATTACACCGATGAATTAAGGGGAATATTAGCAGCATTAAAATTTGAAATTATGGAATCACAGCCTGTTTTACAACGAAAAGATATCCCAAATGATTATTTAAAAACTTTTCAAGATGAAATAATTAACAGGTGTAATTATACTCAAGGATTTACAATAGAAGATGCAATAAAAGAGAGATTTCACGATAAAAATGTTACTACTGAAGAAGAAGCTTTTGCATTTTTTGAAAATTTGGAAATAACTCAAGATAATTGTTTTTTGGCAAGAACTAAAAATGAATTTATAAGAACAAGGCAAAGAATATAATAATCTAAAATGGAGGAAAAAAGAATGGAAGCGGTTGTATTGCCTTCAATAGGCTTATTGATAATAGTAACTCTAATGTCATTGTTTTATACAAAAAAACATATATTAAATATAGAAACAAAAATATATTCAAAAATGATAATTTTATCATTTTTGTTTGTTTTAATTAACTTAATTGCATTTGCAGTAGCAAAATTAACTAACAATTTTAAATTGATTGAAGTATTTCAAAAAATTTATATGTCCATTTTAGTATTATTAAACTATTATTCAATAGAATATTGCTTAATGGTATTTAACAAAAATAAAGAATTAAAAAGTTTTAATATTATCTCATTAATAATTTTAGTGGCGTCACTAATATTAATTTTCATTTTACCATTAAATGTCATTTTTTATGATAATATATTAGATGGAAATGGACCATCATATAATATTACTATAATTAATTGTATAATTAGTTTTGTTTTTTTTATAGTATTAACAGTATATTTACTTTTAAGTAAACAACATATAAAGAAAGTTTTACCATTTATAATTTTAGTTTTTTTATATATAATTGGCTTTGGATTGAGAAAAATGTATCCAGAATTAATTTTTGAAGGTTTCTTTTATTCATATGCATTACTAGTTATGTATTTTACAATAGAAAATCCTGATATTAAAATGTTAGATGAATTAATAAAAAATAGAAAAATAATTGAGAGAAATAGTGAAGAAAAATCTATGTTCATATTTAAAATGACGCAAGAATTAAAAAAAACTATTAAAAATATAAATGAAGAAGTAAAAATATACAAAAATAATAAATTAACTAAAGAAGAGGCAGACATAGTTGTAAATAACATTTTTAATAATAATAATAAAATGTTATATTTAATAAATGACGTCATCGGAATATCACCATATGATAACAATAATATAGCTGTTATTGAAAATACCTATAATATTTATTCACTGATAAAAGAATTAGAACTAAGAGTAAAAAAAGAATTAAAAAAAGAATTAGATATTAAATTTACAATAGATAATAATATACCAAAAGAATTATATGGCGATTCAATAAAATTAAAACAAATTTTAATATCAATAATAAACAATTCTATAAAATATACCGATAAAGGATTTGTTCATATAGAAATAGGATCTATAACTAAATATGATGTATGTCGATTAATTATTTCTATAAAAGATTCTGGCAAAGGAATAAGTATTGATAAAATCAATGAATTATTATCGGAAGATATAGAAATAAATGATAAAGATTATTTAAAATTAAATAAGCTAGATATAAATTTAAAAATAATAACTAAGATTATTAAACTATTAAATGGAACAATATATATAACAAGTGAAGAAACAAAAGGGACAGAAATAATTATTACTTTAGATCAATATATTAAAATGAATAATTACAATCAAGAAACAGAAAAATATATAAAAAACAGAAGCACTATGAAAAAAGTTTTAATAGTGAATGATAATAATGAAGAAATTAGAGTTATAAAGGAAAAACTTCAAAAAATGGGCTATGATGTAAATTTTACACCTTTCTCAGATGAATGTATTCAAAAAATAAAAAATAAAGAGAAATATGATATCATCTTGATTGATGACGATAACATATCGATGAGTGGTATAACATTATTACAAGAATTAAATAAACTAAAAAATAAAAGCAAAAAGATAGTTCTATTAGAACCATCCAGATTTATAATTAAAGACCAATATCTTAAAGACGGATTTGATGACTACATTGAAAAAAATGATTTATTAAAAGAATTAGAGAAAAAATGTAAATAAATGTTTAAAAAGACTCTTTTTATAACAATATATAAGTGAAAGGAGCTTTTTTATGTCAAAATATAAAGTAGATATTTGTGGTATTAATACAAGTTTATTAAAACCTTTAACTAATGAAGAAAATTATCAATTATTTATTAAAATGAAAAATGGAGATCCCTTTGCTAGAGAAGATTTGATAAAAGGTAATTTAAAGTTAGTCTTATCAATTTTAAAAAAATATAATAATAAAGTTGATAATTTAGATGATTTAT
>CALVZA010000055.1 GCA_944372415.1 uncultured Bacilli bacterium
AAGGAAAGGGATCAAGAGTATCTTTTATAATGTCTAATCAAGAACAAAATTCAAAAAATTTTGAGGGATATCCTGTAATTGATCAGTTTTATAAAGATGATACTAGTGTTTTTGATAAAATAACAAAAGATTTTATTTTTGAGCCTGTTACTGCAACTTTTGAAATAAAAACTAATACTAAAAATCCATTAAGAACAAATTCTATTTTATCTAGAATAGAGAATGATTCTAATGTTATTGATTTATTATAATCCACAAAAAAATCATTTTTATTTGAAAAAAGTTAATTTATTTCTCTTTGATAAAAAGGTAGGATATGTAAATCAATTCGGTCATATTCTTATTCAGGCACTTTTTATTCATGAGAATAAATTTATTAGTTGTGTTGATTATTTTGATTACGTTAATAAAACAACAAAAAATAAAAAAAGGATAAATAAAAGAAAAAATAAATTTATTACTTATTTAATAAATAAATTAGAGAAATTTTATGATAGATAGAAAGGGGTGATTTTTTTGTTATTTGGTGCTACAACTCTTTCAACTGTTTTGACTGACGTAGGTTCAGTTTTTACCAGTTTTATTGGATATGTTGGTTCAGTTTGTGAAACAATAGTATCTAACCCATTATTACTTTTAGGATTCTGTGTACCATTTGTATTTGCAATAATTACTTTAGTAAAAAGAATGTTTTAAAAAAGGAGGTTGTTTATGGAAATAACTTTATCTAGCGTTTTGGCTAATGTTGGTTCAGTTTTCACTAGTTTTATTGGATATGTTGGTTCAGTTTGTGAAACAATAGTATCTAACCCATTATTACTTTTAGGATTCTGTGTACCATTTGTATTTGCAATAATTACTTTAGTAAAAAGAATTTTTTAGTTTTTTTTATAGAGAAAAGGGGGATATATATTTATTTAATTCTTTTTCTCTATTTTTTTTGGAGGTGTTTATGAAATATATTGTTTTGATATTTTCTTTATTTTTTATTTTTAGTTTTAATGTTAATGCTGAAGAAGATATCCAATTTCCACTAGAGGGAATGGGCATTGCTAATTCATCTACTAAAAATTTAATTAAACTTGGATTTGGTCCTGCTTCTTATGTTAATAAGCAATGGCGTTTGTTAGAAGATACATCTTCTAAAAGCTATCCAGTTTTGAATAATTTTATTAAAGTTAAATCTAATACAACTTATACTTTTTCTTCAAACAGAAGACTTAATTTTTATTATTATGAGTTTGATTCTGAATTTAATGAAGTTGCTAATTATCAATCTTTTCCAAATTATACTTTTACTACTTCAAGTGATTCTTTTTATTTGTTAATTGGAGCTTATACAACAATTGATCTTTTAAACAATTCTGATAATTGGTATCAATTAGAAGAAGGTAGTGAGGCTACTGATTATGTTGCTTATGAAGAAAAATCATCAACCGAAAATCCTGATACTCCTATTATTCCAACTGAAACAGATTCTATTAAAATAATGAATGATTTTTATACTTTATGTATAAATAAAATAACTTTTTTATCCAATTCTTTTTTAGATAATTTTATTTTATTAAGTCTTTCAGTTATTCCAATTTTTATTTTTGTTTTTCTTTTAGTGTTTAGGAGGTATATAACATGAAAAAATTCATTCTTATTATTACTTTAATTTTAACTTTATTTAGTTTTAATTATGAAGTTAAAGCTGATACTATAGTTGATTTTACTCAGCAGGATTTTACTAAAGCAGTTTCTTACGGAACTAAATATGGTGATTTTTATATTTACAATAATTTTGAAAAATTTATAAGTGATAATAAAAATAAAAATATTTTTGATTATCTTTATAATGATGTTTTAAATTTATATAATAAGGATTACTTTTCAGATTATCCATATTATATAATGTCTGTTCAAATTTTTTCTAATTCTTCAACTGAATTAGATTTAGAATGTATTGTTGTCAAATTGTATATTTATGATAACCCTTCTGCTAATATTCAATCCAATCATTTTGAGACTATTATGTCTGCTTATTATGATGGTACTTATTTTAATGCTTATTATGGTAGTCAAGATAATTTTCCAGTTTCAGGAGCTGATAAATCATTTTATGAAACAAGTAATGTTTGGTATTATTATCCTACATTTACATTTGAATCAAATTTTGATTATTCTATTTCTCCTTATTTTACTGTTTCTTCAGGTACTACTTTTAATATATATTCTTCTGATTCTTTATTAGTTAGTTATCATGAAGGTGATAAAGTTCCAGTTTATTTTGAAAATGGTTATGATTCTGTAGTTGAATCTAAATATACAACAATAAATTTAAATGATTATGCTTATATAGCCTTATTTTTAAAAGATTATTCTAATACTAAAGCTTTTAGCTCTACTACTTATGTTAAAGGTCAATCTTGTGTTACACCTGTTTATAATTTTTCAACTTCTTTAAAACCGAATAAGTCTGAAAATATTTGTACTCCAGTTTATGAAGATTATACTATATCTGATATTTTTATTTTAGAATCAGATATAAAAAATAATGCTGTTTATTATGTTTCTGCATATAACAAAGACATAGAAAATTCTATTAAAATAGATAATACTGTTTTTGATATTTTTTATGTATCTGAAGAAGACGCTAAGAATCCAACTTTTAATTATAATGGTAAAGAATACAATGGTATAGCACTTGATGATATAGATTATTCTGCTAATAATAATACTGAAAATGGTGTTGTTCCTGGTGAATCTCAAAATTTTGGCGATTTTGCTGATGATGTTATATCTAAACCCATAGATTTTTTTAAATCTATTGCTAGTGCTATTACTTCATTTTTTGGTCTTATTACTTCATTTTTAAGTTTTTTACCTGTAGAGTTACAATCATTTTTATATTTTGCTTTTGTTATTGCAATAGTGTTGGGAATTTTAAAGATTTTGTTATAGTGAGGTGTTTAAATGGGATTTTATTGTAGAGTTAGTCCTTATATTATAATTGGTATTTTATTTGCATTTGGGTTATTTTTATATTTTAATGGTGCCAACATTAATGATATATTTAAAGAAATTTTTGATGTTGTTTTAAGGAGATGATTTTATGGATTTATATCAATTAATTGTTAATTTAGTTGGTCCTTTGCCTTCTGAGTTTACTTTTATTTATTCAATTTTAACTTTAGTTTTAGCTATGTTAATATTATCATTTTTATTTAGTGTTTTTTATATTCCTTTAAATTTATTGAAAGGTAAGTGATGTAAATGTTACATGTTATTAGATTTATTTTTGAAAAAATAGGGGAGTTTATTGGATTTTTATTTACTATTGATATGGGATTTATGTCAGTTGGTACTTTTTTCTGTTGTTTATCTTTTGGTGTTCCTACAGTTTTATTAGTTTTTAATTTTTTAAAAAATAAATTGGGTGGTGATTAAATGAGTGTTATTTTTCCTTATACTCCTGATGTAGTTATATCTTTTTATTCTACTTTATTTTCTTTAGATTTAACTATTTTAAATAATTATCAAGTTTTGGTTTTAACTATTGCTAGTAATTTATATTTTTTTATTTATTGGTTTATAATCATTTATTTTAGTTTAAAAATTTTTAATAGAATTTGGGAAAGGATTTTTTAATTATGAATAAGAGTATTAATAAAACGAGAAAACAATTAAATTTATGCAATGATTTAATTGATATATTTACTGATTATGCATTTGTTTTAGATGATTATTTTCAAAATGAAAATAATAGAGAAGAACATTTAGAATTATGGAATGAGTATCAAATTTTAATTGTTAATTTAAAGGATGCTTTTAAAAGAAATGGATTTGATAAATCATGAATTTTTTAGAATTTTTAATTAGTTTGGGTTGGTTAGTTAGTATAGATTGTTTTATTGGTTTTGTTTTATATGTTCTTTATAATTATTTCGATAAGAAATATAATTCTTCTTTAGAAATTACAATTCTTAAACAAGAAAATGAATTTCTTAAACAAGAAAATCAAAAATTAAATGGCACCAGTTCAGATTTTTGGGATAAGAATGATAAGAAAAGAGGTAAATTATGATTAGAGCTATTAATGGTCTTCCTGGGTATGGAAAGAATGTTTATGCTACTTATTTAGCAAAGAAACATTTTAAAAGAACTAATTTTATATTATTTAGAATTATTAGAAGAGTTAAACATGAACCAATTTATATAAATAATGTTTATACTACTTATCCAGTTCTTTTAAAAAAGTATTCTAAACATTCTAAAAAAAATAACATTTATTCTAATAAAATAACTTTATATGATTTAGATAATTCTTATAAATTTCAAAAAGATTCTTTTATAGTTATTGATGAAGTTCAAGGCTTTTATGATTCTGAAGAATATAGAGATTTTCCAAAATCAATAGCAACTTTTAATCAATTTCATCGACATTTTGATATAAAAGATATTATTTATATATCTCAACATCCTTCGAGAATTGTTAAAAAATTAAGAAATTTAATTTCTGAATATGATAAAATTAGAGTCTTTATTAGGATTCCTATATTGAATATAGCTTTTATGTATTATAGTAGATATTTTGAGTTTGAGGATTATGGAAAATATCATCATCCTAAAAAAGAGGCAAAAACTTATGATGTAAAAAATAGATTTGTTATATTTAGAACTAATACAGTATTTAAATCTTATCATAGTAAGTATTTAAATGTATTAAATAAAAATAAACCTCATTATAAAGATGAAGAATTTAGTTCTTTGGATTTGACAGAAAAAGAGATTAAATTTATTTATAGAGATAATTTGGAGTAAAAGACGGCGTCTTTACTCCAAATGATATTAGTGATTTAGTTTCTATTTTAGTATTTGTCAATTTCAAAACGGAATAACGGAACGTAGTGAGTATATGCCGGATTTGTTATTGATAAATATACGTCTTAGATAATTGTTTTTTTAAAACAACTAAAAAATTTTATAAAATATTTTTTTGTTGTTTTGTTGATTGTTTCTTTTAAAGAAAATAAAAAGTTTTTTGCCTAAGCTTTTTTTCAAAAAAGCTGGAAGGGTTTTGGTTTTAGGGGGGAACTACGACTCCCCCCAAAGAGTGATGTGTGACAATTGTTATACTATTAGTTTACGGAGGTTAAAAAAATGAAATTAAGTAATCAAAAAGGAAGAGCTTGGGCGTTTGTAATGTACCCAGAAAGTATGCCAGATAATTATTTTGAACTTTTAGAACAAACTGGTTTACCATTTGCAATAAGTCCATTGCATGATAAGGATTTAGACCCTACTGGTCAACCTAAAAAGCCACATTATCATGTAATGTGTTATTACGATAATACTACAACAAAGAAAAACGTAAAAGAAAATGTTTGTGATTTAGTAAATGGTACTATTCCGATTAAACTTGAGTCTATGCGAGGTATGTATAGATATCACTTACATTTAGATAATCCAGAAAAATATCAGTATGATGATAGAGATAGAACTTTTATTAATTGTTTTGAGGTATCTAAAGTAGCTGAATTAACTTCCACAGAAGTAACTAAGTTAATAAAAGAATTACAAACTTTAATAATTGATAATGATATAACTGAGTATTCTGATTTAATGGATTTGTTATTACATGATGATTTAGTTAATATGTATGATGTAGCACAAAAACATACTATATTTATAAATACATATATAACTTCAAGAAGACATAAATTTTCAATTAAAGAAAAAGTTAAAGAAGAAAAAAGAAATAACATGAAAGATTAACATTTAATTTAACTTTATATTATACATTTTAAATGTATGTTATACTAGCACAAAGTGAGGTGATATTTGACAAATTAACAAGAAGTGTATATAATACTCGCCTGAGGTGAGGAAAATGAGTTTTGAAGAAGCTTATTCAAATTTTAAAATATATGGTTCAAAACACCATAAAAAACAAAGTTTTGATACACTTTCATATAAATTTAATCTTAGAATACTCCCATTTTTTAAAGATTATAATTTAGAAGATATTACATCTAGTGATATTATTTCTTGGCAAGATTATATTTTAACTTTTAATTTTAGTAATAATTATAATTCTTCTTTATATTATATCTTAAGTTCCTTCTTTGAATATTGTTCCATATTTTATAATTTTGATAAATC
>CALVZA010000056.1 GCA_944372415.1 uncultured Bacilli bacterium
AAATAACTTGAATTTTAAATCTAACTTTTTTATTATCGATATCTTTTTTAAACTTAATAAAATCATTATCATCTTGAGTGCATAGTATCATAAAAATCACAATTAAATTATATCAAAAGAAAAACAACCATCAAAGATGGTTGGCGAATGAAATTTATTTCATTCTTTTTTTATTTATAAACTTCTTCTTTTAATAACTCAATATTTTCTTTCATTAAAGTTGAATAATCTTCCTTAGTATTTCTTTGTTCGCTACTTAAAATTGTCATAGTATTTAAAGTTTTAATTTCTCCACCACTAGATTTTACTTTATTTATTGTTTCACTATATTCATCACTTTCTTCATCAGTAACAAATATATAATTATTTTGTTTTGTAGACAATAAATTCTTAGCCTTATTGATAGTATCATTATTTAACTCTTCAGTCTCTTCTAAACTTATTACTTCAAAACCATAATTTTCTAAAAATTTTAAATAATCTTTAGAAACTATTAAAGTATTATATTTACCGTTTTGACTTAATAACTTTAATGTAGTTTCAAATTCAGATATAGTAACTTTTAATTTATCATAATTAGCATTTATTTCATTTTTTAAAATAGTACTATCAATATATTGATTTAAACCATTTTTTATATTTTGGGCCATCATTAAATAGTTAGTTGGATTTAACCATAATTCTTGATATGAATTTTTTATAGATAAACCCTCACTTACATCTATTATTTTTAATTTACTATTTTTATTAACAAACTGTGCAGCAATTTTTTTTTCATCAGTTAAACCATTATATACAAAAAGATCTTTTTTTGCATACTTTTTAATTTTTTTATTTGATAACTCGTATTTATTAATATCAATACCGTCTGGGTAAATAGAATTGACATCACTATTATAACCGTATAACTCATTAACTAAATATTCAATAGGGTATACAGTAGTATATATACTTGCTTTATCTAATTCCTCTGATTTAAAACAACCTGTTAATAAAAATAAACACGATAACATAATAATAATTTTTTTCATATATTTTCCTTTCATAAATCATAACCACTTTTTCCAAATGGGTGACATTTTAAAATTCTTTTAATTCCTAACATACAACCTTTAACAAAACCATATTCATTAATTTTTATTTTAGTATATTCACTACAAGTAGGAATAAACCTACACATTGAATGACTATGTAAAGGAGTTACTTGATATAAATTTATTAGAAATATTGCAATTTTTTTCATAACTATCATAATTATTTTACTACATATTTATATTTATGTAAAATAGTTTTTTATTGCATGTATTTTTGTACAGTACAATAAAATATTTCATTTTTTATCTATCCGATTATTATATAAAAACTTAATATATAATTTTAATAAAAACATTTGATTTGGTGTCGGCCTCCAATTTTAAGAAAGATAAAGCTATTGATGAAAATTAAAACTTTTACTATAAAAGTTCTAAAGTTCGTTGTATCATTTTGCTACTTTCTACTTTGCTGGTGCTAGCAATAAAAAATTAGACATTCATTAATGAGTGTCTAATTCAATTATTAGATGTAAGATTTACTTGTGAAATTAATGTTTTTCAAGTTTTCCTTGAAGTGACGGAGCTTAATATATATTTACTTAGATAACCTTGTTTAGTTTTATTTTTTTTGATACAATAACTATGGTGAAAAATGATATGAAGTTTTTAAAAGAATTAGGAATAAATATAAATAATAAAAAACTTTTATATACTGCATTAACACATTCTAGTTATTCAAATGAATATGGTGGAGAAAATTATGAAAGATTAGAATTTTTAGGAGATTCAGTACTTCAATTAATAATGAGTGAATATTTTTATAAAAATGCTCACTTATCTGAAGGTGATATGAGTAAGACTAGAGCAAGTTATGTTTGTGAGGCTGCTTTATTTGAATATTCTAAAAAGATTAATCTTATACCATATATAAAAGTAGGACACGGTTTAGATCATACAGAAAATGAAACTATTATTGCGGATATATTTGAGGCTGTTCTAGCTGTTATTTATTTAGACCAAGGTTATGATGTTGCAAAAGATTACATTTATAAAATAGTTGTTCCTTATATAGAAGAAAATAAGATATTTTTAAGTGACTATAAATCTCATTTACAAGAAATGGTTCAAACAGAAAAAAAATCATTAGAATACGTCTTAGTAAGTGAAACAGGACCAGCACATGATAAAAGATTTAAAATTAATGTATTAGTAGATAATATAGTATTTGGAACTGGTATAGGAAAAAGTAAAAAGGAAGCAGAACAAAATGCTGCTAAAGATGCTATAAAGAAGGCGGCAAAATAATATGAAGTTATTAAGTATTAAAGCACATGGTTTTAAATCGTTTGCAGATAAAATAGAAATTAATTTAAGAGATGGCATAACTGGTATAGTTGGACCAAATGGTTCAGGTAAATCAAATATTGTTGATGCAGTAAAATGGGTTTTAGGAGAACAGTCAATTAAAAACTTACGTGGTACTATTAATATGACGGATGTTATATTTGGAGGAAGTAATTCAAGAAAACCAATGACTAGGGCTTGGGTAAGTTTAACATTTGACAATACTGACCACTATTTAAAAAGTGAATTTGATTCAATAGAAATAAAAAGAGTAGTTTACTCATCTGGAGAAAATGAATATTATATAAATAATACAAAAGTAAGATTAAAAGATATAACAGAATTATTTATAGATAGTGGTTCTAGCACTAATTCATTTAGTATAATATCACAAGGTAAAATAAGTGAAATACTAAGTGGTAAAGTATCAGATAGAAGACAAATTATAGAAGAGGCAGCAGGCGTATTAAAATATAAAAAACATAAAGAAGAAACATTAAGAAAAATAGAAAAAGCACAAGATAATATAGAAAAAGTAGACTTAGTTATAAAAGAATTAGAAACTAATATAGAACCATTAAAACAACAAAAAGATGATGCTCTTAAATATAAAAAATTAAAAGAAGAAAATGATGAATTAGATATAATACTTACTACAATAGATTTAAAAACAAGTGAAGAAATAATTAACAATTTAAAAAATGATATAGATAAACTAAATGAACAAATAAGTTCTATTAATTCATCTAATATAAATGATTCTAGTAAAATAGAAAAATTAAAATTAAAAAACACTAACTTAGATATTAAAATAAATGAATTAAGTGAAAAATTAATTAAAATAAATAAAGAAATAAGTAATAAAGAAGCAGAAAAACAAGTAATGTTAGAACGCAAAAAATATGAAGTGGATGATATAAAACTACAAGATAATATAGTACTTTTAAAAGAAAAAGAACTAAATATAAAAAAAGATATAGAAGTTATTACTTATGAAATAGAAAATTTAATAAAAGAAAAAGAAAATATAATAATTAAACAAAATAATAATAAAATAAACTTAGATAAAAATAATAATGAACTAAATATATTATTAGAAAACTTAAATAAAAAAAATATAAATATATTAAAAATAAAAAATAAAATAAATATATTAGAAAGTAATATAAATAATGAAACAAGTATACCTACTAGTGTAAAATCTATTCTTAATAGTAGAGTATTAAAGGGAATAAACGATATCGTTGGCAACTTATTTAAAATAGATATAAAATATAAAGATGCAATAAATATTGCTTTAGGTTATAATACTAATGTAATAGTAGTAGATAATGAAATATGTGCAAAAAAAGCAGTAGAATATTTAAAAAAAGAAAATCTTGGTAGATGTACATTTTATCCATTAAATATAATAAAACCTAAATTTATTTCAAATGAGATATTAAATAAAATAAAAGAATATAAAGGTTTCATAAATACATTAGATAATTTAGTAACTTATGATAAAAAATATGAAAATATTATAAGAAATTTATTAGGTAATATTATTGTAGTTGATAATATAGATTCAATGAATGAATTAGGTAAGATAATAAATTATTCATATAGAATAATAACTTTAGACGGAGAAATATTACATACAGGAGGTTCTATTACAGGAGGTAGCATAAGAAATACTAATAGTATTATATTAGATAGATTCGAATTAGAAACTAATAAAAAAGATTTAGTTAATATTTCTAATGATATAAAAAATATAGAAACTAAATTAAATAATATTAATGAAATAATATCTAATTTAAATAAAGAAAAAATAGTTATAAATGATGAATATAATAACATAATAAATTTAATAGAAATAAAAACTAAATCAAAAAATATATTATTAAATAATAAAGAAACTATAGAAAATGAAATAATAGGTAATAATAATATATTAAACGAAACAATAGATAATTCTTTGGATTTATTATTGAATAATTATTATAAACTTAATAGTGAAAAAGAAATATTAGAAAAAAATCTAAGCAATATAAAAACAGAAAAAAATGACTGTTTAAGTGAAATAAACGAATTAGAAATAAATAATAAAAAAACTTCTACTAATTATAATAAGTTAATTAATGAATTAAAAAATAATGAAATAGAATTAAGTAGATATGAAATAAAAATGGATAATAATTTATTAAAATTAAATGAAGAATATCATATTACTTATGATTATGCTATAAAAAATTATGATCTTAATATAGATATAAAAAATTCTAGTAATAGATTAAATACTATAAAAAGAGAATTATCTTTACTCAATAATATTAATTTAGGAAGTATAGAAGAATTTGATAGAATTAATGAAAGATTTGAATTTTTAACAACACAAAAATTAGATTTAGTTAATTCTATAAATAATTTAATGACTGTTATTAATGAGCTAGATGAAACTATGAAAACTAAGTTCTTAGAAACATTTAATAAAGTTAATATAGAATTTAATAAAGTATTTAAAAAATTATTTAAAGGTGGTACAGGAGAATTACATTTAACAGATCCAAATGATTTATTAAATACTGGAATAGATATAACAGCGTGCCCTCCAGGAAAAACTTTAAAAAATATAAACTTACTTTCTGGCGGAGAAAAAACTTTAACAGCCATATCACTTTTATTTGCTATACTAAATATAAGATATGTACCATTTTGTGTTCTAGATGAAGTAGAGGCTGCTTTAGATGAAGCAAATGTTGATATGTTTGGTAATTATATATCTGATTATAAAGATAAGACAGAGTTTATTATTATTACTCATAAAAAACGTACAATGGAATATGCAAATACTTTATATGGTATAACAATGCAAGAAAGTGGAGTATCTAAATTAGTTAGTGTAAAGTTGGACGATTTAAAATAGGAATGTATTATTTATAATGCATTTTTATTTTATTATTTATCGGATTTATTAGAGTTAATGTTGATAATTTAACATTTGAATTTAAATATAAAGAGAGTTTAGAAGGGCAGAAGTTTCTTTTTCAAAAACTATATGTGATACTTTTAAAATTAATATTAATAATTTTAAATTGTTGCAAAAACAAGTTAAATAAGAAAAATACGTAATAAATATTAGTAGAGTTTTTAATTTAATAAAGTTAGAGAAAAATATAAGTTTGTATTTTTAAATTTGAGTTGAGGTAAAATTTTGTGGATAATTAAAAAAATCAGAATTTCTTTAAGATTTTCTGATTTTTTGTTTGAAAAATAAGGTAAAACACAATTTTGTTTAGTATAATTTAATTATAAACGTA
>CALVZA010000057.1 GCA_944372415.1 uncultured Bacilli bacterium
GCAAGAAGGTATTTTAGCTGAAAAAGGAAACAGTATAATATACATTGTAAAGAACAGTGAAATTCTTGGAATTATAGGTGTTAACGATATAATAAGAGAAAATGCAAAAGAAATTGTTAGTACATTAAAACATAGTAATATTGATGTAATTATGCTTACTGGAGATAATGAAAAAACTGCTAAATCTATAGCAGACATTTTAGAAATAAAAAATGTTATAGCTAATGTTACGCCTAGTGAAAAAACTAAAATTATAAAAGACCTAAAGGAAGAAGGAAAGATAGTCATGATGTGTGGAGATGGAATTAATGACAGTCCAGCTCTAGCATTAAGTGATATAGGTGTTAGTGTAAATAGCGGTACAGATATAGCCAGAGATTCATCTGACGTAATATTAACTAAAAATGATTTATCAAGTATAATAAATTTAATTAATATAAGTAAAAAGACAATTAAGAACATTAAACAGAATTTATTTTGGGCATTTTTCTATAATACATTAATGATACCTATTGCTATGGGTGTATTATCTCCATTTGGAATTGCTATTAATCCAATGATAGCAAGCTTAGCAATGGTTTTAAGTAGTTTTACAGTAATACTAAATGCTTTAAGACTAAAAAGAATTAAGTTATAGCTTTATAATTATTTTTATAGTTTATAATTATTTTATAACAAAAAAAGGTGTAAATTAAATTTTACAATTAATTGTTTTTTGAGTGGGTCTAGCTGGAATAATTATAATATTTTCTATTCATATATTTAATTGAAAATATAATTAAAAAAGTATAATTAAAAAGAAGAATTTATTACTATTTTTATTATTTATAGTCAATAAATTCTTCTTAAAACTTTAAACCTATATTCTTCTTTTTAAAATTTTAAACTAAAAACTAGCTTTGTGTATTTATTGCTTTAATTTTTTTATAATTATATATTTAAGCGCTAGGCAATATGGGATATCAGTATTTATAGCTAAGCTTAGATAATTTACGTGTTAATTAGTTATTTTCTCGTCAGCCAAAGGATTTTGAGCAACAGCATCTTCAATTTGTTTATTATCAACATGAGTATAAATTTCTGTAGTTGATATACTCTCATGTCCAAGTAATACTTGAAGTGCTCTAATATCGACACCGTTTTGATACATTAATGTTGCAGCTGTATGCCTTAATTTGTGAACAGAATATTTATTCATATCTAAACCAGCTTTGCCAAGTTCTCGCTTTACAATTTCTTGAACCATTCTATTACTAATGCGTTCTTTGCGTTTACTTAAAAATAGAGCATCTCTGGAATTGTATTTTACACCGTCATGTGGCCTTACTTTTAAATATTCACTTATAGCATTTATACAAGCATTGTTTAAATAAATTGTTCTTTCTTTATCTCCTTTACCTATAACTGTTAGTTTATTATCTGAAAAATTAATATCTTTTATATTTATTCCAACTAGTTCTGACAAACGCATACCACAATTTAAAAATAATGTAATTATAGCATAGTCTCTTTCTTTATACTCGTCTGAAGCATCATTTGCCGTCTCTAATAGTTTTTTACTTTGCTCTAATGTTAAGTATTTAGGAAGTCTCTTACCAATTTTAGGAGTTTCTAACCCTTGAGCAGGATTTGTTTCTAATAGTTTAGCTTTTTGAGTAAGATAACTAAAAAATACTCTTATACTTGCTGCTTTTCTTGCTCTTGTAGTCGCTTTGCTGTGAAAATTTTCAGTAAGGTAATATAAAAAAGAATGGATGTCATTTAAAGTTATACGTTTTACTATTGAAATATCCATATTATGAATATCTATTTCTTTAATATTATCATTTTTATCAAGATTGAAATGATGCATTATAAATTTTAAGAAATGAGATAAATCATAATTATATTCCTTAACTGTATTTGGAGACTTATTTAAAATACCTGTCAAATATTCTAGAAATTCATTTAAAAATGAAGGGTTTTCGTTTAAATCTATCATTTGTTTATCTCCTTTCAATATATATAATATATCATTATAAGAGTATTTATCAAGTGTTTTTGTATTAATATTTATATTATAATTTTTATACACGCTATAGCGGAAAGAAATGTAGTTTGTAATATATATTTAAAAAATAAAAAGAATTGATTTTGAAAAACGAAATATGATATATTTAAAGAAACTGTAACTAAACTAATGGTTTATCAAAGTAAACTAATTGTCGGTTGAGTTTGTAAAATATCAGTAATAAAATAGAATTAACAATTAAAGGAGGGATTTTATATGGCAAATAAAACTCTTGGAGAAATAATTAGTTCTTTAAGAAAAGAAAAAAATATGACACAAAATGATTTGGCAGAAAAAATGAATGTTACTGACAAAGCAGTATCAAAATGGGAAAGGAATTTATCTTGTCCTGATGTTAATTCTATTCCGAAATTAGCCGAAATTTTGGGTGTTTCTGTGGAGGAACTATTAAACGCACAAACTAAACAAGATAATAGCAAAGTAGATGATATTATCAATATTGCTTTAGTTGGAGTTAGCCTTGCGATGGGCATTTGTATTGTAGTTACTTCTATATTAAAACAAATTGATATGAATAATGCTATTATTATGCTAGGAATAGGGATTAGCTGTTTAGCAATTTATTTATTAAAAAATAACAAAGCTAATGGCTAGAACTTATAATTACTATCTTGATAAAGGTATTATCGGAAAATTAGATATTATTTATGATAATAAAAATAAATTAGGAAAACCTCTGCCTTAAGTGAGGAGTTTTACATTAGGTAAATATTCTAACCTTTAAAGGAATGTCTTTACATTAGGAAACCCCTTGCCTCAAGTAGGGAGATTTAAATAAAGCAGAGTATATAATATTCTGCTTTATATTATTTATATAGAATAGAAACGGATGATGTCATAAGATAAGTATTTCTTATTAAAAGAAATACTTATCTTTTCTATTTTAAGTAAAAAACGGTAGAGTAGGGGGCATTATAAAAAGTAATATAAAAAATAGATTTAGAAATAAAAATATGTAAAAGTAAAATAAAATATTTTAAAAATATTTAAATAATTTAAGATTTAATTTAATTTTTAAAACTTAATTTTAAAAATTAAATTAATAAATTCAAATTATATTGATTTAAGTTACAACTAAATATATTAAATAAATTACTTTAAAATATTGATGCATTAAAATGAGTTTTAAGCTGTTTTTAAATTTAATTAATATAACTTGTTTATTAAGATATTGCTAATAAGTCATAAGAATAAAGATTATAATAATAATGAATATTAGTATGTATAAAACAGCTAAAAGCCTTGAATATGTAAGAGTATAGGTTTATGGCTGTTTTATATTTTTCTCCTACCTCCTATTGCACAAAACTTTGATAATCGAGCGTTTTTATATAAAATTCACAAAAAATATTGATTATTCTACAAAAATATGATATATTTAA
>CALVZA010000058.1 GCA_944372415.1 uncultured Bacilli bacterium
TTTACGTTTATAATTAAATTATACTAAACAAAATTGTGTTTTACCTTATTTTTCAAACAAAAAATCAGAAAATCTTAAAGAAATTCTGATTTTTTTAATTATCCACAAAATTTTACCTCAACTCAAACTAAATTAGTCTGGTTCAATAATATTATTGTTCTCATCAAATTCAAATAATATTTGTTTTCTACTTGCTAAGAAGTCACACATATGAACAAATTTTTGAGTTACTGAATTGGGTAATGGTAAGGCAATATCAGAATAATTATTTGTATTAAATTTACCCATATGACTTGCTACATTATCTGTTATTTCTTTTATTTCTTCTTCTGTTAAAGTTAATTTATTTTTTATTTGTTCTAATAGTTGCGCTATTAATAGAGGATGTTCAAACTTCGAATATTTATCTTGTATGAAACCGTGTTTTAAACCATCGTGTATTAATATACTTATTATAATTATATCTTTAGTATGATTATCAAATTTATATATTTCAAATAAATTATGTGCAATACAAACTGCTGCTTTTACGTGTCTTATTAATCCTTTATCTCCTAATGCATATTTAGGATGATACTTACCAGTTGAGGCTGCTTGTACTTGATAAAAGTAATCTGGTAGATTATTTAGTATAATTTTTGCGTTTTCTTTTAGTCTTTCATCATTTATATAATCTAGTTCCTTATTAAAATTTTCATATTTCATATTTACCTCACTTATTAGTTTTTAATACTGATAAAAACGCTTCTGGAGGTATTTCTACATTACCTACCATTTTCATTCTTTTTTTACCTTCTTTTTGTTTTTCTAATAGTTTTCTTTTTCTAGAAATGTCACCACCATAACATTTTGCTAAGACATTTTTTTTCATTGCACTTATATTTTCTCTTGCAATTATTTTTGAACCAATACTAGCCTGTATAGGTACTTGGAAGAGTTGTCTTGGTATTATAGATTTTAGGTTTTCTACTGTTTCTTTTCCTCTAGTATATGCAACATCTTTATGTACGATACTTGATAGTGCATCTATAACTTCTCCGTTTATTAATATATCCATTTTTACTAAGTCGCTTTCTTTGTAGTCAGATATTTCGTAATCGAATGAAGCATAACCTTTGGTATATGATTTTAGTTTATCAAAGAAATCGTATACTATTTCTGATAGTGGTAGTTCATAATGTATATTTACTCTTGTTTTATCAATATATTCTAGATTTTTATATATTCCTCTTTTTTCACTACATAAGTCCATTATTGGGCCTATATATTCACTTGGTACAAATATATTTGCCATTACAAATGGTTCTTTAATAGAAGTTATATTTACTTTTTCTGGGAGTTCATTTGGAGCGTGAATTAAAACAGTTTCTCCGTTTGTTTTTAGTACTTCGTAGACAACGCTTGGACTAGTTGCAATAATTTCTATTCCAAATTCTCTTTCTATTCTTTCTTCGATTATTTCCATGTGTAATAGTCCTAAGAAACCAGTTCTAAAACCAAAACCTAGTGCTACTGAAGTAACTGGTTCATAAGTTAGAGCAGCATCATTTAATTTTAGTTTTTCTAATGCAACTCTCAATGCTTCAAATTTATTTGGTTCTATTGGAAATAAACCACTATAAACCATTGGTTTCATTGGTTTGTATCCTTCTAATGGACGGTCTGCTGGATTATTTTCTAGTGTAATTGTATCTCCTACGTTAACATCATCAATACTTTTAATTGAAGCATTTATCCAACCTACTTGCCCGCTTGTTATTTCTGTTAGTTTTTTTTCTTTTGGAGTATTTACTCCTAATTCTACCACTTCGTAAACCGCATTATTTGACATTAATTTTATTTTATCTTTAAGTTTAATAGTACCAGTACTTACTTTAACTGACAGTATAACTCCTCTATATGGGTCAAAGAATGAGTCAAATATTAATGCTTTTGTAGGAGAATCATTATTAATAATTGGGGCTGGTATTTTTTCTATAATTCTATCTAGTAATTTATCTACACCAACTCCTGTTTTTCCACTACATAGTATAATATCTTCACGCTTAAAGCCTAATACTTCTATTATTTCATTAGTAACTTTATCAATATCTGCATTTGGTAAATCTATTTTATTTATTACTGGTATTATTGTTAAATTGTTATTTAATGCTAAGTATAGATTTGCTAAAGTTTGTGCTTCAATTCCTTGTGCAGCGTCAACTATTAAAATTGCTCCCTCACATGCTGCTAAACTACGTGATACTTCATATGAAAAATCTACATGCCCTGGTGTATCAATTAAGTGTAATATATAGTCATCATTTTTATATTTGTAATGTAGTTCAACAGCATTTAATTTTATTGTTATTCCTCTTTCGCGTTCTATATCCATAGAATCTAATAATTGTGCTTTCATATCATGAGTACTAACACTATCTGTAAGTTCCAATATTCTATCTGCTAACGTACTTTTACCGTGGTCTATATGTGCAATTATTGAAAAGTTTCTTATTTTATTATTCATAGTATAATCACCTGTATTTAATATTTTATCATATAATAAAAAAAACATATAGGTTTATATGTTAATTAATTTTTTTATTAGTTTATTAACACTAGTAGTTGTTTTATCAATATTATAATATAATTGTGGGTGTGAAATAAGCATTTTATAACCGTTATAATCTTTTAACATTTCTAAATCATTAAGTCCGTCTCCAACTGTTATAATATTTTCATTAGTAACTTCTATATTTTCACTGTCTAATAATTTTTTTATTCCTAAACTTTTATTTGAGTTAATAGATATTATTAAGTTATTTGTAAATAAACTATATTTCATATTAATTTGTTTATAATCTTTTAATAAATCCATTATATATTTATATAATTCTTTGTTATCTAATTTAATTATTATAATAATAATATCTTCATAGTTTGTTGTTAAACCATTACTATTATATAGTGTTATTTTTTTATAATATGGTTTATTATTTAAAATATTTTTTATTTCTTTTAATATATATTTCTCTATAGTTAAACTATATATTAATTTATTTTTGTTATCAAAACTTACTCTTCCATCATAAGTAGTAATATAATCATAATTTATTTTATATTTATTAATTTCATTTAATAAAGACTCTGTAGTCCTACCAGTAGTAATGATAAATTTATTATTATTTTTAGTAAGTTTATTTATGGAGTTTATATTTTTTTTAAATGTTATTTTTTCTAATATATTAGGGTTATTGTTGAATGGTTTTAATGTACCATCATAATCACTAAATAGTAAATTCATTAGTATCACACTTTCTTTGGAGCTTTTATTATATATTATTAGTATTTAAAAATCAATTATATTTTTTAATACATATTTTGCGCAAAGTATTCCAGCAGTTGCTGGTACCATCATAAAACTTCCTAAATATTCTGACTTTATTATTTCTTCTTCTGATGATACTACTATTATTTTTTTTGTTATTTTTAATTCTTTTATTTTTTTTCTTATTATTTTTGCTAATGGATCGTACTTTGTTTTATCTAATGTAGTTATTGATAGTTTTGTTGGGTCTATTTTTTTTGCTGTGCCCATACAAGATATTAGTTTGAAATTATTTTTTATACTTCTTTTTATTAGTTCTATTTTAGTTGGTATATAGTCACACGCATCTATTATAAAGTTATAGTTATTTTTTAGTATTTCATCTATGTTATGTTCATCTAGGAATAGTTTGTATGTGTTAATAATAACATTTGGGTTTATTTTTATTGCTCTTTTTTTTGCTTCATCTACTTTATATTTATTGATATTTTCTTGTGTAGTAATTATTTGTCTATTTAAGTTTGTAATATCTATTTTATCATGGTCTATTATATCAATATAAATTATTCCACTTCTTACTAGTGTTTCTAAAGCATAACCGCCTACTCCACCGCAACCTACTATTAGTATTTTTTTTGTTTTTAGTTTATTAAAATCTTCTTCTTTAATTAAGTTAGTTATTCGTTCAAACATATTTTCCTCCATAAAAAAACCCAGAAATTAGTATATGTGATAAAGCCCGCTCTCGCCAGGTGGGTATCACATAATATGTTTTAGGATCCTAGTACACTTAATGGACTAGTATTCAACACCACATATTAATTAGACTCCCAATATCACACTTAGTCGGTTTTATGTGTATACCAATATTCTAGGTACTTATATTATACCACTTTAAATGGTAATGTATACTATAATTGATAAATGTTTACAGTAATGTGTTAATTAGTGTAATAAATTCTTTTTGTATATTTTCTAATCTTTCTTTTGTAACCGCTTCAAATCTTGTAGTAATACTTGGTTCTGTATTGCTACATCTAATTAATGCCCATCCATCATTGAATACTACTCTAACACCATCTATGTCTAGAAAATAATATCCTTTATTTTTTACATATTCTTTTATTTTTTCTATTATATTCCATTTTTTTTCATCAGTTGTTTTTATTCTTATTTCTGGAGTATTATAATATTTTTTATATCCATTTAATAATTCACTGCATTTTAAACTAGTATTTGATAAGATTTCATATAGTCTTAAACTTGCATATATTCCATCATCAAATCCATAAAATTTATCTCTAAAGAATATATGTCCTGAATATTCTCCTCCAATTAATACATCTTTTTCTTTTAGTATTGTTTCTATAAATGCACTTCCATTTTTAACCATTATTGGAGTTGCTTTTATGTTTTCTAAATCTTCTACTAATGCATTAGAACATTTTACATCTATTATAACTTTTTTATTTAAAGTTTTTGGAATAATATTTCTTGAAAAAATTGCTATTAGTTTATCACTTTCAATTGTATTACCTAACTCATCTACTATTCCTACTCTATCTCCGTCTCCGTCATAAGCAATTCCAAAATCACATTTTTCTTTTATTACTATTTGTTTTAATTCTATTAAGTTTTTATCATTATTAGGATCTGGATTATGGTTTGGAAATCTACCGTCACTTATTGCATTTATAAAAATTGTTTCAATATTAAATTTTTCAAATATAGGTTTTATATATAGTGATGTGGTACCATTTCCACAATCTATTGCAACTTTAAGTTTTTTATTTCCTTTTAATATATAAGTATCTAACATATTAATATATGAATTATTTATATTTATATATTTTATAGTTCCTTTACCAGTAGTAAATTTTTGTGTTTTAATTAAATCGTATACTTTTTCTAATTCAACACGTTTTAAATGTAGAAAATGATCTCCAAATAATTTAAAACCGTTTTCATTAGAAGGGTTATGGCTTGCAGTAACTATTATACCTGCTGGTATGTTAAAGTGTATTGTTGCATAATTTAAAACTGGCGTTGTAGTCATACCTAAAAATTTTATATTAACTCCTGTACTAACAATACCACTCATTAGTTTTTCTACAAGTTTTTCCCCACTTACTCTATTATCATAACTTACAATACATTCTTGTTGATTTTTATTTTTTAAATAAGTTCCAAAAGCTTTACCTACAATTTGAGCAAATTCTTCTGTTATGTTTCTTCCATAAACACCCCTGATATCATTTTCTCTTAAAACACTAGTATCTAACATCATTAATCCTCTCTTTTAAATAGTAATGGAGTATCACTCATTTCTTCTGGAATTTTAATGTCCATATATTTTAATATAGTTGGTGCAATCATAGTTATACAACCATAGTCTTTTAATTTTATATTTTTATTACAGAAAATAAATGGTACTGGGCTCATTGAATGAGTTGTAACTGGAACACCGTGTGAGTCTATCATTGTATCTATATTCCCGTGGTCGCTTGTAATTAGTAGTTCATAAAAATTATCTTCGGCTTTTTCATATATTTGTTTTAATGCTTCATCTACACTTTTTAAAGTCTTAATTGCCGCTTCATAGTTTCCAGTATGTCCAACCATATCTGGATTAGCAAAATTAACTAATATGAAATCATAATCTTTATCAATACATTTTAATACTTGTTTTGTAACACCCTCTATACTCATTTCTGGCATTAAGTCATAAGTTGCAACTTTAGGGCTTTCTATTTTATAGTTATCGCATCTCTTTAGTTTGTCTTCTATACCACCATTAAAGAAATAAGTTACGTGAGCATATTTTTCTGTTTCTGCAACTCTAGCCTGTGTCATTCCTAAGTCACTAAAATATCTCCCTATACTATAAATATTACTTAAGTTTTTTTTAAATAATGTTGGCGTATTAACATCTGGTACTTCAAACATAGTAACTACTTTTAAATTATTTACGTGTCCTATTGGGTATTCGTTAAAACTTAAATCTGTTAAACTTTTTAGTATTTGTCTTGCTCTATCTGACCTAAAATTTAACCATAATAATCCGTCGTGCTCATTAATTTTGAATTCTGGGTTAAGTATTAATGGAGGTAAGAATTCATCTGTTAAACCTCTTTTATAACAATTTTTTATTGCTATATTTGTATCTAATATTTTTAAACCTTTTCCATTTATTAGCATATCAGCGTAAACTCGTGTTCTTTCCCATTTGTTGTCTCTATCCATTGCATAAAATCTTCCACATACAGTTCCAATGTGTCCAATGTTATTTTCGTTAAGAACTGAATTCATTTCATCTATATATTTTAAAGCACACATAGCATCGGTATCTCTACCATCTGTTATAGCATGGAATATTATTTTTTCTATACCTAGTTCTTTTAAATTTGGTATTAGTTTTTTCATATAATTAATATCTGAGTGTACTCCTCCGTCACTTAATAATCCCATTAAATGCAAAGTTGAATCATTTGTTTTTACGTGTTCTATTAAGTTTAATAGTTCTTGATTTTCTTTAATTTTTCCACTTTCTACTTCTTCATTAATTATAGTTATGTCTTGTTTTATTTTTTTACCTACACCTATTGCTGTATGGCAAACTTCACTATTACCAAATTGTCCGTCTGGTAGTCCTACAGAAGACCCACTCGCTTCTAATATACTATGTGGGTAGTCATTCCATAATTTAGTAAATGTATTCATATGTGCATCAATTATTGCATTTCCATGAGGCTCTTCTCTATAACCAAAACCGTCCATTATTAATAAAATCATTTTTTTCATATTTTCACCTTCTATTTAGTCGAATCACAGTTCCTTTCTTGATATTTATTATCTGTTGTATCGTTACTTTGAGTTAATGCTATCAATTTTAAACTATCTAGATCGTAGTATACTTTTATGTAAGTACCACTATATTTTTCTCCAGTTAAGTCATTTTCTATATATTCTTCTGTTTCACTATCACTTGAAACTATACCGTTTTTTATTAAGTAATCTACAGTAAAACATAACGTGTGTGTACTATCTGAACCATCGTAAGTTTCATTTTTCAAATACTTTTCAACATAAGATAGTGTTTGAGCTTCTATTGCTTTTCGTTTTGAATCATAGTTTCTTGTTTTTATATTTCTACTTACTGTATCATATGCAGGGGTTGTAATAATTGCAAGGAGTCCTAAAATTGTTACAACTGCTATAAGTTCAACTAATGTAAACCCTTTATTCATAGTACCACCTATTATGATTTTAACATAAATTAATTAAAAAAAGTAGTTCTACTAACTACTTTTTGAAATTTTTATATTAACTTTGCTACTTGTTGAAACTAAAGTAAATCTCGAGTCATCAGTTTCTAATTTAACTTCAACTTCATAAGTTCCTGCTGTATAACCAGATAAATCAATATATGCTTTTATTTTAGATGCTTCTAAATTTTCTAGTGCACTACTAACTCCTTTGGCAATTACAGTTATTGTTCTATCACTTTCTGTTAATGCTGATGCTGTATAACCATTTGCTAAGTTTCTCGATTCAATTACAATACCTGGAAATTCTTTACTCGTTTCTGTATCTAATGTAACGGTTACACTAGTAGTAGTTTCACTCATGTATCTAACTCCTGCCGGTTTTGTTAAATTAACTCCATTAAATGTTTTATCTGTACTTAATCCTGTTACATCAATTGGAGCCTCTATTGCACTTAATGTATCTAATACTTCTTGGTCTCCATATACTGTTACTTTCGTTACTGATGTATTTATTGAATTTAACGCATAACCAGTTGTTATATCTCCACTTGTTACAACTTTTACTGGTAATTCTACTGAGTAAGAATCTACTTTTATTTCTGCACTTATATTATTTGGTACCATTTCAACATTATTAACTTTGTTACCATTATTATCATATGCAACTAATTTAATTGAATCTACTTTATATTCACCCTTATTTGTTAAACCTGCTGCTTCAACGTCAATTAATGCTTTAACATTAGATATTGTTTCTAGAGTTTCTTTAGACCCTTTGACAATAACTTCATTCTTATCTAATTTTACACTATTTATATTTAATTTTTTATCTAATTTATTTTCATTTACTAAATCATATGTAAGATTAAATACTTCACTTTCTTTTTCGCTTATTTTTATAGAAACTGTTGATGGGTCTAGTTTATAACTAACATTATTCATAGAATGATTATATTTTAATTTTACTTTATAAGTTCCTGGTTCATAGTTTGTTAAATCTAATACAACTTTATGATCTCCTATTTGTTTTGCTAAATATAGGTTACTTTTTGAACCTATAAGAGTTATATCTACTGTTTCAGGAACTCCTTCTACTACATAATTTTCTTCGTTATAAATTACATTAACTTTTTGGCCTGTTATTATTTCTGCTTCATTATCTACTAATGATATAACTTTATTATCTACTAAATAGAATACTGCTATGGCGCAAATTAGTGATATATAAAGTAATACTATAGGTCTATTTAATATTCTTTCTAATTTACCTGAATTATTTTTGCCTAATTTACTTATTCTATAAATTAATTTACTTATTGGTGTAACTATTATAGTATCAATAAGTTTATAAATAAGTTTAAATAATGCGATAAAAGGTTTCAATATTTTATTCATTTATATCATCCTCCTCATCTGCATCATAGAACACTTCTGCTTTTGGTTTTAATTCTTCTAGTAATTTAATTTTAAATTCTTCTAGTGTTAAATTATAGTGTAAGTGATTATCTACTGCAATTGATATTCTACCTGTTTCTTCTGAAACTACTAATGCTATTGCATCGGTTTCTTCTGCAACTCCTAAAGCCGCTCTGTGTCTTGTTCCTAATTTTTTATTAACATTAGGGTTCATACTTGTTTTAAATACTGCTCCTGCACAAGTTAATCTATCTCCTTGTATAATTACACCACCATCGTGTAATGGGTTAGGTGGCAAGAATATTGCATCTAGAAGAGGTGCTGTTATGTCAGAATATATTTTATTTGCAGGTTCTATATACTCTTGTAGGGACATATTTCTTTCTAATACTATTAATGCTCCTATTCTATTTTTTTTCAAATATTCTATAGCAGTCATTATTTCAAATACTATTTTTTCTCTTTCGTCAACAGTTAATACTTTATGTCTTCCCAATAATTGACTTCTACCTATACTTTCTAATACAGTTCTAATTTCTGGTTGAAATATTACTATTAATGCAATTGGTCCCCAAGATAAAACGTATTCTAATAATAATCCAATTGTATATAAATCTAAAATATTACTTAATACTTTAATTAATATGATTATTAATACACCTTTAAAGATTAATATCATTTTTACATTATTTTTAATATTTTTAAATATGAAATAAAACATAATCCATACTAAACATATGTCAATAACTTTCGTTACTACGTTCCATATTGTTGTAAATGTCATTGTCTTCACTCCTTTTATAATATATTTTATTATAACAAATAAATTTTATTAAATCTATAAAAAGAAGATATGTGTAATATCTTCTTTACATAAATTTATTTATTTTCTTTATTATAGTTTTCTAATAATTCATCAGCATTATTATTGTGTGTTTCTTCTTTGCTTTCTTTAATAGAAGTAATTTCTATTGGTTTAATATCTGGCGTTTTTTCTTCTAAAGTATTTATATTTTTACTATTTCTTAACATATCAATTAAATAACCAACAAGAGCAAAAACAAAGAAAAGTCCAACTATAATTATTATTAAATAATTTTCTAAAATAAATTGCATTATATCACCTTTTTATTCTATAATTAAATCTTTATTCATAGGTTGTATTTGTATAAATGTGTTACCGTCATTAACTGTAATTTCTTTACCATCTTCATAAGTATACACTGTTTGGCATTCTCTACATTCTTTTTTCCAAAGAATTTTTTTTGCATAACCATTAGTAATAAAGTAACCTTCTCCACTACCAATATTTTCTATTCCTTGTCTACCTTTTGTTTCAACGTCATCTAGGGTATAATTTTTAACTTTATATGTAATTATGTTTTTAAAATGATATTGTTTTTTTGTTACATAATCAACGTGTTCTTTATTATTTACAAATCTATAATAAACTTTTTCATCACTGTTATATTTATATGATGTAGTAGTGTTTGCAGAATATGGAATACTAATACTATTTGCTACTATAGTACCTTCTGTATCACTCAAATTAATTTCTTTTGCACTATAGTTTAATAATAAGTCTTTATTTCTTTCTGTTCTCTTTTTTTCTACTCCATTATTTAGTTTTTCTATACTTGTGAATAATGTATGTTCACTTGCTACGTTTAATGAATTATCTCTCCAACCTGTTTTAGGGGTACTAACTTCTATTCTATCAACATTTAATAGAG
Organism: uncultured Bacilli bacterium; assembly: GCA_944372415.1. Taxonomy (GTDB): domain Bacteria; phylum Bacillota_I; class Bacilli_A; order RF39; family UBA660; genus UMGS1124. The sequence continues at coordinate 10,725 of CALVZA010000058.1, forward strand.
AAAAATCATTATATGCTTGTGGTGAATAACCGTGATGAACATATATAGCATCATTTTCTAAAGCATAGTCTAAATAGTAGTGTCTTGCGCTTCTAATAGAACCAATTCTTTCAACATTTGCATCCATAAATAGCGCTAAATATCTTGTTATTCCACCCTCAACTATTATTTCATACATTAAATAAGCATCTTGCAACCCACTTTGTAAAGGTCTTGCAATACTAACATTATTTATCATTACAGCATAAGGTCTAGATTTAGAATTTAAATCTACTATTTTTAGCTTTGCTTCTTCTTTTGTTTCTGAGTTATTTTCTTTTTTAAAGTTTTCTTCTTTTTTATTGATACTTGTAAATATAATTAGTGCAATTAAAATTAATAATAAACAAGAAGCAATTAAAATTAAATTTCTATGTTTTAATTTTATTTTTTTTATTTTAGTCTTAGGTATTTTTATTTTATCTTCTTTAACTATTTTAGATTTATCTTTTTTCATAAAATCACATCCTATAAAAAGAATAACATAATTATTAAAATAATTAAAGGACAAACTATTATTGAAATAAAAAAATAAGCGTGCTATACTTTTTCTAGGAGTTGATTATATGGACGAAAAAATGAAAAAAATTATTTTTATAGTTCTTGGAGCATTTGTTTTAATATTCTTTATTTTGTTTTTAGTGTCATCTTGTTCTAAAAAATATAATCCTGAAGCTTTGGAATTAGAAATAATGTCCAGTGCTAAAGAGTATTATTCTTCGCATAAAGATGAGTTACCTAATAAAAATGGAGTAATAACTTTATCTTTAGGAGATTTAGTTAATAAAGGAATTATAAAAGAGCTTGATAAAATATTAGATAAAAATACAACTTGTTCAGGAAGTTTAGCAATAGAAAATAATAACGATTATTATTCTTACTCTCCTATTTTAAACTGTACAACTAATGGCGAAACCTATAAATCAGAGAATTTAAAAGAGTTACTTCTTGATAATGTTGTTACATCAGGTAATGGTTTATATAGTATTGGTGATAGTTTTTATTTTAGAGGAGACAAAGTTGATAATTATTTAGTATTTGATAGTAAATTATGGCGTATTATAAAAATAAATTCTGATAATACTATCAAACTTATTGAAGCTGGAAGAAGAGACCCTGTAGTTTGGGATGATAGATATAATGAAGAAGTTGGTGCTTCTATTGGTAAAAATAATTATGTATTTGAAAATTTAAATAGTAGAGTAAAAGACACTTTAGACGAAATATATAAAAACGAATCAGTCTTATCCAATGATGCTAAAGGTTATATTAAAGAAACAACACTTTGTATTGGAAAAAGGAATATGGAAGAAACTAGTAATGATGGTTCAATAGAATGTTCAAGTAGATTAGATAATCAATATTTAGGTTTACTTCAATTAAATGAATATATGTTAGCAAGTTTAGATAGTAGTTGTACAAGTGCTAGTACTGTATCTTGTAGCAACTACAATTATTTAGCAGATTTTGAAAATTCTTATTGGACTTTAACTGCTAATTCTGAAAATACTAGTCAAGTTTATAAAATTAATTCAACTATTATGTCAACAGGTGCTAATAATACTGGAATGGCTAGATTAGTTATTAATATTGGTGAAAATACTAGTGTTAAAGGAACCGGCACAGAAGAAGATCCGTTTGTGATAGTTGGTTTTAAAAATGAAATTAAGAAATAAAAAAATTGTTAGTTTTCTAACAGTTTTTATTTGGTTATTTTTTATATTATTGTCTCTACTATCACACTTATGCAATTAATAATTTCTTCATATTTTATATTTTTTGAATATGCTTTCCACCTTCTTTTTAGTATTCCACTTTCTTTTATTATTAAAAACATTTCTTTTAAATTTTTATTAAATTTACGTTTTTTAAAGTGTTTTTTATAGCACATTTAAAATTATTTTTAGTTAAACTTTTCCAGTTTTTTACATATATTAAATAAATATCATAATAATCTTTCATTCTACTATTTAATTATATCTGCTAAAAACTGTTTTTATCTTTTCTGTTATAGTTTAATTATAAATATTTATTTTATTAATATATTTGTACTCTTAAGTTATTTAATAATTTTTAAAGTTTAAAACATAAAAAAATTGCTAGAAAAACTAACAATTTTTATTTAATTTATTTTTAATTGTAATATTGGTATGTCCAAGTAACTTTATAAACGATACCGTAGTTACATTTATTTGATTCACCGTTAACACTAAATGTTGTTGTACATTGTTTATATACATCGTTTGCTGTCCAGTTTACATCAAAACCATTATATATTGCATCATCAATATCTTTGTATCTACTACTATAATAGAAATCTACTGCATTACTTTTTATAGTAGATAAAGAATTTGTTGAAGAAATACTAGATTCCCAACCATTTCTTTCATAGAAGAATGTATCTCTATGTCTACTTTTATAAGTGTTTGCTAAAGAAGATGTATTTAATGATTTATTAAAAGTTATATTAGAAATTTTAACTCTTTCTATATCTCTGTCTTCTAAGTATTCTGGTAATCTTAATGTATGGTCGATACTAATGTAATCAGTTCCACGAGTGTCCCAACCCATTGTATAAACATAGCTAGTATAAGTTCCAGTTCTTAAACTTCCTATATAATCATCATAATAATAGTCATCGTCATCATTTGAATAATTTCTACTATATTTTGCTACTAAAGTAATATTTTTTGTAACAGGAGTATTGAAATTATATTTATATCCATTTAAATACCAACCTAAGAATGTATAACCACTCTTTGAAGGACTTCCTGGATTATATGCTTTACTATTAACATTTATTCTTTGTGAAGAATAAGATCTATTACCACCGTTACTATCAAAACTTACTGTTACTTTTCTTGTTGTATTATAATTGTTGTTGTTATTACTTGAATTAGAATTAGAATTAGAATTTGTTTTTCCACTATTAATAGATACATTTTGTGAAACTGAAGTGTTTGTACTAACATTTACTGAAGAAGTTCCACAATTATTAGTTGTACAAGTATTACTTGATTTAGATGAACTTGTGTTTGTTTTAGTATATGAGTTGTTGTTTGTAGTTTTATTTTCTTCAATATTATCATCGTTTTCTCCCATGTATACTAATGAATAGCTAGAAGCATCTCCACAAACTAAGTTTGCTTTTATTTTTGTTTTATTTCCTTCTAACATTGCAGTTACATAACTACTTTCTCCATCACAAGTTTTCCCGTCTTCATCTGCTAATGCTTCTATTTCACCATTACTTACTAATTCATTTAAAGTTACCATAACTGTATTTCCTTCTTGTTTTGGTAATTTATCTTTATTATTAGTAAAGTATTTTTCTCCAGCATTTCTTAATTTTTCAATGTTTTCAGTAAATGTTGATGAACTCTTTGATTCTGCAGTTGTTTCAGTAGTTGTTTTTTCATTAACTTTATTATTTCCTTTTAATGTACTGTAACCTTTAATAGCAATAAGTATTATTAAAAATGCAATAACAACTTTTAAAAATAAACCTTTCCAATCAATAGATTTTTTTGTATCTTCGTACATAACTCATTTCCCCCTTCTAAGAATTAAATCTGTACTAACTTTTAAAGTTGTAAAGTATTTTAACATTTTTATATTATTTTGTCAAATGTTAAAAAACTCCTTCAATGGAGTTTATATATTTAGTAAATGTTTTATCTGCCCAACCCCCATTGGTACTTACATTTTAGCATATTATTTAATCTTTGTCAAATTGACTAAAAATAGAATAATACTAAAAATAGAATAATACTAAGATTAGGAATAATATTAGTATTGTTAAACATATAGTTCCATTTATTTTATCTGTTTTCTTAGATTTTTTTTCTATACCTAGACTCATAGTAGCAAGTAAACCTCCTACTAAACCTCCTATATGTGCTGATATATCTATATTAGGTATTAAGAAACCTATAACTAAATTTAATATAAGTATAGGAATTATTTGTTCTTTTAATACTGAACCTAAATATATTCTATAGTGATAACCAAAATAAACTAAACTTCCTAATAGTCCAAATATAGCCCCACTTGCTCCTAAACTCCAAGAGTTAGTTAATATGCAAGATAGTAAACTACCTGTAATAAGGCTTATAAAATAAATTATTAAAAATTTCTTTTTTCCTATAAAGTTTTCTATTTGTGTACCTATTATATTTAGTGAATACATATTACATAGTAAATGTATTATATCTGCATGTAAAAAACCACAAGTTAATAGTCTATATATTTCTCCACTTTTAACTAATGTCTTATTTAATGCAAAATTAGTAAATACATCATATATTCCAGTTTGTGTTAATATTAAAGATAATATATATACTACTATATTTATAATGATTAATACTTTAGTTGCTATAATTTTTTTAGGTTTAAAAACACTTTCATAAAATTTATTATCATTTTCAGTTTTTTTATTAATATCATTTGATACATTTAATAAAAAATCTAAACCATGTAATCCTTTAACTTCTTCTTCGATTATTTCTGGAAATAAAGTAATTATTCCATCTTTGTTATTTAAATCATTATTATCTTTTATTATAAAATTATCTATATTTTTAATATTATCTACTTTAACGTTTTCATTTGTATCAGTAAATATATTTAATGTTTTAAGTTTTCTTGTTAATGTTTTTTTGCTTATTTGTTTACAAATATTTAATATTTTATATGTGTCAAATTCATATTGTTCTTTATTATGTATATAATTTGAATTAATTCTTATTATTTGATAATATGCATCTAAATTTTCTAACCAAACTTCATTTTTTACTCCACTTACCATTATAGGTGCATAGTTTTCTTTAGTAACAAAATAATGCACAAGTTTCATTATTAGTTCATCTTTTTCTGATATTGTTATGGAACCATTCATTAAATTCACCTTCCTGCATATATATATTTTATAACAAAGTTCATTTTAAGTAAAGGAATGGTTTATGAAAAAAATTTTATCTTTTATTATTCTTTTTATACCTTGGTTTATTTCTTTATCAGTTATTTTAGCTAATTATAGTAATAAATTATTTTTTATTTTATCTTTTTTATTATATTTATTAATTACATTGATTAATTATTTCTGTTTAAAATTAGATTATTTTGATAATGATATTCTTTTTTATCTTATTTTATTATATATTTTTAATTTATTTTTTAATTTTATGACTGTTTATTTTAATAATTTTATTTTTAGTATAGTTTTAGGTTTAATACAGGTCTTTATTCTTTTAATATATGTAATTAAGTTAAATAAAAAAATGTAGTTATTTGAAACTACTATTTTTCTTCTAGGCATTTTAAAAATTCAGTAAAGTATTCTGGTAAATCACATTCAAAGTGCATTTCTTTTTTTGTTGTAGGGTGTATGAAATCCATACTATATGAGTGTAAAAATTGTCCGAACTCACTACATTTATCATTAGTATATACTGGGTCATTATATACAGGATGTCCAATATATGCCATATGTACTCTTATTTGATGAGTTCTTCCAGTATCTAATTTAAGTTTTACTAATGTAAAACCTTTATATCTTTTTAATACTGTTAGATGTGTTACTGCATTTTTTGAATTTTTTGATGTTACTGCCATTTTTTTTCTATCAGTATCACTTCTTCCAATAGGAGCATCTATTGTAGCTGAATTTGTGTTTAATTCGCCTTTTATTAGAGCTAGATAAGTTCTTGTTATAGTTTTATCTTGAAAATATCTACTTAATATTTCGTGAGTTTTATTATTTTTGACTACTATTATTAATCCACTAGTATCTTTATCTATTCTATGTACTATACCAGGTCTTATTTCTCCGTTTATATCACTTAAGTTATTTGTATAATACAGTAGTCCATTTACTAATGTATTTGAGTAATTGCCATTACCTGGGTGTACTACCATTCCAGATGGTTTATTTATTATTATTATATCTTTATCTTCGTATACTATATTTAAATCTATTTTTTCTGGTAATACATCACTACTAACTTTATATGTTTCATCAATTGATATAATATCATTTTCTTTTACTTTATAGTTTGATTTAGTTTTTTTATTATTTACTAATATATATTCGTCATTAATCATTTTAGATATAAGTGTTCTTGATAAGTCAGTATTATTAGTTAAATATTTATCTATTCTTTCATTATTACTTTCCACTACTTTTACTTCCATTTTTGTCTTCTCCTTTTAAAATAGATATTATTAGAATTAGTACACCACATACTATAAATACATCTGAAAAATTAAATACTGGAAAATCATAATTAAATATTTTAAAACTCAAGAAATCTTTTACATAACCAAATAATAATCTATCTGCTAAATTGCCTAATATTCCGCCTAATAGAAAAGCAAAACCAAATAAATTTCTTTTATTTTTTTTAAATGTATTCATATATCTTAATAAAATTACTATTGCTATTAAACTTAGTATTATTAAAAGTATTCTACTATTAGATAGTATTCCCCAAGAAGCACCCTTGTTATTAATATAATTTATATAAAAGAAATTTTTTATTATTTCTATACTTTCATTTAGTTTTAAATAAGTACTTATTATTGATTTAGTAATTTGATCTATAATAAAAATTATAATTGTTAATATATATATTTTTTTATGCACCAATATCACCTTTAATCATTATAAACTATTTAATCTATTTCAACAAGTATAACATCTTTACCTATTTTTTTTATATCATTTATTGTAAAAATAGTTTCTTTATTTGATGAAAATATTGCCCAAAATATTCTTTTGGGCATAGTATAGAAGTTTAATACTTTGCCTTCGTTATCTATTTCTAAGTCATATATTTTCCCTACGTTTTTTCCATCATTTATATTAACAACTGCTTTATCTTGCAATTCACTTATTTTCATAATACCACCAATTAATTATATGTTATTTTATTAATCTTTTAACATTATTAATTGCATTTTTTTCTATTCTAGATACTTGAGCTTGGCTAACTCCTAGTTCACTCGCTATTTCACTTTGTGTTTTTCCTATTATATATCTATCTGTAAGTATATTTCTTTCTCGAGTTTTAATTTTTAGAAATGCTCTTCTTAAACTTATAATTGAGTCTCTATCTTCATTATTATTTTTTATATCTGCTATTTGGTCTGCTAAATAAATTGTATCTCCACCGTCATTATAAATAGGTTCAAATATAGACATCGGTTCTTTTAGAGAGTCAAGTGCTAATTGTAAATCATAATCTGATATGAGTAATTCTTTACATATTTCATCGTTTGTTGGTTCTTTACCTGTTTTTAATAAATAATCGTCTTTGAATTTTAGTATTTTATATGCAGTATCTCTTATACTTCTTGCAATACGTACTTGAGTGGAGTCTCTAATAAATCTTTTAACTTCTCCTAGTATAAGAGGAACTGCGTATGTTGAAAATTGTACTCCAAATGATGTATCAAAATTATCAACAGCTTTTATTAAACCTATACAACCTATTTGAAACAAATCATTCATATCATATTTACCATTATTATATTTTTTTATTATACTTAAAACTAATTTTAAATTTCCATTAACTATATTTTCTTTTGCTAGTTTATCTCCATTTTGATATTTTAAAAATAATTCTAACATTTCATCATTTTTTAATACTTTAAGTTCATTTGTATTTATTCCTACTATATCTACTTTGTATCTACTCATAAAAAAATTCCTTTCAACCTAATTTTGGTTAAAAAGAATTTATTTTATTCATTTTTTATTTTTTACTAATTTATTTGTTATTAAAACTATTATTGATATTACTAATAATATTAAAGAGATTGTAGATAAAGTATTTTTTATACTCTTTGATATAGATTTTAATAATATTAGTATAGTATTATTTGGCGAAAATATATCTATAATAATAGGTAAAAGTAGCGATAATAGTAAAGTTATAATAGAAGTTATTAGTGTCGTTTTAAATATTATTTTTATACTTTTTTTTATATTTTTGTTATTTATAAATATTAATATAATTATCAATGCTAGTAAACCTAGAAGAATTATTAAATATTTTGTATTTAATAAATTAAGTATATTATTCATTTAATCACCATTATATAAACTTTCTATTATTTTTTCTTTATTATCTTTTATTTCTTTTAATAATTTTTCTTTTTTAGTATTGGTAAGATTATAACCTGATTCTTCTGCTATTTTATCAATATTTTCTTCTACCACATTATATATTTCATCACTAGTTAGTTTATCTTTATTACCTAATTTATAGTCTATTACATTATTAGTTATATCACTTATTATATTTTGAGCAGCATTACTTTTTATAGAAGATTTTATTATATCTTCATCTATATTTGTTTCGTTACTTATTTTAGAAGATATATTATATAACACTGTTTCATCAAATAATAATTCTTTACTTGTATCTTTAACTATTTTATTAATATTATTTTTGTTTATAGTTAGTTTAGCAGTTATAAAAGTTATTGTTGCTAAAAGTATAGTTATTAATAAAAATATTAGTAATATGTTAAATATTTTATTTTTCATAACACTTACCTATAAAATATTTTTTCTTTCCCTTTCTTATTATTAAATATTTATTATGCAATAATATATTGTTGTCTATAATTATTTTTTCGTCTGTTATTTTTTGCCCATTAACAGTAATACTATTGTTAGTTAAGAATTCTCTTGCTTCCCTTCTAGAAGATGTAATATTATTATTTACAAGTATATCTAATATTGTCTCATTTAATTTTAAATTAAATGTTGGTACTCCTTTAAAAGCGTCAGTAATTTCTTGTTCGTTTAGTTCATTTATTTTTCCATTAAATAAACATTCACTTATTTTTAATGCTCTTTCATATTCTTTAGCACCATGTAAGTCTGTAATAAATTCACGTGCTAGTATTTTATGTGCTTTTCTTAAATGAGGAGCCTCGTTATGTTCTTTTATTATGCTATCTATTTCTTCTTTTGTTAAAAAGGTAAATACTTTTAGGTATTCTTCTACTTTAGAATCATCTGAATTTATTAAGTATTGATATAATTCATAACTTGATGTTTTATTAATATCTAACCATAAGGCATTTCCTTCACTTTTTCCAAATTTATTACCATTAGCATCTAATATTAGTGGCATTGTAAAACCGTATGCAACTTTTCCTTCTATTTTTTTTATTAATTCAATACCAGTTGTAATGTTTCCCCATTGGTCACTTCCTGCTGCTTGTAATGTACAATTTTTTTCTCTGAATAGATGTAAGTAATCATAACCTTGTAATAATGTGTAAGAAAACTCAGCATAAGTTATTCCTGTTTCTAATCTTCTATTTATTATATCTTTTGCAAGCATATAGTTAACGTTTATATATTTTCCTATATCTCTTAGGAATTCTAAGTAATTATAGTTTTTCATCCAGTCGTAATTATTTACAATTTCTGCTTTTCCATCTAATATTTTATCAACTTGTTTTTTTATTCCTTCAAAATTTTTTTCTATTTGTTCTTTGGAAATTATTTCTCTTTCTGCTGTTGGACGTGGATCTCCTATAAGTCCAGTTGCTCCACCTACTAATAAAATTGGTTTATGTCCATATTTTGCTAATCTTTTTGCTGTAATTAATGACGAATAATGTCCTATATGTAATGAGTCTGCTGTTGGGTCTGTTCCCCAATAAAATGTTAGTTTTTCGTTATTTAATTTATCTAATAAATCTTCTCCTGCTACGTCTTTAATTAAACCTCTCCATTTTAATTCTTCATATAATTTCATAATATTTCCTCCTATAATATTTTAATTAATTCTTTAATATTTTTTATTGTTCTATATTCATTACTATTTTTATCTGTTACCCATATTGTATTAATACCTAACTCTTTTGCTGGAATTATATCTTCATTTAATTTATCTCCTATCATTAAACATTCATTAGGTTTATATTGTTCTAAACAATATTTAAATGCTTCTTTATTTGGTTTAAATTTATGTTTATCTCCACCATAAACGTATTTAAAGTATTTTAATATACCTAAATTTTTTAATCTTAGTTCTTGAGTTTCAGTAAAGTAATTAGTTAGTACTACTAATTCATATTTATTATTTAAATATTTAATTGTATTTATTAGATACTCATCATTTTCATAACATTTACCTTGTTCTTGTAAGAAATAATTTATAAAATCAATTGTTAAGTTTAAACTACATTTTGTATTAATAAAATTTAAAAACTCATATTTATTATATTCTGTATAATATTTTTCGTAAGTTTCTATAATATTGTCTATTTTTAAAATTAATTCTTCATTATAAGATATGTTAAATTTTTCTAATGAATTTTTAATAGCAAAGATATATTCTTTTTTCCATACTATTAAAGTATTATCTAAATCAAATATAATTCTTTTTATCATATGCCTCCAAATAAAAACATTCATATCTTAAGGGCGAATATTCCGCGGTACCACCTTAATTTTATGAATGTATTCATACTTATTTTATCTTAACGCGATTATACGTTTTAACTCCAGGGTTGTAAATCCTTTCTTCGTTAACAAATTAATTATAGCATATATATTTTATTTGTAAATATTAACTTGCTCTTATTGTTTCTATGTAATTATTAATTTTAGCACTCCAAGTAGTACTAGTAGCATATTTGGGATTAATAAGTTCTGGAGTGGTTAGTCCTTTAGAATAGTAATTATTATATAGCATATTTAAGTAACCGTTAATTCCTTCTTCTAAAGTATTATATTTTTTATAACTTCCCCCATTACAACTAGGAGTGCCTTTCATTCCACCTATATTATTACATTCTCTTACTAACTTGCTACAAGTCCATTTACAACCTGTTTCTTGTAACACTATTGCAACAGCTAAATATGGGTCTAAACCAGTTTTTACGTAATATTGTGCAAAGTAATAACCTGTATTAGTTAATGTTGAATTTAAGTTTTTATTTAGTTTTGCTGTTAATTCTGTTAAAGTTAATCCTTCATAAATAATATTTCCGTCATCAACTATATTTGGCTCTGTTACAATATTCTCAAATGTTTCTGTTGGTTTCGTTGTAGTGGCAATTAAAGTTGTAGTCGTAGTAGTCGTTGTAGTTGTTTCAGCTTCAGGAATAGTTAAATCTTCATTAGTTTGAGTATTATTTTCTATAACATTAGGTGAATTAGAAACATTAGATAAATTATTTATCGCTAATACATAATTAGACTTTTTAAAATAATTTTTATAGAAATATTTTTTTACTCCTAAAAAACCTATAACGCTTAACATTATACCTATTAAAACTATAAATAATTGTATTCTTATTTTTTTCATATATATCACTAAAATATATTATAGCAGATTAAAAAAAGAAATACAAATTTGCATTTCTTATTGTTGGTTTTTTCTTTTATAAAATCTTTTAGCGGTTGATAAACCTGTTCTAAGTTGATTTAAATCATTTACGTCTATTTCTGTTTCTATTTTACTATTTATGGAACTCAGTCTCATAAATTTACTATTAAATGCAAGTAATCTAAATAGTTTTATAAAGTCATATATTATTACTCCTAATGCTGGTAATAATATCATGATTATCCAACCAAATTTATCTGCTAATAAGAACTGTACTCTACCTAATTGCGGGATTTTAAATAGTACTTTACCTAATATATCTTCATAATTGACTGTTGCTTGATCTGCTTTTAAGTTATTATCTCCTTTGGTAATATATGATTTTGATCCATCTGCATTAACAATAATATCTACAACTCTATGAGTTACTGTTAATCCTTTAGATACGTTACTGTTAGAGATGAATGTTATTATATCTCCTTTTTTTATACTATTTTCATTAAATACGTTTAAATCAACTACTACATCATATACTTTTACGTTTGGTTCCATACTTGGACTTATAATTGTATAAAGTCCAAATCTAGGAATATTTGCTGTAGGATTTCTTTCGTACATTTTCAATGATACAAAATAATATGTAAAAAATATTCCTAAAAATATTAAAACTACGATTACAGCATATGAAAGAAGTTTCATTGCTTTATTAATATAATACCTAATTCTTTTTCTGCGTTCCCTTTTATTCATTTTTTCCATTTTATCACCGTATCATATTTTTCTATATTTATTATATATTATGGTTATAAATAATTCAATGGTAAATTATATATAAAAAAAGATAAATATCCTAATTAAAATTAGTATATTTATCGCTTAGCCCCTGAAGGGGCTTTTTTTTGTTATAATTATTTTATGAAGAATACTATTATTGATGTTTTTAATAATGAAGT
>CALVZA010000059.1 GCA_944372415.1 uncultured Bacilli bacterium
TTTACGTTTATAATTAAATTATACTAAACAAAATTGTGTTTTACCTTATTTTTCAAACAAAAAATCAGAAAATCTTAAAGAAATTCTGATTTTTTTAATTATCCACAAAATTTTACCTCAACTCAAAATAATAATGAAAATAATTAAATTTTAAAAAATATATGTAATTATATAAATATATGGGAAGTATAAAAATTATAATCAAATGAAAAACTAATTTTAATTACTATAAATATCCTGGCTATAATAAATTTATGATATTAACAAAACAATATGACTTAATAAAAACTCATAAAATAATGAATTAATTTATGAGTTTTACTAATATTAAAATTAAATATTAAATTAGCAATTATTTTTTTCTATAAACATCGCATCTCCAAAAGAGAAAAATCTATATTTATTTTCTACAGCAACTTTATAAGCGTTTAAAATATATTCACGTTTTGATAAAGCACTTACTAACATTATTAATGTACTTTTAGGTAAATGAAAATTAGTTATTAAAGCATCTATTGCTTTAAATTCAAAACCTGGATATATAAATATATCAGTTTCACCACTACATTCTTTAAATACACCATATTTTTTTATAATAGTTTCTAAAGTTCTAGTACTAGTAGTTCCAACAGCAACAATTTTATTCCCATTATTTTTAACCTCATTAAGTTTATCAGCAGATTCTTTAGTCATAATATAATGTTCACTATGCATTTTATGTTCTTTAATATTATCAACATTAACAGGTCTAAAAGTTCCTAATCCAACATGTAATGTTATATGAACAATATTAACATTTTTTTTCTTAATTTTATCTAACAATTCATCAGTAAAATGTAAGCCTGCAGTTGGTGCAGCAGCAGAACCATAATTTTCTGCAAAAACAGTTTGATATCTGTCTTTATCGGCTAATTTTTCATGAATATACGGAGGTAAAGGCATAGTACCTAACTTATCTAAAATTTCCATTAAAATACCACTATATATTAACTTAACTTTAGTTATACCTTCATCTAATATTTGAGTAACTTCTGCTTTTAATTCTCCATTACCAAAAGAAACTATATTTCCTACATGTAAACGCTTTTGAGGCTTAGCTAAACATTCCCATAAATTATCTTCTATTTCTTTTAATAACAATAATTCAATAACAGCATTAGTTTCTTCTTTTATACCAATTAATCTAGCTGGAATAACTTTAGTATCATTTATAACTAACGCATCTCCTGGCTTTAAATAATCAATTATATCAGTAAAAACTTTATGCAATATTTCTCCATTTTCTTTTAAAACCATTAGTTTACTATTACTTCTATTCTTTAATGGAGTTTGCGCAATAAGTTCAAGAGGCAAATCATAATCAAAATCTTCTGTTTTCATAAATATCATCCCTTAATCATTAAATATTTTAACAAACATACAAAAAAAGTCAATTGATGACTATTTTTTTTGTTTAGAAGTTACTAATTTATAAACTTTTTCATTTGCTCTATAAATTTGCTGTTCTTCTAAAGTTTCTAATAAACAATATGGATTTTCGTTATCACAATTTATAGCAAGTTTATTAAAAGAATCTAACAACTTTTTATTAAAACCTAGTTTATTTAAATAATTCAAATAATTATAAAATTCTTGTATATTCATTTTATCAACTCTACCATTATATAAAAAATTAAGTATCATAACGTTATAACAAAATAAATCAGAATTTTCATTTGCAACTAAATAACCAGTACCATTATTAATGTCATTATTATAAGTATATTTATTAGGTCTTTCACTAATAAATTCATTAGGTCCTAAAAATCTTGAAGGAAAGCACCCATTTCTAGATATTTTACAACTATCTAAATCTACTATATCTAAATCTTTATTGCTAGGATTAACAATAATATTAGCCTCATGTAAATCATTAATATAAAATGAATTTAGTGGAGTATATTCTCTAATTTTTTTCATTTGATTTAAAATTTCTCCTATTTTAGATAAGTAATATATTTTTTCTTTTATTGCTACATCTTTGTTATCTAACAAAACCCTTAAATTTATTCCATCTAATTTTGGCATTGTAAATCCAATTACTTTACCATTAACACTAACTAAATTATCAGGACAACAAAGATGTTTAGGCAAATAGTCTTTATAAAAATTTAACATTTCAATAGTATATAATTTATTTGCAAAACTAACGCCAGTAATATTATATAAATTTTTAAATATTTTTTCTTTACCATTATAATTAAAATTATATATAATTCCTTCAGTATTAAAAATTTTATTATCTAAAATTAATTTATTTAACGTCTCAAATTTTTTCTTAGAAATATTTATTGTATTCATACACCTCACCCCTTAAATTGCAAGTATTATACAACAAAATAATGAAATTTGCAAATTTAACAAAAGGAGTTAATTTAAAGTTGCACTTGACTTTTTAATTATTAATTAATTTTAGATAATAAAAAGAAAAAAAGGTTACAAGTCAGTCAAAAAATAGATAATTAAGGAAAATGCTGAAAAAATAGTTAAATAAAAAGTTAAAAATAGCAAATATTTTCTATACATTTGTTTTTTCTTCGATTATCTCTTCATATTTGCAAAAAAGAGCATAGTTGCCCCTTATTTTGTTATATATATTTTTTTACTTACTTATAATGCTTTTCTAGTTGTCATATGTCCAGCTTTGAATACATACATTTCAAGATCTTTATTATTTATAAGTGCTATATAAAATATACCATATCACTCATATTATTTACGTAAAAATTCTGAATTTCCTTTTTTTATTTTGAAATTTTACATACTTTACTTTATTTATAACAGTTATAAGTAACTCTACTTAATTATTCATTTGTACTACTGCCTCTTTAATACCATGCTCATACGCAATTTTTAAAAACTCTTTAGCTTTATTTAAATCTTTTTTTATATTTAATTCTTCATTACCAACCAAATAATAATACTTAGCCAAATTATAATAGCCATAATAATTTCTCTCACTTAATGGAGACTCTATAGATTTTAAATAATAAAAATATGCCATTTCTAAGTTACCTTTATTTCTTAATATTTCACCAACTTTATTCAAAGCCCAACTATTATATAAATCAGCACTTAGTTTAAAATATTTTAAAGCCAATTCTTCATTACCTATACTTTCATAATATAAACCTAAATTATTATATGCATAACTATAACCATTTTCACTAGCCTTCTTAAAATATTCCAAAGCCTTATCTACATCAACTACTTTTTTTGGATTTACTCCAGACATATAACATTTACCAATAGTATTAATAGCAGCAATACTACCTAATTTATATGCTTTATTCAAATACTCCCACATAATATCAATAGATTTTTCTTCTACTTTATTCATTAATATTAAATTAGCAACCATCCAACAAGATTTAGGATGATTTTTCTTAGCAGAAGACAAATAATATTTATAACTATTTTCATAATTAACACTTCCAGAAATTAAACCACTATATTCTAAAGAACCTAATTCTGCATTAGCATACATATTATCTTTCTTACCTAATTCTATTAAAGAAGTTATATAACTTATTCCTTCAAATAAATTTATTTTTAAATACTCATCTAACTCATATTTTATAATATTCTTATCTATATCTTGAATAAAAACAGGTTGTTTTTTTTCTAAAATAGTATAAAACAAAAATTCAATAAAACATTCATATAAATTATCATCATTGTATAAACCAATAACAGTATCAGTAAAACAATTACTAACACTCACATCACTTTTAGATAAAGTAATTAAAGAATTACAAACACTACGTAATTTTAAATTATTATTAATAATTTCAATATTTATATCATCAACTTTATAAACTTTTTCTTCTAAAATACATAATAAATTACAAAATATTTTAATAAATACATTTTTATCTATCTTATATTTTTCTTTTAATTCAATATAAATCTTTTTATAATCTAAGCCTATTGCTCTATACCCAATTAAATAATTATTAACAGTAGTTTTATTTATATCGCTAATGTTAAATACAGAACAAAATAATTCTTGTTGTACACTAGATTCTTTTACTTTAGAATTTTGTTTTATTATATTAAATAAATTTCCTAGTGACAAATTGTTTTTACCATCATTCATTTTAACAAACTTTTTTTCATTTATAAACACCAGTTATATTATATCAAATAAAGTCATTAAAATATATTTATTGTGGATTTATGTGGATTACAAAATATTACTATTTTAGACAATTTAAAATATAATTTAATTGGAAGGAGATACTTATGAAAAATTTTATAAAAAATTACAAATCTACAATTATCTTGCTAGCTTCTATTATATTAGGAGCAATAATAGGATTAATATTTGGTGAAAAAACTAAAATATTAAGTCCATTTGGAGACTTATTTATTAACTTATTGTTAACAATAATAGTCCCTCTAATATTTTTAACTATTACAACATCTATAGGAAAAATGAAACAACCTAAAAGAATAGGAAAAATATTAACATCAATATTCTTTATATTTATAGTTACTTCATTAGTTAGTGTACTAATCGGTATAACTAGCACTAGAACTACTTTAGTAAACCCAAAAGATAGCACTAAAATAAAAGAAATATTAACAAACGAAACAACTAATGAAAAAGAAGAATTAAATATTCTATCAAGAACTGTTAATGCTATAAGCACTGATGATTTTACTAAAATTATTTCAAAAGATAATATTATAGCATTAATAGTATTCTCGGTATTAATAGGATTATCTATTAATTTAACAAAAGAAAAAGGAGAAAAAGCATTAGAAGTACTAGATAGTTTTAATGAAATATTACAAAAGTTTATTAATATTATAATGTATTATGCACCAATAGGACTAGGTTGTTACTTTGCTTCATTCATAGGACAATTTGGTTCAAGTATTGCAATAGGTTATTTAAAAACATTTATTATCTACTTAATAGCTTGCCTAGTTGTTTACTTTATAATATATTCACTTTATGCATATATAGCAGGTGGAAAAAAAGGATTTATTTCTTATTGGAAAAACATTATACCAGCAACTATAACAGCACTAGCAACTTGTTCTTCAGCAGCATGTATTCCTATAAATACAGCATGTGCAAAAAAAATAGGAGTTTCAAACGATATAGCAAATACAACTATTCCACTAGGTACATCTTTTCACAAAGATGGTTCTATAATAGGAAGTGTATTTAAAATAATGTTCTTAGTATATTTATTTGGTACAGATACGACAATATTAAAAGTACTAGGAGTATCACTTATTGCAACAATATTAATAACTGCAGTCCCTATTGGAGGAGGAACAATATCAGAAATGCTAATTATTTCTTTAATGGGATTCCCTGTAGGCGCTTTACCAATATTAACAATAATAGCAACAATAATAGATGCTCCAGCAACTGTACTAAATGTTGTAGGAGACTCTGCTAGCAGTATGCTAGTAGCAAGAATTGTAGATGGAAAAAATTGGATTAAAAAAAGAGTAAAAATTTAAAACTCTTTTTTATTTTACTAAAAAATCACTTAACTTAGTAATATAACCAGCACCTAATGTTAAAATTAAGTCATCCTTTTTAACATTATCTCTTAAATATTCCTTTATTTTTTCATAATCACTTAAATAAATACTATCTTTCCCTAAACGTTTTAACTCATCAATTATAGTATAAGAACTTATATTATCTATCTTCTTTTCACGAGCAGCATATATATCAGTAACTATAATATTATCAAAATTAACTAAAGATTTAGCAAAATCTCTATAATGATTTTTTACTCTAGAAAAAGTATGAGGTTCAAATATAACCCAAGATTTATTAAACTTTTTATTTAAAATTGAATCACTAACGGCTTTAACTTCTGTAGGATGATGTCCATAATCATCATATACTTTTGCACCATTAAACATACCCTTATACTCAAACCTACGAGCAGCACCTGTATAATTTTTTAAACCGTTTTTTATACTATTAATATTTATACCATAATAATCACATAAACTTATACAAGCCAAACTATTTAAAACATTGTGTTTTCCTAAAACACTTAAACTAATATCATCCACGTATTTACCGTTTTTATATAATTCATAATTTGCATAACCATTATCATCAAAACTTATATTTTTAGCAACATAATTATTATTTTCATTTAAACCATAGGTTAATACTTTTGCTTTAGTATATAATGCTAACTCCAAACAATTTTCATCATCTCCATTAATAACTAACAACCCATTACTAGGTAAGTTATTTACATATTTTTTAAAAGATTTTTTTATATTGTCAAAAGTTTTAAAATAATCTAAATGATCATTATCAATATTTAATACAATAGCACTTTTTTGTTTGAAATTTAAAAAACTATCACAGTACTCACACGCTTCTATTATAAAATAGTCACTTTTCCCTACTCTATAATTACCATTAATACTTTTTAAGATAGAACCTACTTGAATCGTTGGATCTAATTTTTCTTCTAAAAAGCACTCACTTATCATACTAGTAGTTGTAGTTTTCCCATGAGTACCACTTACCCCAATAGTATCTTTAAATAATTCAGTAAGTTTACCTAAAAAAACTCCTCTTTCTAAAATAGGTATACTTAATTCTTTAGCATGAATAAGTTCAGGATTATCATCTTTAATAGCAGCGGTATAAACAACTAAATCAATATCTTTATTAATGTTATTATAATCATGACCAATAAATACATTAATACCATTCTCATTAAGTTCATCAGTAATAGAACTACTTTCATTATTACTACCACTAATGTTAAAATTCCAGTAATTTAGTATATGTGCAATACCACTCATACTAATTCCACCTATTCCTATCATATAAATATTTTTATAATTTTTTAAATCAAACATATAAAACACCTCTTCATTACTAAATTATAACACTTTATATAAATATATGTTTTATTTTTTTATAAAAAGTATTATTAATAATTAGCAATTTTTAACTATATATTAAAAATTTTACATTTTTGATTTACAAGATTAATATTTTTATGTATATTAAAACTGTAAGGAGCATTTTATGAAAGATAATATTTTGAATTTAATAAAAAAAAATAATTGTAGCTTTAATAATTTAAAAAATATTACTAATTTAGAGGATGATGAACTTAATATCATTTTAAAAGAATTAATAGAAGAAAAAAAAATATTTTTTAATTTAAAAAATAAATATGAATATGTAAACGAAGAATATATAATAGCACCTTTAGAAAAATGTTCAAAAGGATTTAGTTTTGTTAAATTAAATAATAAAGAAAAAATAATTATACAACCTGATGACTTACACACTGCTTTAAAAAATGATTTAGTAGTAATAGAAAGATTATATGAGAATTATGGTACAATTATAGGTATAATAAAAAGAAAAAATAATAAATTAGTATGTGAAGTAAAAGAAAATAATAATAAACTAATTCTGGTTCCTTTTAATGGAAATGTTGAACTTAGTATTGTTACACCGAAAAAATTGCTTAATAATCTAATAGTTGGAGATAGAGTTTATATTGAACTTGATAATAAAATAGATGAAAATAATACCGTATTAGCAGATAACTTAACAAAAATAGGTCATTTTAATGATAAAATGAATGATGAAATATCAATTGCTATAAGTAAAGATTTTGATATTGATTTTAGTGAATATGCGCTTGAAGAAGTAAAGAATATTCCTTTAAAAATTCAAGAAAAAGATAAAATAAACAGATTAGATTTAACAAAAGAGACAATATTTACTATAGATTCAATACATACTAAAGATATGGATGATGCAATAAGTGTAAAAAAATTATACAATGGGAATTATCTCTTAGGGGTACACATTGCTGACGTAGCTCATTACATAAAACCTAATTCTGCTTTATTTAAAGAAGCTTTAAAAAGAGGAACAAGTGTATATTTAGGTGATGTAGTAATACCAATGATACCAAGTAGTTTATCAAATGGAATTTGCTCTTTAAATGAAGGTGAAGAGAGACTTACAAAAAGCTGTATTATGGAAATAAATAATAAAGGTAAAGTTTTAAATTATAAAATAATAGACTCTGTAATAAATTCAAAAAAGAAAATGACTTATGAAGAGTTAAACGAATTATTTAAAGGAGAAATTGTTGACGATTCTTATATTCCATTTATTAATGATTTAAATATTGCAAGAGAATTATCTAACATATTAACTGATAAAAAAAATAAACATGGAAATTTAGATTTTGAATCAAATGATATAAAAATTAAAAAAGATATATATAATAACGATAAAATAACAGGTTTTGAAAACAGACAATCTTCTGAAGCTGAAAAACTTATAGAAAATTTTATGATAATAGCTAATGAAACTGTTGCATCTCATTTTTACTGGGCAAATCTACCATTTATATATAGAATCCATAATAATCCAGATAATTTAAAACTAGATAATACAATAGATTTAATCGCAAAATTAGGATATAAATTAATAAAATTACAAAATGCATATGGTCAAAAAGCTGTTCAAAATATATTAAATGATTATAAAGGAACTCCAGAATATTCTATAATTTCTAATCTTTTATTGAGAAGTATGTCAAAAGCAAAATACTCAACAGAAAACATTGGACATTACGCTTTAGCTTTAGATAATTACTGTCACTTTACTTCTCCAATAAGAAGATTCCCTGATCTTATGGTTCATACTTTGATAAACATGTTTGTTAATAATTATTCTTTAAATAATATAAATAAAAATACAGACTATTTAAATGAAATAGCAAATCATTCTAGCTATAAAGAAAGACAAGCAGACGATGCTGAAAAAGACTATATTAAATTAAAAATGGCAAAATATATGTCAGAACATTTAAATGAAGAATTTTTAGGAATTATATTAGATATAGATAATGATAAAGTATATATAAAATTAGATAATAATATAAAAGGAATTCTTGATTTAAATAGTGATTTTGGAAAAGCATTTGATTTAAATACGCATAACAAAGAATTAATTTGTAATTACTCAAACCAAAAAATAAAATTAGGTACTAAAGTATTATTAAAAGTTTCTAAAGTTGATATACCTCAAAAAGAAATATATTTTGAAATAAAAGAACTAATAAAAGATAAAAATAATATGCATATAAAAAAATTAAACTTAAATAACTAAAAAAATCTCTACTAAATATAAAAGAGATTTTTTATTTTTACTTTATTATTTCTTTTTTTTAAAATAATGTTTATAAATAATAATAACAATGAGAATAATAATTAAGATTAATATAAAACTAGATATACTATCAATAACATTTAAAATAATATCTTTTTTCTCACCAGCAAAAGCACCTATGTATATAAGAGCTGTATTCCAAATTAAACTACCAAATAAAGTATAAACTACAAATTTTATAATAGGCATATCACTCATACCTGCTGGAATACTTATTAAACTTCTAACAACAGGAATAAACCTACAAAAAAATACTGTCTTATTTCCCTTATTATCAAACCATTTATCTGCTTTTTCAATATCTTTTGGTTTTATCTTTAAAATTTTTCCATATTTACTTTTTACTATCTTTATTAATCTTTCTTTATCTAATAATTTACCAATAAAATAAAGAACAATTGCACCAATTAAAGAACCTAAAGTTGAAAATATAATTACTCCTAAGAAAGACAAATTGCTATTAATGGTCATAAAACCAGCAAATGTTAGAATAACTTCACTAGGTATTGGAGGAAATAAATTTTCTATCATTATAAGAAAAAATACTCCTACATAACCATAATTATTCATAATTTCAACAATAAAATTTTCCATATATTATCTTCTCCATTTCACTATATTATTTTTTCGTATATCATATCAATAATTTTTTCTTGACTTAATTCTTTTTCTATAAAAATTTCAGGAATAATTGTAATTAAATCTTTTTCTTTCCACCATTTTCTCATTTCTTTTTCGCCAAATTCATAAAACTCAGATTTTGTTTTATGACGTTTTAAAGTTTCTTCAAACGGTATATTAAAATAAAAAGCTATAATTTCCTTTTTAAATTCTTTTTTTAACTTTTTAAATAATTTCCCATATTGTTTTGAATTTAATATTCCTTCTAAAATTACAATATCACAATATTTATTTCCAAATTTAGCAAGTTGAAAAATTAATTTTTCAATTTTAAGTTTTTCATCTTTTTTAACGTATAAAATTTCTCTTTTAATAATATCCTGTGATATAATCATAGAATTATATCCTATTTTTTTTTGCAATCCTTTTGCAACTGTAGTTTTTCCACTACCAGAATTACCTCTTAATATAATTAATTTAGCCATAATTACCACCACAACAAAACAGATTTCATGAAAAATAAAATATTATATAATTTTTTTAAATTATATAATACTTATTAATATTTGTAAACATAACTTGAATAATTAAAATTAAAAAAGAAATATAATTAGAATTTAATAGATTATAGAAAAACACCAATTTTTTACACTAATATTTATTTTTAAATATATTTTTTATAATATTTACTGTACCAATAACACCTAATTTATCAACATTAATAACTAAATCATAATTTGAAAAATCTTTCCACTTGCGATTAGTATAATATTCATAATGTTTAGCTCTATTTTTATCAATATTTTTAATTTCTTTAAGAGCTTGCTCTTTTTTCATTCCATAATATTTTACACATCTCTTAATTTTATTATCTAAATCACTATATAAAAATATTTTATAAACATTTATATTATCTTTTAATATATAATCTGCACATCTTCCAATTATTACACAAGGTTTCTTTGAAATATTTTTTATTATTTTAGATTCTGATAAAAATATATTATCATCGTTGTTATAATATATATTAAAACTGTTTTTAACCTGTTCATTAGCTATAATATAATCTTCTGATAATCCAGATTCTTTTGCAGTTAAATTTATAATTTCTTTATCATAAAAATTAATATTTAATTCTTTCGCTAATAACTCCCCTACATATCTTCCTCCTGACCCAAATTCTCTTGAAATAGTAATTATAAAATTATTTTTAATTAAATTAACTTCATTAAATTCTTTTTTATTAGATATTTTTAATTTAAAATTTTGTTTTTTAGTATCAAAAAATAAAATAATCATAGCTAAAATAAATGTAATAACATCAGCTATTAAAGCAGCCCAAAGCATACCTACCACACCAAAGTATTTAGCTAAAATAACTAATACTGGAATAAAAATAATAATATCTCTACATATAGATAAAACCATAGATTTAAATGATTTTCCCATAGATTGTAAATATATACTTGAACTTTTAGTAATACATGTAAATATTATTCCTGATAAATATATTTTAAAAGTAAGAACAGCATATTCATTATATAATTTACTTTCATTTCCAAAAATATTTATTATATATTGAGGAAAAAATTGAAATAATATAAAAGCTATAATGCCAATTATTATATTTGAAATTAAGATTAATTTAAAAGTTTTCTTAACCCTATCTATTTTGTTAGCTCCAAAATTATAACCTATAATAGGTTGTCCACCAATAGAAGTACCAATTACTATAGAAATAATTATAACGAATACTTTCATTACTATACCAACTACTGAAAGAGGAATATCAGATCCATATTTTGATAAAGCCCCATATTTAACAATCATATTATTTGCTACTGCTATAACTACAACAATTGAGACTTGTGTAATAAAACTAGATATTCCTAATAAAAAAATTTTTTTACTAATAACTTTATCTAATTTTAAAGATTTCTTAGATAAAATTAATTTTTTTGGTTTAATAAAATATATAAACGTAACAATACAAGAAATAATTTGACCAATAATAGTGGCTAAAGCTGCTCCCCTAACTCCCATATCAAAAACAAAAATAGCTATTGGATCCAAAATAAGATTTAATAAAGCTCCTAATAAAGTTGCAAACATTGCATACTTTGGAGAACCATCTGCGCGAACAACGCCGTTTAATCCAGAAGTTAAAATATAAAAAGGAATACCTAACAAAATAATTTCAAAATAATCTTTTGCATATGAATAAGTACCTTTAGTAACTCCAAAAATAGTTAAAATATTTTCTTTAAAAATTAATCCAATTAAAGTTATTATAATTGATAAAATAATAAGTAAAACTATTGAGTTCTCGACACTTTTATTAGCAGTTTTAAAATCTTTTTTCCCTAAATACAAACTATATATTGCAGACGTACCATCACCAATAAGTAAAGCAAAAGCAAGCGCAATAACTGTAAATGGATAAACTACATTTGTTGCAGCATTTCCCATATAACCTACACCGTTACCAATAAATATTTGATCAACAATATTATAAAGCGCTCCAACTAACATTGATATAATGCAAGGTATAGAAAAATTAAGTAATAACTTTTCTATTTTTTCATTGCCCAAATCTAAATTTTTCATAATTCACTCCTTTAATTTTACAAACAAAATTGATTATAACACAAAAATATTTTGAGCAAGCAATTATTCATTCAACTTTAATTAAAATATAAATAAACTAAAATTATTATATAAATAACATCTTATATTAAACTAAAAAATTAAAAACTTGTTTTTTGACTATTGTACTAACCTATGATAGCATATAAATGAAATGAGTGAAATTATATGAATATAAATCATATTATTAATAATATAAAAACTTACTTTGAAGAATTTAACATACCATATTGCATATTAAAAAATAATAATTTATTATATAAAAGCAAAAACTATAATCTAATTAATAAAAATTATTTAAAAACAAATATTTACAATTACAAAAATAAATATTTTAAAAAAATATATAAAAATTATAGTTTTAATAATGAAAATTACATAATAGAATATTTTTTTGAAATTACTGATTTTATTAAACAAATAAAAATTTTAGAAGAAGAAAATAAAAAATTAAAAAAAGATCCTATTACAGGTTTATACACTAGAAGTGAAATTGAAATTTTTCTTACTAAACTAAATACAAATGCAACAATAGTAATATGCGATATTGATAATTTTAAAAAAGTAAACGATACACATGGTCATTTAAAAGGTGATGAAGTATTAAAAGAACTTGGCAATATAATAAAAGAAGAAACTAAATCCAATAAAAATAAAACTTTTGCTGGAAGATATGGAGGAGAAGAATTTTTAATTATATTTAATCATAATAATATAAATTTCATTATAAATAAAATTAATACTATCAATTACAGATTTAATAAAAGTAATATAGTATCTGGTCTAAGTATCTCTGCTGGAATTTCCCACTTTAACAACAATAATCACATAAAAAAAATAATTGAAGAAGCTGATATAGCTTTATATGAAGCAAAAAAAACAGGAAAAAATAAAATTGTAATTTATACAAAAAATTTATCAAATAAAAAATAATAATTTAATAAATTTTCATATAACCTTTTTAAAATCATAATTTACAAATTTATAACAACAGATAATATATTTATAATTAATACACAAATACTTTAAAAAATTTAACGTAAATTTAATAAGCACACACATTCAACGTGCCTTGTTTGTACATTATGACTAGTTGGTTTTTATATGTATTGGTGTAACTGACTACTTCATAATATACATTGTAATATAGTATAATGTGTGTTATGTATAGTTTAATTTTCTACTTCCA
>CALVZA010000060.1 GCA_944372415.1 uncultured Bacilli bacterium
CAATCTTCTGGTAAATCTTCAAATTTAATCTTCTCTTTACTATCATCATAAATATAACCACATATTTTACATTTATACTTCATAATAACCTCCTTATTAATAATGATTACTATTTAATTTTAACAAAATATTATTAAAATGTATATAAAAAGCATATACAATTTGTACATGCTTAATATTTATCAACAATTCTGTCTAACTCATTAGAAAAATCATTCAATAAAATATAATCTTTAAAACCATCTTTAATATATTGGTCTTTAATATTATTCTTATTTTCATCTAAAATAACTATAACAGGAATATTAAACTTATCTAATTTTTCTAATTCTTTTAAAGTCATATATCCAGACATTTCTTTCATATCATCTTGAACTATAATATAATCATACTTTTTACCACTCTTTATTTTATCAACAGCATCCATACCGTATAAAATAAATGAAGCATTTATATCACTTTCTTTTAATCTTTTTCTTAATATGTTATTAATATTTTTATCTTGATTAACAACCAATACTCTTTTATTAAAAAATAAGTTATTATCATAATTATTTAAAGAATTATTTTTATCATTATTATATATTTTTTGATCTATTGTTAAAATAACTTCTGTACCTTTACCTAATCTACTTTTTAAAAGTAAATTACCTCCTAAAGATTTAACAATTTTTTGACATAAACTTATATTAAATTCTGACTTTTCTAATTGTTCTATATCACTTTTATCAAATTCCCCAGTAATACTTAATATTTCATTTATCTTATCAATAGACATTCCCAAACCACTATCTATAATTTGAAATATTACTCTACAAATATCATATTTCTCAATTATATTAATCTTAAATTCTATAAAACCTTTGTTTGTTTTTTTAACAGAATTCATAATTAAAGAATATAATACTTGTTTTAATTTAATAGAGTCTCCATATAAATATGGAACATTATTAGCAATACTACATCTAAATTCTACATTATTACTTATATTAGGTTTAACTCTAGCAACTACATCATCATATAAAGCATTCAAATTATATCTATTATTAATAAACTTAACTTTTTGAACATCTAAAGAATTAATATTTAAAACATTATTAACAACAAAATCTAATTGTCTAATAGAATTATTAATTTTCTTTAATCCATACTTTATTTTATCAATATTTTCTTCATTTTGAATATTATCACATATAGTTCTAATATTATACAAAGGATTTCTAACTTCTTGAGTAACTTCAAATAAAAAGTTAGATTTATCTATATAAGTTTGTTCAACTAATTCATTATTTCTTGTAATTTCTTTTATTTGTTTAATATCAGGATTTTCTATTGTATGATACATTACAACAGCAATGAATATAAATAAAGGATTTATTAAATAATTCATTTCTGGATTAATAATTTGATTAACCATAATTCCAGTTCCTAAAGTTGATAATATATAATTTGGAATAAATTTTTTGTTTTTTAAATTTTTTGGATGTATTAAAATCATTATTATTTGAGCAACAAACTCTATACTAAAAATAGCATAAGAATAAATCAAAGCAGGTCCAACCGCAAGAGCAGTATTTCCTTCCACTACCAATTCAATAGGTAATACAAGGGATAAAACTGTATTAAAAATATTAAAATAATTAAATTTTCTCTCTATTTTTTCAAAATTATTTTTATCTTTTTTTGAAACATATAAAGTATACATAGTTAAAATATTTATCCAAATCAATAAACTAATTAAATAAAACCTATTAAACAATAATTGTAAAAAATTAGGAACATTATATTTTGGTACAACAGCAAATCCTAATATTAATCCCGTAGTATTTATTAAAATACTAAATATCAAAAATCTTCCATAAACTTTATCTTCGAATTGATTTAATCTTTTTTTGCTAAAAAACACTATACTTATAAAAACTATTAATAATAATGAATAAATATTAATTAATAAAAAGCCTTCCATATTTCCCATGTTTATACCTCTTTTTATTTCAATTTTAAAGTTTTACAATCTTTATATACTTTTATATTACCTACATCTAATAATGTTTCTTCAACATCAACATTTATTTCAGAACCATCTAAATCTTCGTTTGACAAAGCCTTAAAATCAACTTTATTATTTTTAGTCATTGGCAAACTTTCCCTTATCCTAAACTTAGAAGGAATTTGTCTAGAAGACATTTCAGGATTATTCAATATAGTATTGTTAACAATGTCATTAATAATAGTTACACTGTCAACATCTATATTTTCATCCTTTAAAACCAAATGACATATAGGCATCAAACCACTGTTTTTTGGTTCATAATATTCCACTAATCTTGCATATTTAACATACTTATTTGTTTCTATAACCTTTTCAATTTCAAAAGGTTTAACCTTATAACCATCAAATCTTACAAAAGAACGATCTTTTCTAGATTTATAATAAAATTCTCCATTTTTATCCATTTCAACTAAATCTCTTGTTCTTATATAACTTTCTCCGTCCATTTCATAATGAGGAATAACTACTTTATCACCTAATTTACCATTAGTAACATTAGGTGATGAAACAACAAGTTCTCCTTCTATTCTATCTTCTCCATCTTTAAATTTAATAGGAACCATTTTATCATCAACATTAGGATCAACTATAGAATAAATTGTATTTGCTAAAGGAATACCAATGGTATTAGGTCTATTAGCAGCGTTTTGACCATAACTACCACATCCACCATATTCGCTCATGCCATGTGCAACATCAATAGTAGCATTACTTCCATGAGCCTTTAACCAATTATCAATTTTTTTCTTGTCATCTTCACTTATGGAATCTCCACAAGAAATAATTTTAGTAATATAATCTAAATTTTCATTATCTAATAATTTATACTCTGGTAATAACGAAAGCCACGCAGGAGTAGCTAAGATAGAATTAGGTTTATGTTTTTTTATCAAATAGCCAAAATCTCTTATATTAAACTCATAAATATCTATTAACTCAACACCGTTACTAAGATTAACTATATAATTACTAAATGCGCCTGCTGGAGCAAAGAAAGGTAATAAATGAAAAGCAGTTTCTCCAGGTTTAGGAGTAAAACCTCCTTTTTCGCATTGTAAAGATAACGCTATACCATTCTTATTTGTTAAAGCAATTGGCTTAGGCATAGAACCACTTGTTCCAGAAGTATGTCCAATATAATTAACTAAATCACCTTCATTTATACGTTCATAAGATGAATTTCTACATTCACTTATTAAATTTCTTAATTTATAAATTTTTAACGGCGAAGAATTTATTGAATTTTTCAAATCTTCTTTAGTATTTTTTACAAATTCAATTCTTTCTTTTATAGCCTTATAACTACTAATTTTATCACTTTTACCTTTCCTAGAATTACTTAATTTATTATACCTATAAACATCATCAAGATATTCAATCTTTCCCTTCAAAGTCATAGAATCATCTGAACCAACTATAACAATTGAATCAATTCCCATTTCTTTAAGTTCATTTTCTATTGGCTTTAACATAGATAAATAACAAACATCCAAAGCAACAATATATTTAGCCTTCTCATATTTCAAAATTTCTAAAATTTTCTTTGCATTGACCTTAGGATCAAAACTATCAGGCCTTGGATCAATAAAATTTGAAACAGCTCCTAGCTCAATAGTTGCCATCCAAATTTGTCCCGCTTCCGGTATATTAGGAAGTAAATTAACAATAACATCGTGTTTCTTTATTCCTAATTCTTTTAAAGCTCTAGAAGTCAAATCAACATTATAAAACAATTCAGAAAAAGATATATTTTTTCCATAATAAGTCTCAGCAATGCCTTCTAAATTTTTTTTATTTTGTTCTTTTAAAAAAGTAACAATGTTAATATCAGGTATAATAATTTCAGATTGGTCCTTAGTATAATACTGCATCCACGGTTTATCTATATGTGGATATCCTGTTAATTCTTTTTTTTCTTTCATTCAATCATCTCCAATAAAATATAATTACCCCTTTTTTATATCTTATTATTAAATAATAATTGATTTTAAACTACATTATTTTATATAGAATAAAACTAAAAATTGTCTAAAAACATTATTATTATGTTTAAAATAAACTATTCATCTTATTTCAAAAAAATTATAACATACTTTAAACAAAAAAAAAAGTACAACAGAGAGTCGCATATATGGACTTTGTTATAATTTGTCGACATCATATTCCAAAGTGTGAGTAAAGTTAAGTGTATATACTATATCCCTGTTGTACAAATTTATTATATCAATATGATTTAAAAAAATAAATACACTTTTTTAACATTTTATAAAATAGTGTAAACTTTACTTTTTTATTCCACTAGACCTATTAAAATTCTTAAGAATATTAGTATCAAAACTGCAAATCTTCTTCTTGTTATTTTTATATTCCTTTACACCTAATGTAATTAAATCATCTAATAAAGTTTTATAACTCTTACCCTTAGGTTCCCATAAATAAAATGATAAAGACCCAGGAATAGTATTAGGCTCATTTACATAGAATTCCTTAGTTTTCTTATTAATTAAATAATCTATTCTACAAATTCCACTCAAATTTAAAACTTTAAATACATCTTTACTTACTTCTTCTATTTTCTTATATAATCCTTTATCTATATTTGCAGGTATAATTCTACTAGTATTTACCATACCCTTACTAGGCATTTTAGATTTTTCTCCACCTACATATTTATCTTCATAAGTAAGAATAGAATTATCACTAATAACTTCTTCTATTACACTACTTTCTTGCATTTCATAATTACCTACTACACTGCAATTAACTTCTATTAAATTATCAACAGCCTTCTCAACAATAATTTTCTTATCATACTCTATCGCTTCATTAATAGCATCCTCAATTAATTTTTCACTACTAACAAAATTTATCCCTACACTACTACCTAAAGAAGCAGGCTTTACAACAACAGGATATCCCATTTTTTTTATACGTTTTAATATATCTTCTTTATTATTAACAAAATCTATATCATAAAACCATTCATAGTCTACTACAGGTATACTAGCATTTCTTAAAACCTGCTTTAAAACAACTTTATCTTGCCCTAAACTTGCACCCAAGACACAAGAACCTACATATGGTATACCAATAGTATCTAAAAAACCAACTAAAGTACCATCTTCAACATTTTGTCCATGAACTATTGGAAATGCAACATCTATTGTATCAACGACTTTATTTAATATTCCTCTAGTATTAACTAAACAAAAATCATTATCTTTTTTACATAACATTACTTCTTTACAATTCTTTTCTATATTACTTAAATCTTTGTAATTTTCAATATCTAATAAAAAACTTCCAGTAAACCAAACTTTATTCTTACTTATATATATAGGAATTACATCATATTTTTTCCTATCTATATTATCTATTGCTTGTAAAGCACTAATAACACTTACTTCGTGCTCTACACTTTCCCCTCCAAAAATAACACCAACTTTTATTTTCAAAACAAATTCCCTCTTTCTACTTTTCATTAAAAATATCTGGTAAATCATTTTCTAATAATATATATGTCTGTTTATTCTTTACTTTAACATTATTAAATATACTCAAATATTCTTTTACATCATTTATAACACTTATTTTAGATTTATCAAAATTTTTACTATATAAACCATCTAAAATAGGTTCCGTTTGTTTCTTGCCAACTAATATAACATAATCAGCAACTTCACTAATATATTCTCCAAACTTTTTATTCAAATCATATTGTTCATCGCCTAACTCTATCATACCAGGAGTAACAACAACTTTAAATCCATCCATCAACTTTAAAACATCTATTGCCATCTTTGAACCAACTGGATTAGAATTATAAGCATCATCTATTATGGTAATATCACCTATATTTTTTAACTCTAATCTATGTGTTATAGGTTTTATTCTTCTAACCCCTAATTCTATTTCTTCTAAACTCATATTCATTACATAATAACTAAAAGCAATACCTACTAAAATATTATAAACATTATTAACACCTAAAAGTCTAGTACTAAACGTATACTTAATATCTTCACTTTTAAAATAAACATCAAACTTCATACCAAACTTATTAATATTAATATTACTTGCAACTAAATCAGCATCTTTATTATTAATACTAACCCATATAATTTTAACTTTATTTTTTAATTTATAATTAAGTTGATACGGATCATCCATATTAAGTATTCCAACTCCATCACTAGGTAATGATTCAATTAGTTCAAATTTACCCTTTTGTATATTTTCTCTTGAACCAAAAGTTTCCAAATGAGCAGTACCAATACTAGTAATAATACCATACTTAGGTTTAACTAAATCACATAATAATTTAATTCTACCCATTTTAAAAGCACCCATCTCTGCTATAAAAATATCATTAAATTTATCAATATAATTATTTATAGTAATTATTAAACCATATTGAGTATTAAAATTCTGTGGAGTAGTAATAGAATTATATTTAACATTCAAAATATCGTTTAAAATATTTTTACTACTAGTTTTACCATAACTACCAGTAATTCCAACAACATTCAAATAATTTAAACTTTTAATCTTTTTAATAGCCTTATTCTTATAATATAAAAATACTAACTTTTCTATAGGTTTATTAATAATATTTCCTAACCAAATAACATAAAAATTAAAACTTACTAAAATAGAATATATAAAACAAAACAAATATACATCTCTATTAACTAAATAAATAAAAACTGGAATTAAATATAATATAACATCAGTTACTATCATTCTTTTAACTCTACTAGTTACTTTTAAAGGTATTTTAACTTGTTCTTTCTTTATATCTTTATAAAGAAAAATAGATAATACTAAATAAATAAGATTAACTAACAATAAATACTTAATCTTAAAAAATAAATTTATTAAATTAATTATAATTAAAATAACATCAACTTTAAAAACACTAAATAAATTTTTATTACCCCACTTTATATATCTATTATTTTCATTATAAAAATTTTGTTGTAAAATATGTATATTCTTTTTAAATCTTAATAATAAATACATAAAAGAAATAACTATATTTAATAAAACAAAAGCCAAATTAATCACTCCCTAATAAAATAATCAATAGATTTAACAACATCATTTAATTTTTCTAAATAAGCATAATGTGTACACTCTTCATAAACGATAAGCTTACTAGTATTAATTAACTTATTTAATTCATAAGCCCTATTAATAGGTACTGCTGTATCTAATTTACCCCATATAAGTAATGTAGGACATTTAATTTTTTTAATATCATTAATCATTTCTAAATTAATAGATTTAACTAAAACTCCCCTCATTACTTCACTTGCATTTTTATAGTCAGTTGAACCAATATGTTTTTTCATTATATTGCTAACCCATCTTAACCCTGGTACTTTCTTTAAAAACTTATATACTTTTGTTTTAAAAGGTAATTTATTTAATTCTTTACAAAAAGGACTTGCTAAACATACTAACTTATAAACATCATAAATAGATGAATATAATAAACTAATTCTACCGCCAAAAGAATGTCCTACTAATACTATCTTATGTAAGTTCAAATCATTAACTATCTTATTAATACATTTTACATATTCATTCATTGACCAAACAAATTTAGGTTCACTAGACTTACCAAAACCTGGTAAATCAATATTTAATATATTATAATTACTTTTTAACTTATCACCAATCGGTTTCATCATATCAACATTTTGTCCCCAACCATGGAGTAAAACAATTGTAATATCACTACCACTATCTAAAAAATAATAATTAACTTTAACGTCCATTACATTTTTAAGCATACAAAACACCTTCTATATAATATTATATTTTATCAAACAACTAAATAAAATAAAAACTTAATTAAAATGTAAACAAATTATAAACTTATTTGATTTAAAACAAAATGATTATGTTATAATAAAACCAGGTGGTATTATGAATTCTAATAAAAAAGACGTAAATGATTATTTTAAATATTTAAGATTATATTATGTAGAACTTGTAAAAAAGAAAAAAAAAGAGTTAGAGGCACTTAAGAAAAAACAAGAAGAAATAAATAATATAAGAAAAAAACAAGAACAAGACTTTATAGCAGCAAAGAAAATACAAGAATTAAATATTAATAAAAGAAAAGTTATTAAAACAAAATCTATTGCAATTAAAACAAAAGAAACTATAGATATAAACTTAAATAAAAAGAATAATTCTAATAAACAAAATATATTAAATCCTAAAGCATTAGATACTATCAAAAAAAAACAAAATGAACAACTAATTGAAGATTTAAAAAAGAAAAATGAAATTGATAAAAACAAACAAAAACAAAAATTGGAAAAAAAGAAACTAGAAAAAGAAAAACTTGAGCAGGAGAAAAAGGTAGAAGAACAAAAAAAGTTAGATGAACAAAAAAAACTTGAAGAAAATAAAAAAGATAATGAAGACAAAAAAAATATTAAAAATAATGAACAAACAAAATCTAATAATACTAATAAATTAGAAAATACTACTGGACAAAATAAAGGGTTACAAGAAAAATCACAAGATAAAAAAGAAACTAATATAAAAAATAAAAATAATAATCAAAATTTAAAAAGTACTAAAGCTACTGGAAATGTAAATAATAATAAAGAAACAAAAAGTGATAGTAAAAATACAGAAAACAAAATTGAAGAAAATAAAAAAGATACAAAAAATAAAGAAGAAAACAAAAAAAATGAATTAGAAAACACAAAAAAAGAAAAATCTATAGAAGTTAAAAATCCAAAAGAAGAAAAAGAAAAAAAATTAAAAGAAGAAAAAAAGAAATTAGAAAAACAACAAAAACTCGATGAACAAAAAAAATCAGACGAACAAAATAAAGAAAAAGAAAATTATATAAATTTAGGAAAACAAGAATTTATAAAAACAATAAATAAAAAAATAAAAAAAGATTATGACTCATTACATGAATTAGATATGGAAATTCATAGAATAAATAAAGAATTAGAAAATACTAATGATATAAATGACATAAATAATTTAATAACAAAAACAAATAAAAATAAAAAAGAAATTACAGAAATAATAAATAGAATAAATATGATAAAAGACGGAAGCATAATTTCTATAGCATACTCTTTATCCAAAACTCAACCTAAACATTTAAAAGACTACATAGATAATTTAAAAAAAGAAACTAATAATTCTAAATATATAAAAGAATTATATAAAGAATTTTCTGATAAATTAGATTATACAGAAACAATAACATATATAAATAATAAAAATGATAATTTAAATAATAAATTAACTGATAAAAAAAATAATATAGAAAAATTAAAAAATAAAAAAGATAATGACGAAATAAAAATGGACTCATTTAATGACAAAATATTTGAATTCAAAGATAAACTTTTAAAATTTCAAATATCTATTTCATCTTACGAAAATAAAGTAAAAAATATAGTACCTAAAGAAAAAATAACAACAAAATATTTTTTAGGAAATACAGAAATAAAAAATAATTTACACCTAAAACATATTGCTATTAGATTAAGTCAAGATTCAAATAATAATTTAACTCCTGAACAAATATTTAATAATTTAAGAAATAAATTAAGAGTAATAACAACTAATACTATAATACCGAGTAATAATTATAAATTAGATTTACTAAAAGAAAAATCTTCTTTAAATTTTACTAAAAATGATATAAATAAAACATTAAATGAAATAAGAATTTTTAAAAATGAATTTACAAATGATTATAATGATTATCTAAGTTCAAATGAATTTTATAACTATTTTAGTGAAATAGAAACTATAGAAAATAAATTAATTAATCAAATAAATAAAACTAATATATTGAATTCAAAAATAGATAAAACAATACTTGAAAATGATAAAAAAATTAAAGAAATAGAACAAATAAATCTAGAAAATGAATTAAATAAAAAGAAAGAAAATGAAGAAAATAAACAAAATAAAAATACACAAGAACAAAATAACATAAATAATAATTTAAACAACAACGAACAAATTTCAAATACTATGTTATATTCTAATATGATATATAATGAAAATAATTTTTATAATGAATATGACAATGAAAAAACAAGAGGCCGTTCTAGATAACGCTCTTGTTTTTTTGTTTGTCAATTAATTATTTTTACTAAAAGATACTCATAAAAAAGTATCTACTTATTCATATTTTCAATAATTTTTTTATTTTCAATTAATCTAGTATTTGTTTTATCATATTCTAAAGCCTTATTTATATGAAATAATGATAAATCATATAGCCCTAAGTTAAAATAATTTATACTCATTAAATCATCTATAGTACTGTCCCAACAAAATACTTCATTAATATAAACTAATTCTTTTTCTTTAATACATAATGCTAAAAGTAAATAATTAATACTATCTAACCATCTTTTTTGTTTATTATAAAGCATTGCTAATTCAACATAAGCCTCTCTTATATTACTTGCCTCTTTAATTGCTTCTTTATACCAATACTCTGCCTCTACTTCATT
Source organism: uncultured Bacilli bacterium (assembly GCA_944372415.1). GTDB lineage: Bacteria > Bacillota_I > Bacilli_A > RF39 > UBA660 > UMGS1124. The sequence continues at coordinate 10,570 of CALVZA010000060.1, forward strand.
ATGTAAACTAATATAACTTCTTGCAATAAAACGCATACTAGCAGCTCTTTCTAAATTCCAATTAGAACTTTTTAAACTTAAATGTTTTTTTAAAGTATTTATACATTCTTCCCATTTACCATAATACATATATTCTCTGCCTAAGTAATGCATATTTCTATCATCTTCTGGATCTTCCTTAACTGATAACTCCAAAAGTTCTAAATAACTACCTCTAGATTTAGTACTATCTGGATAATGATTTACTACTATATCCATAATATTAACTATTTTTTCTTCACCTTCACAAGTTAAAACTTCATGAATAGGGTGCGTCCAATGATACCCTATTCTTGGATGAATTTTATTTAATGTGAAACTAACATCAGGCTTACCTTGATTATTAATATGCCAATTATAAGTATAATTAACTCTACTACCTTTAATATAACTTTTTTCTAATTTTTCTCTCCAACCAGAAACGAAAACTTCATCCAAATCTGTACAAACACATATATCAGTATCAAGCGGAACCATATCTAAAGATTTATTTCTAGCAACATCAAAACGCCAAGGATTAATAATTTCAGTTTTTACATTAACCCCTAATTTAGTTAATTCTGAAACTGTATTATCACTAGAACCTGTATCTAATACATAAATCTCATCAGCCTCACTCATACTTTCTACCCATCTTTTTACAAAACTTTCTTCGTTCTTACATATAGCATAAACACAAACTTTTAATTTATTCATTTTCTCCTCCTACATAAATTATATGTTTTAAATAAAATTTGTAAAACGAAAAAAGCAAAAGTATTTAAACTTTGCTTTATGGTCCTGTTGGTCCTGTTTCTCCTGTTGGCCCCGTTGGTCCCGTCGGTCCTGTTGGCCCTGTTGGTCCTGTTGCACCTGTCGGTCCTGTTGGTCCCGTTGGTCCTGTTGCACCAGCAGTACCTGTAGTTCCTGTTAACCCTTGTGGTCCAGTATCACCTGTTGGTCCAGTAGGTCCTGTTAACCCTTGTGGTCCAGTATCACCTGTTGGTCCAGTAGGTCCTGTTGGCCCTGTTACACCAGTTGGCCCTGTTGGTCCCGTTGGTCCTGTTGCACCAGCAGTACCTGTAGTTCCTGTTAACCCTTGTGGTCCAGTAGCCCCTGTCGGCCCTGTTGGTCCTGTTACTCCTGTTGGTCCTATACTACCTTGAAGTCCTTGTGGTCCTGTTGGTCCTTGTGGTATTGTCAAATTTAAGACATAATTTGGAGCACTACCAGTTATTGTTGCCGAAGCTGCTGATCCTGCAGCACCTGTAGAAACCGTTCCAATAGTTAAAGTTATAGAAGCACCTGTTGGTCCAGTAGGTCCTGTTGGGCCTGTTGCACCAGTCGCTCCAGTTTGACCTTGTAGTCCAGTAGGTCCAATCGGTCCTGTTGGTCCTATTAATCCCTGTGGTCCTGTTGCTCCTGGAGTACCCTGTATTCCTTGTACACCTTGTGGACCTGTTGGTCCCATTGGACCTGGCACTCCCTGTATACCCTGTACACCCTGAGATCCAGTCGCTCCTGCAAATCCTCGAGGCCCTGTCGGCCCTGTTGGTCCTGTTGCACCCGTTGGCCCCGTTGGACCTGAACAAGGTTGTGTAGAACAATATGGAGAACATCTATAATTATTTAATCCATCGATCATATTTACCCTCCTTTTATATAATATGTCGATTTTTAAAAAAAAGAATAACAAATAAAAAAAAGTATTATAATTTAATACTTTTATACACACTATTAGCAGCAATAGCACCCTCACTTACAGCCGTAACCAACTGATATAAATCTTTCTTTATAATATCTCCAGCAGCATAAATACCTTTAACACTAGTTTCCATATTTTTATCAACTATAATATAATTTTTTTCCATTTCTATATTTAATGATTTAAAAATACTAACACTAGGTTCATAACCAATATTAACAAATATTCCGTTAACTAATAATTCTTCTTTATTTGTTTTTACTCCATATATATTATTATCTTTTACTAATAATTCTTCTAACCAGCTATCATAAATAATTCTTACATTTTCTTTGTCTTTTAATTGATTTACTAAAGAAATACTACCAATTATATTAGATTTTCTTACTAATAAATAAACATTATTACATATATCCGATAAATATAACGCACTTTCTAAAGCACTATTTCCTCCACCAACTACTAATGTATTTTTATTTTTATATAAATTACCGTCGCATACCGTACAATAGCTAATACCACGTCCTAAATACTTTTCTTCATCTTTTATATCGAGTCTTCTAGGTTTCCTACCACTACATATTATAATTTTTTTAGCACTATATTCTTTTTTACTAGTAATAACTTTTTTTATATCTCCATCTTTAATATCTATAACTTCTTCATTGAATAATGGAATATCTAAACTATTAAAATGTTCAAAATATTTTATTGCCAAGTCCATTCCCGTTATGCTTTTAAAACCAGGATAGTTTTCTACTATACTTGAAGTACTAATTATGCCTCCTGGAGTTCCATAATTAATAACCGCAACATTTAAACCACTTCGTTTAGCATATATTGAAGCCGCTACTCCGCTTGCTCCAAGTCCTATTATAATAACATCATATATCATAAATCACCTTAAAACCTAATTGCATCTTTATTATTTTTATCATTATAAAGATCTTCAAATTTACCTTTCTTACTATTAATAATAATCATTATTACTCCAATTATAACCATTATAACAGAAACTATCATTGCAATTTTAAATCCACAAAACATCAAAGCATCAGTTCTAGACTTTTCTATAAAAAATCTAATACCTCCATAAATAATTAAATAAAGTGCTGTAGGAGTACCAACCTTAATATATTTATTTCTTCTAATAATTAATAAGAAAATAAAACCTAATAAACAAAATATAGATTCATAAAAGAACGTTGGCGTATAATAAACTCCTTTTATCTTCATTCCCTCTATTATAAATTGTGGTATATGTAAATTTTGTAAATGTTCTAAACTAGTAGCAATACCATGAGCTTCACTATTAAAGAAATTTCCCCATCTTCCAATTGCTTGTCCTATTATTAAACCAACAACTATATAATCTAAATATCTTAAAGTTCTAACCTTATACTTTTTAGTATACACAATAATAGTTAATAAACCAGCAATTATACCACCATGTATAGCAAGTCCACCATTCCATATTTTCCAAATTTCACTTATATTAGCACTATAATATTCCCAATCAAATATAACATAATATATCCTTGCTCCAAATATACTAAATATTAAAGTCCAAAATAATAAATTAAATATAAAATCTTTTTCTATATCAAATCTTTTTACTTCTCTACTTATAAAAAAACTACCAACTAAAAATGCAATTAACATTATTACAGAATACCATCTTATTTGAAAACTACCAATACTAAAAATAACTGGATTCATTATCTAACTCTCCTTATCTCTTTACCAATAATACCATCTATTAATATAGTCATAACTGATATAAATATAGATATAAAAAATGCAGAAAACCAACCACTTAAGATAAAATGTTCACCTAATATTAAACCTATTAATTTTAATAAAAAAACATTTATAAATGGATAAGTTATTCCTAACGTAAATATATTTATAGGTAACATTATAAAACTTAATACAGGTTTTATACATTTATTAAATAACATTAAAAGAATTGAAACAATAAAAGTATATAAAATATTATCAACATATATATTTTTAAATATTTTAGTAGCCATAATAATAACTATCATATTAACTAATATAGTACTAATAATATCCAAAATAAAATCTATAACTGTCATTTTTCTATTATATTCAATCAATTTTATCACCTTCTAAAACATTGTATCAAAAAAAACACTAAATTAATAGTATTTTATTTTGCTTTCTTTTCTAATTTTTCTGTTATTGAATTTAATACATCTATAGCAGTTAAACGAATATCATCAGCAGCCTTTTCTAACACTGGAGTACCCTTTTTTACTGCCAATTTGTATAATTCTTCACTTTTCTTAACAATTTGATTTCCTTTTTCTTTAGCAACTTTTAAAACTTTTTCTTTATCTAAATCTTCAAGTTCACGTTTTATATCTTTCAATTGCTTTTCAATGCTCTTTTTAATATCTTCTTTATCAATATCTTTAATACTTTCATACATATCATTTATTTTTCTCTTTAATTTTTTTCTAGTTTCAGCACCTTTCTCAGGAGCAAACAACATACCAAGTCCTACCCCTATTCCAATACCTGCAACTACTTTTCCTAAATTTTTACTCATAATCATCATCCCTTCTTTTTCTAAATATTTTATTTATTAAATTAATTATACTATCTACAATAGTATTAACTCCAAAAGATAATTTTTCTCCAACAACATCAATTATTTTAAATATTCCATTAAAAGAATTTACTTTATTTTGCACATCTACAATAAGTTTATCAGTTTTATTAATAACACCAATTAACTTAATACCTAATATAATTAATATAATAAGTAATATTATTAGTAATACATATATAATTACTGGCAACATCTCTACTATAGTCATAACTATTCTCCCTTTTCTTCATACATTGAATCAATTAAACTAAATAAATCTGCTTCGTCATCATCAATATCATCTATCTCATTAATGCTTTCTTTCTTGATTTCTTCTTTTGTTTCTTCTCTATTTAACAAATCATCTATAGAATTCGATGGAATATCAATAATATCAGTATCATTTTTATTATATTCAACATCTTCATCTTCTATACTATCAATTTCTGGAATATCAATATTTTTATTATCTTCTTCTATAAGTTCACCTATAGTCTTTAATTTATCAATTGGTTTTTCTACTTTTTCAATAATTTTCTCTTTCTTTAACTTTATTTCTTCTGTTACTTTTATTTCTTTTGTATTTGTTAAATTTTGTTCTAAATCATCTTCCAAAGAACCAAATGCCCTTTTTCTAACCTCTTCTATAGTTAATTCCTTAGGACTTCTTAATATATCTTTTTTAACTATTACATCTTCTTTTTTATAATTTTGATCCAAAACACCATATACAGGAGATATAATAGGAGTTGGTTTAAAATGTTTCTTTTCATCTTTTTTATTTAAAAAATCACTATAATCTCTTTTTTCATATTCTTTCTTTTCAGGTCTTCTAATAGGTTTAGGTGACTCAACTTTTGGTTTTTCTTGAACTTTAACTGGTTCTTCATCTTCAAAATCAATAGGAAAAGTAAAAGTAGATTCTGATCTATATTCTCTATCACTAAAATCATCTTTAGGTACTTTTAATTCCTTTATTGGATTTTCTTCTTCCAAATGTTCTCTTTTTATTTCTTTCTTAGTTTCTTTTTTTGGCTCTTTTTTTATTTCAGGAATTTCTATCTCTTCTTCGTCAAATAATATTCCTTTTACTTTATCTAATAATCCCATAAAAGTCTTCCTTTCTAATTTATAACATCAAAATCAGGTATATCATTTTCTTTCTCATCATAATTATCATATTCTTCTATGACATCTATAAAGTCTTCATTACCTTTATTATCACCAAAAATATTTAATGTTTCCTCACTATTATCAATTTTATCCTTTCCTATTAAATGCTCTATCAAATCATCATCGTATTTAATAGTAGATAAAATTATTATACTATTATTAATAGCCTCATTTAAATCATTTTTTTCTACTTTCACTTCTATTTTAGCATAATTATAAACAATTTCAACTAAGTATTCATTATTTATATTATTAATACACAAATAGCCATTTAAATTACCATTATTAAATTTATAACTTGTATCACATTTCTTTTCTAAATTTATATCTTTTTTATTAAAATAACTAACTATATCAACATATAAATAATAGGTATAATCATTACTATTTATCTTTTCATTATAGTTAATAACATTTTTTATATTCATATATTTAGGTAAGTAATATTTATATCCATTACCTATATGATTATAAATTTTATTATTTTTATTTGCTATAATAGTATCATTTATATTATCCTTATAATCAATATTTTTTAGGTTAGTACACGCACTAGTAACCATTAAAATACTTATTAAAAGTACTAAACGTCTCATATTCCACCTACTCTTCAAAATCAATTATATCAAAAAAAAAGAAATAGTTAAATATTTTTATAACCATTTCTAAAAATTAGTTTATTTTCTTACTTAATATTCTTGCTAATTTAACACCACTTACACTTGCCATCATTAATCCTGTTGTTAAACCTCCACCGTCTCCAATAGAATATAAATTTTTAATATTAGTTTCTAAATCCTTATTTAATACAACTTCATTAGAATAAAATTTAACTTCTGGGGCATATAATAAATTTTCTGGATTTGCAAAACCTTCAACAATTTTATCCATACTTTTAATAAAATTTAAAATATCTGTCATAGTTCTATAACCTAACGCAAAAGTAATATCTCCTGGAACTGCACTTATAAGTGTTGGTTTTATTTTATTATTTTCTAAATCACTTTCCCAAGTTCTCTTTCCTCTTAAAATATCTCCAAGTCTCTGTACCATTATTGCATTACCACCAAGTCTATTTACATTTCTTGCAACATCTTCGCCATATTCAATTGGTTTATCAAAAGGATAAGTAAAGTGATGGGAAACTAATATAGATAAATTTGTATTAGTACTTTTCTTATCTTTATAAGAATGTCCATTAACTAAAGTTAAACCATTTTCATATACTTCACTTGAAACATAGCCACTAGGATTTTGACAAAATGTTCTTACCTTATCTCCATAAGGATATGGTCTTGCTATAAATTTACCTTCATACATATACTTATTAATATTTTTCATAACTTCATCACTAAGTTCATATCTAACTCCAATATCAACACTACCTAACTTAGTTTCAATTTTATGCTTATTACATAAATCGCTTAAAAATCTTGCTCCCTTTCTTCCAACTGCTAAAACAATATTACTACCCATATATTCTTCATTTGTTCCATCAATTAAATTTTTTGTCTTAACTCCAATTGCTTTATTATTTTCAACAATAATATCTTCTACTTCTGTTTCAAATAACATATTTATATTATTCTCTTTTAAATACTCTTCTATTTTGGCATATAAAATATGTGCTTTTTCAGTACCTAAATGTCTTATAGGAAAACTTACTAAATCAATATTTTCTTTTTTAGCTTTATTCTTAATTTTTTTTATTTCATCTAAATATTTATTACCATATAATTTTTTATCTGCTCCAAATTTTAAATATATGTTATCCGTATAAGTTAATAATTCATTTATCTCAGTTTCTGATAAATATTCTTTTAAATAGCTACCACCATTACCACCTAAATAAATATCTTCTCCATCTTCCCTTAACGTCATGTGATAGCTATTAAGTTTTCCATCAGAGAATGCTCCTGCTCCACTAAACCCACAAGTAATATTACATTTAGGTTTACAATTCAAACATTTTTTCCCCTTTGAAATAGGACAAAATCTTTTCTCAACACTTTTTCCCTGATCTATAAGCAAAATATTTTTATGTTTACCTACTTGAATGAGTTCGTAAGCCAAAAATATAGAACTAGGCCCCATTCCAACTACAATAAGATCATACATTTTCATCACCAAATTTCTTTTCTAATAATTTAATAGGCTCTGATTTATCCCTAAGTAATGTAGAAATAGATAAATCTTTATGTATATTATATATAATTTGAGCAATAGTTTTTGAACAATCACAAACATGTAACCATTCCTCTTTCTTATAATTTTCTGGAATATAAGATAGATTAGTAGTATAAACCCCATTAATTAAACCATCTTTATAATATTTATTAAACTTTTCTATTCCTTCCGTATAAAGAGCAAAAGTTACAAGAATAAATACTTTTTTTATTCCACGTTTTTTTAATTCATCAACAACATCAAACATACTACCACCACTAGCAATCATATCATCACTTATAATAGCAGTTTTTCCTTTTAAATTTTCATTACCACAATAATCATGTGATACAACTTGATACTTACCATTAACTAAATGATTATAATCTCTTTGTTTATAAAAACTCCCCGCTTCTCTATTAATATGATTTGACTGAAAAGAATTTAAATAAACATTTCTTCTACCAGTTGCTCCATTATCAGGAGCAACAAATACAATATTTTTTAAATCTTCTATTGATAAATCATTAATTAATGAATCTAATATTGTATTAGTAGGATAAAAATTATCAAACTCAGTATCATGTAAAGCGTGTTCTACACCTTGATCATGTGCATCAAAAGTTATAATACTTTTAACGTGAGAATTCATATCAAGTTCGTGTAAAAATTGTCCGCACATCAAATTTTCACGTGTATTTCTTCTATGTTGTCTACCAGCAAATAATAAAGGCATAATAATATTAATTTTATCAGCATGACTATTACAAGCTCCTATGCCATCTTTTAATTGAATTACCAAATCATTAGGACTAGTATGATTAATAAACTCATGCATAACATAAGTAATAGAATAATTACCTATATCAGTTAACAAGAACATATCTTTACCTCTTACCGTTTCTTCTATTTCTATTTTCATATGTCCATCATTAAAAAAAATTTCTTTAATAGGAACCATAAAAGTATATTCTTCATCATCTAGATTATACATTTCTAATAAATGTTTATCTATCTTTTTTCCCAATTCTAATGCACTTTTAAACACCATTAACCTCAATTTGCTATCTTCTATTTGTTTTTTCTTCATAATACTACCCTCCAAAAAATAAAAAACTAGTACTTAAAAAGTATCTAGTTAATTAAATAGCAATAAACAAAATTTTTTATTATTTCATAACTAATTTTTTTCATTACTACCACCTAACTTAATTTTATCATTATGCATTAATAAATTCAATAATATTTACATTATTTTACTCGTTATTCAACTTAATATTATCTTTTATCATATTATAATTTTTTTGAGATAATGTAATAGACTTTATAACATATGGATAAGAACTATAATTTTTTATCTTTTTATTTTTAATATCATTTAATACTTCTTTTATAATATTAAAATTATTAACTTCAACATCAACATAATAAGTATTTTCATAACTTTCTCTAAGTACAGGTGTATATCCTTCAATATAATCAACACTTATTAAAATATCATTAACACTATTATCAATTATAACTTTATCATCATAGCTATAATATTCTAGTTCATCATATATTAAATTATCTTTCATCTTTAATTTTAATACTACATTTTTATAATCGTCCTTATAATCAAATTTAGATATTTCAGTAAAAGTTATACCTGTTCCTATTCCAGATACTAATAAACCAATAATAAATATAATAAATATTCTCTTAAAATTATATCTATTATTAAATATAAACCTATACATTAGTTCTATAAAACAATAATTTATAGAAAGTAACCCAATTACAAATATTAATATTCCTAAAAAACATAATCCATATTTTAAGCAAATAACAGATACTGTTGCAGAAAATGATAAAAATATAAAACTTAATACTGCAACAAATAATATAAAAATTACAATTAATTTTAATAAAAACATTACTATTTTACCTAATCCAGAAAAAAATGAATAAGTAGTATGTTTAGGATCCCTAATTATTATTTTTTCTTGCTTTTTTTCTTTATAAACTTTATTATTAGAATTTTTATTTTCTGTTTTATCTTTTTCTATTTGCTTTTCTTCTACCTCATCATCTTCAACAGTTACATAATAATCTAAATATCTTATTTTAAATAAATGTATAAATATTATCGTACTTATAATAGTAGCAAAAATTACATATAACATTTTAAATATTGAAGAAAAATAACTATATATAGGGTAAGGTAAAAATGTAAATATTTGAAATATAGTTTCTTTAAGAAAAATACCTACTAACGTAGAAACCAAAAATAATATTAAAACTATTATTGCTAATTCAAAAATACATTTAATTTTTTCTTTAAATTTCATACTCCAAAACATATTATATGTTCTAGTAATAAAATCTAAAATTTCTTTAATCCATTTATTAATATTGAACTTATCATTCTTTTCAAATTTATTATTACCTATTGCATCATCATCTATTATATCTTCTAATGTACAATCTAATACTTTAGCAACTTTAATTAAAGTAGCCATATCCGGATAACTATTTCCACTTTCCCACTTACTTATTGCTTGCCTTGACATACCTAGCTTTTCTGCTAATGCTTCTTGACTTAAATTTTTTTCTTTACGAATTTTTGTTAATTTCTCACAAAACCTCATTTTCTTCACCTCTAACGAAATTATAGTCTATTTAATATTAGTAGAACAACCTAAATTTAGTTTCTTTTTGTATAAATTTAGTTGCATAATTCAAATTATTATATAAAAAAAGAGTTTATTTATTTGAACTCATGATTTCTAATATTTTATCATAATTATCATCAATCGCTACTTTATTCTTTTTTAGAATACCACATTTAGAACATTTATAAATTATTTTAAATGTATCTTTTTTCCCTTTTTCAATATCAATTGGTACAAGTATTCCACCACAATTAGCATTTCTATCTCCAGGATTAATATCTAAATGTTTACTTGATAAACAATAAGGACAATGATCTCTAGCAGTATATTCTAGTTTTGATACATTCTTATTACATACATCGCAAATAAAATTTTCGTCTATCATTTTAAATCTTTTATTTTTCATAAATACACCTTAATAAAATTATAACAACCTATATATATTAATTCAACTCTTTAATTATTACTATTAATAAAATATATTTTTTCACTATAACTATTTTTTTATTATAGTCGAAAATTTCAACCACAAATTTATTTTAATATCAATTAGTTTTCTAATATTTAATTCCTACTTATATTTAAAATAATACCAATACTAGCCATACTAACTAATAAGCTACTTCCACCATAACTTAAAAATGGAAGAGTTACCCCCCTTACAAGTTTTTTGGTAAACTAAAATGATGGTTGCAAGTTTTTTGGTAAACAAAAGTTTTTAAAAAAATCACCTTAAATATGATGTTAATTCTGGAAACTTAAAGTACAATTTAATATTATTATCATTATCAATTTCTACTTTTTCTACTAAATTAAC